>CAZHAJ010000045.1:0-12484 GCA_964530215.1 uncultured Peptococcaceae bacterium | reverse complement strand
TTATTCTTAAGGGGTATATGGTTATGCATTATTGCCTCCTGTGAAAACTCTTTATATAGTATTATATCTTCTATGCTGCTATTTTCGCCAGTGCAGAAGGAATGGGGTATATCATGGTAGAATTACCACAGAGTGCTAATATGGAGGTGTCAATTCATTATTTTAGAGTCGGTCATTAATTTAGCTGCTAAAAAAAAAGGTATGGGTTTTATTTTTATTTTAATGGTATTGTTTTTACTATTCAATTTCCCCACCGAACTCAAGGCTTCACAAGATAATGGCTTCCAATATATTGTAGGTCAGGAAATCCCCCCTCAAATATTGGAGCAAGCGGAGTCAATAAGTGCAAATCAGGTGTTGTCGCTAGATGATACATATAATCTATTTTTAAGTAATTGTCCCGAAATGCCGGTGGAGTCGGGGGTGCTCTGCCGAGTTGATGATGTTCTCTCTGAAGCCGGCAAGGTAAGGGTATTATTTAGCCACTTAAATCTTTTAATTGATTGGAGGCAGGATCCCATTGCTAATATTCCCGCCACAGTGGGGTTTGCCGTGGAAAACCACAGTAATAAAAAGATAAGTGTCTATGCTTCCGGTGGGGCAATGGCGGCTAATCTGTCACCGGAGGGAGTTTATCATTTTCTAGAGGATGCTGCACCGGAAAATCCGGAGACAGGAGAGGTCTTATATTTTGGAACTGCAGTGGGTAACTATTTGGTTAAGCAGTGGTACTTATCCCAAACTAAGCCCCCGGAGCATCTGGGAACTATAGAGCCGGAGGGAAGGTTAATAATAAGCGGTGATGTAGGTGCCAGGGGATGGGTTACCGGTATGTATGACCTGCAGTTTTTTGATTATGAGACTGATATGCAATTGGCCAGAAGCGACTTTGCTCCCGGCGAATCGGTGGGCATAAGAACATTTATTGCAAGGATGGGAGAAAATCTTGAAGTATTCCTGGATGAAAGGGATCTTGAAAACAAAGTGTTGCAGCCTAAATCAAATCTGCACATGAGGGGTTTGTTTCAACCGGGAAATTATTTGGACAACCCTTCTGGGGAAGCAGTGTCAAAAACTTTTAAGATTGATTATAACGCATATGATGGGGGAATGAGCAAATTTGCTTTGGCTGCCGGAAGGGACCACCAGGCTATAGACCCTTCAGGGCTTAATTATGTGCCGGATGTTTTTATAAATGACTGTATGCGCAATGGTTTTGATCCCTATACACCAGGTATAAAAGGTGTAAACGGCGGCAATTATGGAGTGGATTATTCCATTGAAATAGAAATGAACGGCCCCACAGCGTTAGTGCTGCAGGGGGCTTTGGAAAATAATAAATTGGATAAAGGTTCTTTTATTGATTTATACAATCAGATGCTGACCTATAGGTTAGACGGATTAATAAGAACAGTCTTTTTAAAGGACCCCAACTATCATTTATATTATAGTGAGCCTTCTGCCTTACGTCCCCAGGGTTATGGAAAGGTTATAGGGGTATATCCTCATCAAGGTAAACATATCCATACTTTGAATTTTACATTACCTCCCAATAGTTATGGTCCGGTAAGGTTTTATCTCCTCCCCCTTCAA
Organism: uncultured Peptococcaceae bacterium; assembly: GCA_964530215.1. Taxonomy (GTDB): domain Bacteria; phylum Bacillota; class Desulfotomaculia; order Desulfotomaculales; family Desulfocucumaceae; genus JAAXTT01. Next base: position 10,891 of record CAZHAJ010000045.1, on the reverse strand, counting down.
AAATTCAAATGAATACAGAATACAGAAGTCAGAATCCAGAATTTTGGAAATGTATGGAAAGATTAATGTTTTTGTATATCAATCTCTCTTTTTAAATCCACGTAAATACACCTTTATATCAATCCTTTATGTATAACCTAATTTACTTGCCTGCGGGGGTTTTCATATCTTTTACTCTGATAAGAAAAACCGAAAGCAGAGCAGCTAAAGTAGCCAGTCCTGCAGCTGACCAAAACATAAGGGACTTATTATCCATAACCAGTCCAAAAAGGGGCGGGCCCAGGGCAACTCCGAAAAAACGAACACTGCCATAAAGAGAGGTTACTAAGCCTCTTCTGAGGGCTTCACAAGAGCTGGTAATTATATAATTAAGACATGGAAGGGTAAGGCCGGTTCCTATGCCGGCCATAGATATTGAAAAAAAGAAAAAATAAGTATTTTGATTGTAGATGCCCAGCATCCCCAAAGAGGCTGCTATAATGGACATTCCGGTAACCACAAGCCATTTCATAAGTTTTATCTTTTTTTTTAAATGGGTACCGGTTAAAAATGAGGCAGTACTCATGAAAAGTACGGGTATCGCCAAGGCAAAACCTTTACTAATCCCCTTAAGATGATATCTTTGTTCCAGATATTCGGACAGAAAAAAAAGTACTCCAAATAAAATGAGAAGCGCCGACATACCAGCGAAAAAAGATGTAAGAAGCATAGCCGACTTTTTTTCAAATATATCTTTAATGGATTGAAGATATTGTTTGACACTTTGTTTTGAGCGATTGGATTTTGGCTCTTTTACAAAAAACCATACTCCTATGACAATGGGTATGATAATAATGGGAAAGAATAAAAAAGTGGTATACCAAGCAATAAGTCCCAGCAGCGAACCAAGGATGGGGCTCAGTACCTTTCCAAAGCCGTTGGCAGCTTCGATGATCCCCAAAGATTGACTTCTCTCTTTTCCGGAAAAAATATCACTGCATAAAGCCATAGCAATGGGAGCTGTGCCCGCGGCCCCAACGCCTTGCAGAACCCTGCCACCCAGAATTACCGGAAATGCATTTTGATCCATTATAATTGCAGCGGTACCGGCTATTATCCCCCCTAAGCCATAAAGGATTAATGAAGGAGCGATTACTACTTTCCTTCCGTATCTGTCTGACAGGAAGCCTGCTAGGGGGATAATTATTCCGGCGGGGACCGAGAATAGAGTAATGATTAAACTGACATTGAGTTGAGATAAGTTAAGGGCATTTTTTATATCAGGAAGCACGGGTATAATCATGGAATTTCCCAAGACCATTATGAAAGGAACACCACTTAATGCAATCAGCGCAGCAGTTTTTGATTTTTTCGGCATACTTTCACTTCCTTCCACATTTTTTGTGTCCATATACTACGCATTTCCCATATTACTGCCGCATATGAAATTTAAGGAGTAATAGGGGGTGGTTATTTATGTTTATGATTGTAGAAAAAATCGTAATGAGTATGGCTGCATTGAGATTTATATCATCTTTATTAGAATTGACGGGTGCTTTTTTAATGCTTCGTTTTAACACAGTGGAAGCAGCCTTTAAAATCAATGCTTTATTGGCTGTTACCGGACCCACGGTGATGATAACAGTGACATCCCTTGGCTTGTTAGGTCTGTCAGGCAAGAGTTCACCCCATGCTTTGGCTGCCATATTATTGGGAATAGCACTTATTATGTACGGAGTATCCAAGCTTTAATCATTTTCTTTTATTTAGTAAAATAAATAAATTGACATCCCTTGGCATACTATGGTAAGCTTACTCATGAAAAAGTATAAAGTCCTTTAAGTTCGGTCCAGTGAGGCCGGGAAGGTATCTGTAAGCAGTTTAACCTGACCGTGCTTTCATAAGTAGGTTAGGTTTTTTTATTAAATAAGGATATGAAGGGAAGTGGTGGTTTGCGAGGTCCCGTTAAGCAAAAGGCGGTAATACTTGACAAGGAAGGTATTCGCAGATCGTTGACCAGGATTGCACACGAGATTATTGAGCATAACAAAGGGGTAGACAATCTCGTGCTCATAGGTATTCGCAACAGGGGGGTACCCCTGGCAAAGCAATTGGCTAAAAAAATCATGGAAATTGAGGGCAAAGATGTAGCAGTGGGAATACTGGATATCACCCTTTATCGTGATGATTTAAGTACTTTATCTCCTCATCCCTTGGTTAGGAAAACCGAAGTTGATTTTTCGGTGGAAGGGAAAGCAATAGTGTTGGTGGATGATGTTATGTACACAGGAAGGACAATTAGGGCGGCGTTAGATGCACTGATGGATTTGGGCCGGCCTAAGTCAATTCAATTGGCAGTACTGGTGGACAGGGGACATAGAGAATTGCCCATAAGAGCAGATTATGTGGGCAAGAATGTACCAACCTCAAAAAAAGAGGGTGTGGCGGTACTTCTGAACGAAACTGACGGTGAAGAAAAAGTTGTTATCACCGAGATTGAAAAGTAAAGAGATTACCTTTCTTTAAGGGCGGTTCCGTGAGGCCGATAAGGGGTAAAGCAAATAATGCTTCCAAAAACTGCTTCACGGGATGATTATCTTTCTTGGTGAGGCTTTTTTTTGAACAAATATAGGTTTAACTGTTTCAAAGTATATGCAATAAAAACATAGGGGGGATATAATTGGCTGTGATTAAGAAAGACTTGTTGGGTCTTGAGGGTGTGGGCGAGGATGAGATTACTCGGATTCTTGATCTGGCAGTTTCTATGAAAGAGGTCATGGGCAGGGATATTAAAAAGGTTCCGGCTTTGAGGGGAAAAACAGTTGTTAACATGTTTTACGAACCCAGTACACGTACCAGAATTTCCTTTGAACTGGCAGCTAAATACCTTAGTGCAGACACAGTTAATATTGCCGCTTCTACCAGCAGTGCGGTTAAAGGCGAAAGCATGAGGGACACTGCCACTACCTTAGAGGCTTTGGGAGCCGACTTGGTGGTGCTGCGTCATTCAATGGCGGGAGCACCTCATCTATTGGCCCAGGCAGGTAACTTTGGGGTCCTTAACGCGGGTGACGGTTTCCATGGTCACCCAACCCAAGGCTTGCTGGATATGTTTACCATAAGGGACAAAAAAGGACGGCTTAAAGGTTTAACTGTTTCCATTATTGGAGATGTACTCCACAGCAGAGTAGCTCGTTCAAATATTTGGGGTCTGACCACTATGGGAGCTTCGGTACGGGTGTGTGCTCCTGCCACCATGCTACCCATGGGAATTGAGAGAACGGGTGTGCAGGTTTTCCATAATATCGATGAGGCGGTGGAGGGTGCAGACGTAGTGATGATGCTGCGTATGCAGCTTGAAAGGCAGCAGCAGGGACTGTTCCCCAGTATCCGTGAATACAACAGACTCTTTGGACTGAATAAGGAAAGGGTGGCTTTAGCTGCACCGGACGCCCTAGTTATGCACCCAGGTCCAATGAACAGAGGTGTGGAAATTTCCCCCGATGTTGCAGACGGTGCCCAATCAGTAATAGATGAACAGGTGACTAACGGTGTCGCAGTGAGAATGGCGGTATTATATCTACTGGCAGGAGGTGGTTCCGGTGAAGATGTTAATTAAAGGGGGTACGGTGGTTAACCCCGTAACAGGCAAACTGGAAACGTCGGATATTATAATTAAAGACGGTGTTATATCAGAGATGGGACAAAACCTGTCTGTGTCCGATGCGGAGGTTTTTGATGCCCAAGGTAAGCTGGTTGCTCCCGGATTTATTGATATGCACGTTCATTTAAGAGAACCCGGTCAGGAAGAAAAGGAAACCATTGAATCAGGTTGCAGGGCAGCGGTTCGGGGAGGATTTACCGCAGTTGCCTGTATGCCTAATACCGTCCCGGTAGCTGATACCCGCTCGGTAATTCATTATGTGTCAAACAAAGCAGGGGAAGCAGGTTTGGCCAAGGTTTACCCCATCGCTTCCCTTACTAAGGGAAGTAAAGGTGAAGAGCTTTCCGAAATGGCGGACTTAAAGGATGCCGGCGCGGTGGCATTTTCAGATGACGGCTCTCCGGTATCCAATCCCACAGTTATGAGAAGGGCTATGCAGTATGCCGGTATGCTGGACATGCCTGTAATATCCCATTGTGAAGATTTGGACCTGGTTGCAGAAGGAGTAATGAACGAAGGATTTAACTCCACCAGATTCGGATTAAGGGGAATACCCAAGGCTGCAGAGGAAGTTATGGTGGCCAGAGATATTATATTGTCAGAGTTAACTGGCTGCCGCTTGCATATTGCCCATGTCAGCACAGCAGGCTCTGTCAGGCTGATTAGAGATGCCAAAGCTAGGGGGATAAAGGTTACTGCCGAGGTGACTCCACACCATTTTACTTTGACTGATTTAGCAGTGCAGGGATATGACACAGCCACTAAGGTTAACCCCCCCCTGAGGGAAGAAGCCGATATTGTTGCCATTAAGGAAGCGATAGCTGACGGTACCATAGATGTAATTGCTTCAGACCATGCCCCCCATGCAGAAGAAGACAAAGATAAGGAGTATAATTTAGCACCTTTTGGAATGGTGGGTCTGGAAACAGCTGTAGGTTTGGTTTGGACAGAACTGGTATCAACGGGGATAATCAGTCCGTCAAGAGCTGTTGCCATGATGACAATAAATCCGGCCAATATTTTAGGGATTAAGTCAGGTGCCTTGGAACCGGGTGTTGCAGCGGATGTCACAGTGATTGATCCTGAGCTGGAGGAGAAGGTTAATCCCCAGGATTTCCACAGTAAAGGCAGGAATACCCCTTTTGTCGGGAGAACATTAAAGGGCTTGCCTGTTATGACGATGGTGGATGGAAAGGTTGTTTACCGCAGATAACAAGACATTTTAAAAATGGATGAATTATGTTGTTAATTTGATATAGATAAGTAAAAATGAGTGTGTCTTTTCAGTTTATATTGAAAAAACCACTCATTTTTAACAATTAAATTAACCTTCAACTTTATTAGCTTTTTCTAATTCTTTTTCCAGTTGCTTTATGCGGGCATTGAGTTCCCTGTTTTTACTACTGAGCTTTACCTGACTGGGTAAACTAAATAGCAGTGTCACCAATACTCCGGTGATTGCGGAGAAGATTAACAACATCACCAATGGAAAAGACGCCATTTCCCAACCCAGGAATTGAAGGGTGACCAACTGGGAATTCTGGACCGCAAAGGTTGTAAAGCCAAGAGTGAAAACTAATGCTAAAATCAAATACCAGGTCATAGGATCAGCTCCATTCAATATTAATTGCTATTCCAAGGGTATAATATGTGTATAATATACAGAAACATATAATTAGTATAATTTTAACAGAATAATGGGGGTTGTGAAATACCATTGTATAACAATACATATAAGGTTGAAAAGAATCAGGAATTGGTATCCGGGCACTTTTTATTGGGAATCAAAGCTCCAGAGATTGTATCTACAGCTAAACCCGGACAGTTTTTGCATATTAAATGTAATGATTTAATGGAGCCGATACTAAGGCGGCCGCTTTCCATTCACTGTATGGACAGGGCAGAAAATATTGTATACGTATTTTACAGGGTAGTGGGTCGGGGTACCAGCCTTTTGGCAAAAATTAAACCTGGAGAAAGTTTGGATGTTTTGGGTCCTTTGGGTAGAGGGTTTACTCTTCCTTGTAAGGGTGAGAGAGTTGCGGTGCTGGGCGGTGGAATGGGAACAGCTCCCTTGGTTTTTCTCTTGGAAGAGATAAGGGAAATTTATCAAGAAGAAATTAACAAGGTTTCGGTTTTTTTAGGTGCTGTACACAAAGATTATCTTGTTGCAGAAAATAAAATAATTGACATGGGCTTTGCCGTATATTCAGCCACCGATGACGGTTCTGGGAGTATTAAGGGAACGGTGCTGGATTTATATCAGCAGCGAATTAAGAGTTCTCCCCATAGAATTTATGCTTGCGGACCGCAACCTATGCTTAAAGGGTTATCTTATATCGCGGACCCCGGGGTAGATGTCGAAATATCGGTGGAGGAGTACATGGGATGTGGTTTGGGTGCATGTCTTTCTTGTGCATGTGAAATGACGGATTCCACGGGGAAGGCAGTAAGCGCCCACGTATGTGTTGACGGCCCGGTTTTTAATCTTAAAGAAATTATTTTGAAGTGAGCTAAATAAACGTTAAGTTATTTTAAGATTATTTAATATTTGAGGGGTTGCATATGAATTTAGCGGTTAATATTGGCGGTATAAAAATGAAAAATCCGGTTACCACAGCTTCGGGCACCTTTGGCTATGGACGTGAATATTCGGATTTTGTAGATTTGAACAAGCTGGGAGCATTGGTTACCAAGGGAATCACCTTGTTTCCTAGACCCGGTAATCCTACACCCAGAATAGCAGAAACTCCATCCGGCATGTTAAATTCAATAGGTTTGGAAAATCCCGGAGTTGATCTGGTGATAGAGAACTATATGCCATATTTAAGAAGTTATGATGTACCTGTAATAATTAATATAGCCGGAGATACCATAGAAGATTATGTAAAACTGGCATCAAGATTAAATGGAGTAAAGGGAGTGGCAGGTCTTGAGGTGAATATTTCCTGCCCCAATGTCAAAAAAGGCGGCCTGGCCTTTGGCAGCGACCCCGAATGTGCAGCTGAAGTAATCAGTGAAGTAAGGTCTGCCACCCAGCTACCTCTGATTGCAAAGCTGTCACCCAATGTTACCAGTATAGTACAGGTGGCGGAAAAAGTGGTTGATGCCGGAGCAGATGCGGTGTCGCTGATAAACACTCTTATGGGGATGTCTATAGATATACACAAAAGAAAACCGGTTCTGGCCAACACTATAGGAGGCTTATCCGGTCCGGCAGTAAGACCTGTGGCGGTAAGGGCTGTCTGGCAGGTTTATCAGGCGGTTTCTGTTCCCATTGTGGGCATGGGCGGTGTTATGTGTGCCAGGGATGCGTTGGAATTTATAATGGCAGGTGCCAGTGCGGTGGCAGTGGGTATGGCAAACTTTGTTAACCCTAGGGCTACTACCGAAGTATTACGGGGGATAGAGTCATTTATGGAGAATAATAACATTGAGGATATCAATGATCTGGTGGGTATAGCTCATCTTAAGTAAAACTGCAGTAAACTATTTTTTTACTCAGAACAAGGAGAGTTGTGATGGATAATAAAGAAAGACTGATTATTGCATTGGATGTCAGCAGTCAGGAAAAAGCTTTGGAATTAGTCCGCCTATTAAAACCATGTGCCGGTATGTTCAAGGTGGGTATGGAGCTTTTTTATTCTTCAGGAGGGGAAATTGTCAGTAAGATTAAGGATGAAGGCTGTAAGGTTTTTCTTGACCTTAAGCTGCATGACATACCCAATACTGTGGCGGGAGCCTCCAGAGCTTTAACCAGGTTAAAGCCGGATATTATCAATGTACATGCTTCCGGAGGATCTGAAATGATGAAGGCAGCAGTTGCAGCAATAAAAGACGAAGCGGACAAGTTGGACATAATTTGTCCAAAAATTATTGCAGTCACTGTTCTTACCAGTATTAACCAGGAAATATTGCAGCAGTTAAACATTGAGGGAAAGGTGCAGGATTTTGTTATACATTGGGCAAAATTGGCAAAAAATTGCGGGTTGGATGGTGTTGTGGCATCACCCCAAGAGGTATCTTTCATCAAAGAGACATGTGGTTCTAAGTTTTTGGTGATTACACCAGGGATAAGGCCCACTTGGGCAGCGGTGGGCGATCAAAAGAGAATCAAGACCCCTGCTTCTGCCATTTTATCCGGTTCTGATTATATTGTAGTGGGAAGACCCATTACCGGTGCTCCCCAGCCTTTGTTGGCAGCTGAAAAGATAGTTGAAGATATAAAGGGATGTGTCAAATGACACATCCCTTTGCCTCAGTTGCCCAGTGGTCTTTAATGCATTCTGCTTGCACGCTCTATGGCTAGCTTTACCAGGTTACCACAGTTTCTTGAGGAAACGTTGCCAAAATCACCGTCCCGGGCTACGGTGTCTGCCACGCCCAGTTCCTGGGCCAATTCATATTTGAGTCTGTCAGACATAATACTCCGGTTACGAGCCATTTCGTCAACCTCCTTTTTTGGCAGTGAGGCAATTTGATTCGATTTTATTATTTGTAGATAAAAGTTTTTTACCCCCGGTATGACATGGAAAAAAAGGGATTTTAAAAATTAATTAGAAATAAATTTAAACAAAAAATATACTATATTGGAGGAATAAAAAACTTTGGTGAACAAGGAAAAGATAATATCAATATTTCAAGATACCGGAGCTATGCTGGAGGGTCATTTCAAGCTTACTTCGGGGAGGCACAGTAACAGATACTTCCAATGTGCCCTAGTTATCCAACATCCTCATCATTGTAAGGATTTATGCGGTGAGTTGGCTACAAGATTCTCCCATGACAATATTCATCTTGTTGTGGGACCGGCAATGGGCGGCATTGTTATGTCTTATGAAATGGCAAGGGCTTTAGGTGTTCGCAGTATTTTTACAGAAAGAGAAAATTTTGATATGAAGCTCAGAAGGGGTTTTAATATAGCACCTGGTGAGCGGGTCCTAGTGGTGGAGGATGTGATAACCACCGGTGGATCGGTAAAAGAGGTTATCGATTTGGTCAGAGACGCCGGAGGAGAAGTGGTGGGCGTTGCCGTACTGGTAAACCGCAGCGGCGGTAAGGCAGACTTGGGGGTGCGGACTGAAAGCCTTCTAGATATACCCGCAGTATCCTATATCCCGGAAGAATGTCCCCTTTGTAAAGAGGGAATACCTATTTCCAAGCCAGGAAGCAGAGATATTTAGTAAATAAAGCGCGGAGGTTTTATGTATGAACATAGGTGTCCCCAAGGAGATAAGAGATAACGAAAATAGAGTGGCCATAACACCTGCCGGTGTCATGGCTGTTGCGGGTGACGGTCACAGAGTCCTTGTAGAGAAGGGAGCCGGTTTAGGTAGCGGCATCACAGATGAAGCATATTTTACTGCCGGGGCTCAATTAGCTTCCAGGGACGAAGTTTATCGGGAGGCGGATTTAATAGTAAAAGTGAAAGAGCCTGTAGCGGAAGAGTATCAATTTTACACCCCCGGTAAAATACTTTTTGCATACCTCCATTTGGCCAGTGAGAGGGAGCTTACCCAAATGTTAATTAAAAAGAGGGTTACGGCCATTGCATATGAGACTATCCAAGATGATAAGGGTGATCTTCCTCTCCTTAATCCCATGAGTGAAGTGGCAGGCAGAATGTCAATTCAAGTGGGAGCACGCTTTTTAGAAAAATCCCAGGGTGGACGGGGAGTCTTGTTGGGTGGTGTGCCCGGGGTCCCGGCGGCGGATGTTGTTATTATTGGCGGAGGGGTAGTGGGCATAAACGCAGCAAAAATTGCTGTGGGTATGGGCGCTAAGGTTACAATACTGGATATAGACGTTAATAGACTGCGGCATATCGATGATTTATTCAAAGGACAGATCACAACCCTGGCGTCAAACAGTTATAATATAGAACAATGTGTTAAGTATGCAGATCTCCTGGTGGGGGCGGTATTGGTTACCGGGGCAAAGGCGCCAAAACTGGTAACAAAAGCTATGGTTAAGCAAATGAAACGGGGTTCGGTGATTGTGGACGTAGCTGTTGATCAGGGTGGCTCAGTGGAAACCATTGACAGAGTAACTACTCACAGTAATCCTGTTTATGAAAAATACGGAGTTGTTCATTATGCGGTGTCAAATATGCCGGGATCATTGGCGAGAACCTCAACTTTTGCTTTAACAAATTGCACGTTACCTTATCTGCGTGAAATTGCAGCTAAGGGAATTTCTAAAGTATGCAAAGAAAATATGTCTATTGCCAGGGGAGTCAATACCCATAACGGGCTGCTTACCTACAAGGCGGTGGCTGACTCATTAGGCATGGAGTACAGTCAGCTTTCATTTTGATTAATATCCGCTTTTTTTAGCAGTATCGGGTTCGGGTCGGTAATAATGGTTTTAAAGTTTGTGTAAGTGACAAATCCCGGTTTTGCACCTTTAGGTTTATCAACAAATTTTCTTAAGGTATAGTCCACAGGAACCTTGGTAGAATTTTTTGCTCTGCTTAAATATGCAGCCAGTGATACAGCCTGCTCCAATGTTCTAGTGGGAATTTCCTTGTTTTCGGTACGTATTACAACATGGCTTCCCGGTATCTCCCTGGCATGTAGCCATATATCGTTTGGTTTAGCCATCTTCATGGTGAGGTAGTCATTTTGTCTATTATTTTTTCCGGCAAATATTGTGATATTGTCATCTGATATAAAAGCTGCCGGGACAGGCTTTGCATCTTTGGGATTTTTACTTTTTTTCGGACCCGACGGCTTCAGATAACCTTGTTCCGTCAACTCTGCTCTAATCTCATATAAATCATCAAGATTATCAGCAATTTCTGCCGAGTTTTCAACACTGTGCAGATATTCCAGTTCGTTTCTGGTGTTTTCGGCATGCACAGTAGCATTCTCCAACACCCTTTTAGCTTTATTATATTTATAGAAATATTTTTGTGAATTTTCTGCCGGTGTCAGATTTGGGTCCAGCATTATCTTAACTTGGGGGCAATCCTCTGTATAATAATCATTTAAAAAAACCTCACGGTCACCCTTTTTCAATTGATGAATATTAGCTTTAATGATTTCACCGTGATGTTTGAGTACTTCCGCATTGTCTGCCGAGTCTAGGTCTCTGAGCTGAGCGGTAAGCTTTTTGTTTAGACGGAGAATCTCTTTTCTTATCAGATTTATGGTGGATTGTTTTTGAATTTCTATAGCTAAGGCGATATTCCGAGCCGCGAAAAAAGTATCCAGCAGCTGATTCATCCTGCTGTGGCAGCTGCTGTTT
>CAZHAJ010000044.1:0-12654 GCA_964530215.1 uncultured Peptococcaceae bacterium | reverse complement strand
AGAAGAAATTAATGAATTAATAGTGGAGAAGGCTTTATTAGGATACACTGTCACCAGATTGAAAGGCGGAGACCCCTTTGTTTTTGGCAGGGGAGGGGAAGAAGCCTTGACACTGAAAAATGCCGGTATTAATTTTGAGGTAATTCCGGGAATCACCTCGGCTGTTGCCGTGCCGGCATATGCAGGAATTCCGGTAACCCATAGAGGTATATCTTCCAGTTTTGAAGTGATTACGGGGAATGAAGACCCTGACAAAAATGAATCACAATTAAATTGGGACAAAATAGCAACAAGCAAGGGAACATTGATTTTTCTAATGGGAATGGGGAGATTACAGCAAATTGCTTCTAATTTAATGAAACATGGTATGGACACTGATACTCCTGCTGCTGTCATTCAATGGGGAACTACCGGTGAGCAAAGAACTTTAACCGGGGTTCTAAAAGACATTGCAGAAAAAGCAGAAAAAAGTGGCTATATAAACCCATCAATTATAATAGTGGGTAGAGTGGTAAATCTCCGGGACAGCTTAAATTGGTATGAGGTCAAACCTTTGTACGGAAAAAGAATTTTAGTAACCAGAGCAAGGGAACAGGCAAGCATCTTAAGTGAAATTATCCGGGAGTTGGGTGGTGAGGCTGTAGAGTTTCCAACCATCACCATTGATGAACCATTTGATTATGCTCCCCTGGATAATGCTTTAAGCTCAATTAATAAATATAGCTGGATAATATTTACCAGTGTAAATGGGGTTAAATACTTTTTCAAGCGCATGGCTACAAGGGACTTGGACATAAGGGAACTTAAGGGAATTCGCGTTTGCGCCATAGGGCCTGCAACGAAAAAAAGTCTGGAATCCTTGGGTTTAAAAGTAGATTTTGTACCGGAAGAATACAGGGCAGAAGAGATTGTCAAAGGGTTAGATGAAAAAATCCTTAGTGGGGACTCAGTGCTTCTGCCAAGGGCGGACATCGCCAGAAAGATTTTAGTAGATTTATTAAATAAAAAAGGGGCTGTGGTGGATGAAGTAACGGTCTATCGTACGGAAATCGGCATAGGCAGAAGAAAAGAGGTAATAAAACAGCTTATTCTTGACGGAAAAATAGATATAGTTACTTTTACCAGTTCATCCACAGTAAATAATTTTGTAGAACTGCTGGGCAAAGAAATTATACCGCTACCCAATAAAGTAAAAGTTGCCTGCATAGGTCCCATAACTGCTGATACTGCTAGACAAAACGGATTAAAAATAGATATTCAGGCTGAACAATATACCATCAGCGGGCTAGTGGAAGCAATTTTACGATGGTTAGAAGGGAAGAATAATAATGGTTAATATCAGCAGGTTGCTTTTTGGATTGGAGAATGAGGGGGACTCTTTAAGGTATCACCACAGTATCAAGGGGCAGACCGCCGGCAAAGCAGGCAGCACAGGACCGGTAGTGGTTTGGAACATCACTAAGGCATGTAATTTAAGATGCAAGCATTGCTATGCGGATTCAAACGGCTTACCTGCCTCAAAAGAGCTTAACACCCTGGAAGCATTTAAGCTGATAGATGACCTGAAGGACTTTAATGTTCCTGTAATCCTTTTTTCCGGGGGAGAACCCCTAGTTCGCGATGATTTTTTTGCGCTAATGGAATATGCGGTAAAAAGTGGATTAAGAGTTACCATATCCACAAACGGCACACTTATTGACATGGATACCGCAAAAAAGATAAAGCATCTGGGTGCCAGCTATGTAGGCATTAGCCTTGACGGTATAGGTGAAACAAATGACATCTTCAGGGGTAAAAAAGGTGCTTTTGAATCGGCTTTGAAGGGGATTAGAAATTGTAGAAAAGTGGGCCAAAAAACTGGTTTACGCTTTACTATAAACCGCAGTAACTACAATGAGTTGGATAAAATTTTTGATCTGGTGGAAGAAGAAAACATCCCTAGGGTATGCTTTTACCATCTGGTTTATTCAGGTAGGGGTGCTGATATGCTTGGGGATAATATCACTCACCAACAAACCCGTTCTGCATTGGAGTTAATTATCAAACGAACAGAAAACCTTATAAACAAAGGTCGTGATGTTGAGGTTTTAACGGTGGGAAATCACTGTGACGCTGTATATATATATCTGAAACTGTTAAGGGAAAAATCTCCAAAAGCAGAAGAAGCATATAGATTACTGTCAATAAATGGCGGCAACCGCTCGGGTATTGCCATAGGACAAGTAGATTGGTCCGGCAATGTTCATCCTGACCAATTCACCCAAAGTGTTGTTTTGGGCAATGTGTTGGATAGAAAGTTCGGAAGTATCTGGTCAGATACTTCCCATCCCATTTTGGCAGGTTTGAAAAATAGGGCTAATCTATTAAAAGGCAGATGCAGCAAGTGTGGATGGCTTAATCTGTGCAATGGCAACTTTCGGGTTCGGGCCCAAGCTGTGCACTCTGATTATTGGGCTCATGACCCCGCTTGTTACTTAACAGATGAAGAATTATCCTATCCTGATGTTATTAGTGATTGAGGAGGCATAAAAATGATATTTCCCAGATATCGATGTCGCCGTATGAGGCACAGTAAAAATATAAGAAGACTCATCAGAGAGACCAGGCTTTCGGTGGACAATCTTGTTTACCCTATGTTTGTAACCTACGGGCATGGAATAAAAAAAGAAGTGGAATCGATGCCGGGAGTTTTTAAGTTATCTTGTGATATGCTGATGGAAGTGATTAATCAAGTGGTGAAGTATAATATACCGGCAGTGCTTCTTTTTGGCATACCTGCCAGAAAGGACTCAGTAGGTTCAGGTGCATACAGTGATGAAGGAGTGGTACAACAGGCTGTACGGGCTATAAAAGAGAAGTATCCGGAACTTACTGTCATCACAGATGTATGTCTGTGTGAATATACCGATCATGGCCATTGCGGGATCATTGAAGATAATGATGTAGTCAATGACCCCAGTTTGCAATTACTGGCCAAGACAGCATTATCCCATGCCAAAGCAGGTGCTGACATAGTTGCCCCAAGTGATATGATGGACGGCAGGGTTGCAGCTATCCGTGAAAGATTGGATAGACAAGGCTACCAGCATGTATCCATTATGTCATACTCTGTAAAATATGCCTCTTCATTTTATGGTCCATTCAGAGATGCAGCAGATTCTACTCCGCAATTCGGTGATCGCCGAACCTATCAGATGGATCCTCCCAATGCCATCGAGGCATTGAGGGAAGCTAATTTGGATATCGAAGAAGGTGCCGACATCATTATGGTCAAACCTGCTCTGGCGTATATGGATGTTGTCAAAATGCTAAAAGAAAACTTCAATTATCCCCTAGCTGTATATAATGTCAGCGGTGAGTATGCCATGGTTAAAGCAGCAGCTAAAATGGGCTGGATTGATGAGCGAAATGTGGTTATCGAAACTCTGACCGGATTTAAAAGGGCTGGAGCCGATATTATAATTACTTATCATGCCTTGGATGTTGCCCAATGGATTATGGAGGATTAGCTAATGATTGTATCTTGGAATGTTACAAACACTTGCAACCTGTCCTGCCGGCATTGTTATCGTGATGCAGGGCTAAAAATGACCGATGAATTAAATACAGAAGAAGGTTTTAGTTTAATTGACGAGATAGCTAAAGCAGGGTTTAAAATAATGGTATTCAGCGGTGGCGAACCTCTGATGAGAGAAGATATCTACCAACTGGTTGAACATGCCGTCCAAAAAGGTCTGCGTCCGGTTTTTGGAACCAATGGCACTTTAATTGATATCGAAACAGCTTTAAATCTAAAAAGAACCGGCGCAATGGCCATGGGCATTAGCTTAGACAGTGTCTCTCCGGAAAAACATGATGGCTTCAGAGGAGTGAACGGTTCATGGGAAAAGGCTGTAAAGGGAATGGAAGCCTGTGGAAAGGTGGGACTTCCCTTTCAATTACATACAACCGTAGTGGACTGGAATTACCCGGAAATAGAGGAGATTACTGATTTTGCAGTAAAAATGGGGGCCATTGCTCACCACATTTTTTTCCTTGTTCCCACCGGCAGAGGTGTAGATATCGAATCAGAGTCTTTGCGTGAAGAAAGGTATGAAAAGTTGTTAAAAAGAATTATGGCCAAACAGAAAACAGTATCTATAGAGCTTAAACCCACCTGTGCACCTCAATTTGTGAGAATTGCCGAACAAATGGGGGTAGAAACTCGATTTAAAAAAGGGTGTTTGGCCGGTACAGCCTATTGCATTATCAGTCCCACGGGTAACGTACAACCATGTGCATATATGGAAATAAGTGCAGGTAATGTCAGGGAAACACCTTTTTCTGAAATATGGAGCAATAATTCGGTATTTAACACACTGAGAACAGCTCAATATCAGGGTTCCTGCGGAAAATGTAAATATAGCAATTCCTGCGGTGGCTGCAGAGCAAGGGCACTTTTTTATTATGGCGATTATATGGCACAGGAGCCTTGGTGCCGATACAGCAAGGGGAAAAGTTAACCCTTATTTAATAAACTATGGAGGTTGCAGATGAGCATTGATGCTGTGGATAGGAAACTGCTGAATCTCATTCAGGATGAATTTCCGATGGAATCTGAACCCTATAAAAAACTGGCCGAAAATCTTGGGATAACAGAAGGACAGATAATGTCACGACTTGACAGATTAATTAAAATTGGCATTGTAAGAAGAGTAGGGGCCATTTTTGATTCCAGAAAATTGGGCTACACCGGAACCCTTTGCGCCTTAAGGGTAGCTCCCCATCAAATTGAGAAAGTAGCTGAGATTATTAACGGCTATAACGGTGTTACCCATAACTATTTACGGGAACATCAATATAATATGTGGTTTACCTTATTGGCAGCCGACAAAAATGAAATGGAAAGGATATTATCAGAAATAACTGCCAAAACCGGAATCAATGATATAATCAGTCTTCCTTCAAAAAGGCTTTTTAAAATAAAAGTAAATTTTAAAATTGAGGAGGGAGAGACGATTGAATCCGGTAGAAATTGAAATAATAAAAACTTTGCAGAAGGGC
Source organism: uncultured Peptococcaceae bacterium (assembly GCA_964530215.1). GTDB lineage: Bacteria > Bacillota > Desulfotomaculia > Desulfotomaculales > Desulfocucumaceae > JAAXTT01. The sequence continues at coordinate 7,611 of CAZHAJ010000044.1, read as the reverse complement.
TTGCCCATAGCGTCGAGACCTTTTAAAGAAATCGGTGAAAGATTAGGTTTATCTGAAGAAGTGATTTTGGAAACGGTAAAAAAGATGAAGCAGGAAGGAATAATCAGAAGATTTGGTGCCATGGTAAAACACCGTCAATTGGGATATAGTGCTAATGCCATGGTAGTTTGGAAAGTTCCGGAAGATCAGGTTGCCCATGTTGGTATGACTTTTGCATCAAATGACGGGGTAAGCCACTGTTATGAACGACAAACTAACGAAAATTGGAAATATAATCTTTTTACCATGATTCACGGCACATCTAAAGAACAATGTTATGAAACTGCTAAAAGGATGTCTGAACTATCAGGTATCATGGAATATAGATTACTTTTCAGCACAAGGGAGCTAAAAAAGTCCAGTATGAAATATTTTGAATGATCTACTTACACGGGGTGATGATATTGAATAACAGTATTTCGAAGGATCTTTTCAATAAAGCCCAACAGATAATGCCTGGTGGAGTAAACAGTCCTGTAAGGGCATTCAAATCTGTAGAACTGGATCCAATATATATTAATAGAGGTCACGGGGCAGTATTGGAAGATGTGGACGGAAATTGCTATATAGACTATGTGGGTTCCTGGGGACCTATGGTGCTTGGGCATCTGCATCCAAAAGTAGTCAATGCAATCAAAGATTGCCTCGAAACGGGCACCAGTTTTGGAGCTCCCACTCAAAAAGAGAATGTATTGGGCTCTATGATTATCAAAGCTATGCCTTCGGTGGAAATGGTGCGCCTGGTGAATTCCGGTACCGAGGCCACCATGAGTGCGGCCAGATTAGCCAGAGCATACACCGGAAAGAATAAAATAGTAAAATTTGAAGGCTGCTATCATGGTCATGCGGATATGTTCCTGATTAAAGCGGGTTCCGGAGCACTGACTCACGGGGTGCCAACCAGCCCCGGAGTCCCGGAACATTCAGCAAAAGATACACTCAATGCAGTTTTCAATGATTTAGACAGTTTAGAGAAAATTTTTCAGGCGGAGGGAGATACAATAGCGGCGGTTATTGTGGAGCCGGTCCCTGGTAATATGGGAGTAGTTCCCCCAAAGCCCGGATTTTTGGAGGGATTAAGAGATATAACCCACAGATATAAAACACTGCTTATATTTGACGAAGTGATTACCGGATTTAGGCTTTCCTATGGCGGTGCCCAGCAACTGTATAATGTTATGCCTGATCTTACATGTATGGGCAAAATTATCGGTGGTGGGTTACCGGTGGGAGCTTATGGCGGAAAAAAGGAGATTATGTCCATGATGTCTCCTTCGGGTCCCGTTTATCAGGCAGGAACACTATCGGGCAACCCTTTGGCAGTGAGTGCCGGTATTGCAACCCTGGAATTGATGGGACAGCCTGGGGTATATGAGGAACTGGAAAGAAAATCTCAAAAGCTGTGTCAAGGTCTTATTGACGCTGCCAAGGCCTCGGGTGAGCAAGTTTCTTTTAACAGGGTAGGATCCATGATTTGTGGATTTTTTACCGGTGAAAAGGTTTATAATTTTAAAACCGCTAATAACTCAGACACCAAAAAATACGCTAAGTTTTTTAAGTTTATGCTGCAGCAGGGGATTTATTTGGCACCATCACAATTTGAAGCTGTCTTTCTATCTCTTGCACATACCGATGAAATGATTAATGAAACAGTAGCTGCAGCCGTAATTGCTTTTGAAAAACTGGCTAAAAACCGGTTCTAATAAATATGGCATATATAGATATACCTAGAGCAAGAGCTGCTAAAGTAAATATGCTGATACCGCCGATGCGATTACCTTTTTTCAATACCCATAGCCCGTAGGTAAAAGTATAGTAGGTTACCCATAAAGGAATAAGGGTTATAACCCATTTCACTCATATCACTCCTTTATTCAACCTGTTTGCTTTTAATTATAAGTCCGGTACGCCTGATCTTAACATATACATGGGAACTGTAGCGGGCTGTGGGAAACACCTCTTCCCATCGGCTGTTATCCCAATCTTTATTATTGATAAATTTCATACTGGCATACCTGCCAAAACCGAAAATATCGGATTTGTATTGTTGCTGAACTTTACTCATTAGATTATTGCAATTATTTTCAACAAAGAGTCTGATAGCTTCCTCCAAGATGGGTTTTTTATCGGTAGCTTCATAATTGTATTCACTGGGTATGCCCACCAACTCAGGCTCCAGATATATGTTTTGCTCTATTTCCGGAATACCATCTTTAAAATCCACCTTTATTTCCGGACGCCTAGCTTGCAATAAAGTCATACCCAAATTGTTTTCAGGATATAGCGGATCTTTGATAATAATAAAACTCCTTTTCATGTTTCCAGTCATGATATTGTAATATCTTGTTTCATCTCCGGTCAACTCGCCTACCATCTTATCTTTTAAGAAAACAGCAGCTCCTATAAACTGGCTGACACCTTTATCCGATGGTGAATTCCCGGCTTCATAATCACCTAATCGATCCCGTTCGGCAACTTTAGAAATGTTAAGACCCACTTCGTTAATACCAACCATTGGCACCACAGGCTGTCTTTTAGAAGATTTTGTATTTTGATAAAACTCATGGAATCTTGTCACTGTGCTAAGGGAATGGGTTTCATTTACCAAGGAGATTTGTTCATATTGCTTTGAAGGACTAATCTCCAATACAGGTTTATTTTTCTTTAAAAATTCACTGGCTTTACCTTTACATACAAAAACATAAGCCGAACCCCGCACCTGCCTAAATCTTGTAAATGGACTAATATAATCATGGACACCATCCCTTGCCAATTCCTCAGAAAAAACATAAGCAGTGGTATGTAAAAGAGAGATTTCTCTACTTCTTTCTATATTTATCAAATTGAAAGCTGCAATGGGCAAACCGGCTACGGTGGTAGCGGTAAACAATGTCTGATTGGCACTTTCATCACCTGAAGAATTGCCGGCAACACTCCTGGGATTTACTATTTGAAAGGTCATGATAACGTTGTTACCGGGACCTTTATCAAAACCTAAAGCCATGGTGTAGGCAATTTCGTCCGTTTCCCTGCTGCCCCAGCAACCGACTGTCGACAGCAAGATAAAAACCAGCAATAACAGTTTAGTCTGTTTCAATTTTCTTCCCCCTATTCCTGAGGCGATCAACAATTAAAATAATTAATGGCAGTACCATCGTGGGAAACCATGCCCATAGCCTGATGAGAGTTGATTCTATTTCTATGGATGTAGGAAGATCGGGAGGCAATAAGCTTACTGTAAAAACTATCAGGGCAAAGGGGAGTGCCAGAGGTTTTCTATCATGCAATCTGAAGGTGTCCGAAAATATATCTGTTAAAACATACAGTAAAAGCGACACTTTAACCATACTGACATATCCCCAGATTACTATTAAGATTGCTTCAATGCGTTGAATATAGCGCCCTATATGAATTTGATTGCTAATATTATAAAAAGGTATCGTCAACTCCTGGGCCACATCCCAATAAAATGTCAACAGTAAAACCAGCTCAAAGAAAGTCAGCCAAGCAAAGCTGCGGATTACAAAACCCAAACTCACTTTACGAAATGGATCAGAGCCCTTAAAGGATTTTACAATAACCGCTGCTATCAGTATTTCACTTATTCCTCCAGCTATAAGCCCTCCTCTAACAAAAACATCAAATGCTCCTTGACCCATAATCGGAAAAAGACGGGTAACGTCCCAAAGGGTAATTAGGCTTAACAACAGTATCAACATCCCTACAATGACCACGGGATATGTTATAGCGGATGATTTGGCCAGACCGCTCAGACCTATGTAGGATCCCACTAAGGCAATAAGGATATAACTGATAATTATTACACTGATGGGAGTCCTAGGCAGTGCACTGAGTATAAGGGTTTCTGCAAAGGTACGGGTAAAAATTGCAGCCACAACTATAAAAAAAACCATATATACAATATTAAAAGAGGTGCCCAATATTTTGCCCAGAACCGATAAGGTAATCTCCACTATATTTTTATCTGGATATGGTTTTAAAACCAGATATAATATCATCACCTGAAGCAGTGCCAAGATTAGGCCGCTTACGGATGATAACCAAGCTGACTGACCGGCAATTTCCACCAACTGCCTTGGCATTGACAAAAATATCCTAGCTATGCTGGAGATGGTCAATAAGGTAATGGCTTCACGATGTCCAAACTTGTCAACCCCTATCATTATATCTGCTCTCCTTTTCTTTTACCCATCCTCTGGGTTCCTTGGATTGCCTGATATCATCCTGGGGATTTACATAATCGGGCCTTCGTTGTTGCATAAAAATTGGAAATCTATGCAGCAGGTCATCCCCAGTAAAAGTTCGGGGTCCGGAAGGGGCAGCATATGGTACACCAAAGGACTTTAGATTTACTGTCAATAGTATTTGGATAAATATTCCCACTGTAATACCATAAAACCCTAAAATGGTACCCAATATAATATATAAAAATCTATATATTCGAATGGCAAATCCCAGTTGATAATTTGGGATAGAAAAGGAAGCTAGTCCGGTAACCGCCACCAATATAACCAATATAGGACTCACTATATTAGCCTGCACTGCTGCCTGACCCAATATCAGAGCTCCCACAATACCTATGGTGGGACCTATTGACCCGGGAATGCGAAGACCTGCTTCCCTAATTAGCTCAAAGGAAAACTCCATTAAAAGTAATTCTATTATAGTGGGAAAAGGAACTTTTTCGCGATTTCCGGCAATGGCCAGCAACAATTCGGTGGGTATCATCTCCTGATGATACAGAACCACTGCCATATATGCGCCAGGTAACAACAGGGCAATATATAACGAAATAATCCTGATGTATCTGATGAAGGTACCGTACTGCCAACGTAAATATGTTTCTTCACCGGTATGCATTTGGGAGTAAAATGAAACCGGTACCAGCAAAGCAAAGGGACTGCCACTGAGGAATATGGCAATTTTACCTTCAGCTAATCCGGCAGAGATACGATCAGGTTTCTCCGTCATTATCGTTTGGGGATTAAGATTATAAGGACTGTCTTCTATAAACTGCTCCAGCATTCCCACGTCGGTAATAATATCTGTTTTTATCGAAGAAATGCGGTTCTTTACTTCCTTAACTAAGTCCGGATTGGCTAAATCATGCATGTACATTATGGCAATATCATTTTTAAAACGTTCTCCCAATCGGAAAAATTCGGTATACAGTTTCTCCGAACGAACTATTTTGCGAACCAGTCCGGTATTTGCCCGAAGGCTTTCTACAAATCCCTCTTTAGGGCCGGTAATAGTCTGCTCGTTTTGAGCAGCTGAAACTGTTCTGTGTTCCCATCCCTTAGTTTCAACCACCAAAGCAGAGGAAACTCCGTCAAAAAAGAATACTGTGTCTCCTATATTTACAGCTGCAGCAACTTCCTCAAAAGTATTGATAATTTCAGTCTGATTGCCGGGAAGAAGGGTTCTGATAATGTGTTCGGCGGATTTATTTGTTTCATTTTCTGATAGTCTAGAAAAAACCATTAAATCCTGCAAAAGCTTTATTTGAGCAATGCGATCGGTAAGTCCGTCGATAAATAACATAAATGATTGTGTCGGTTTTGAGGTACCTAAAACAAATTCCCTAAGAACAATATCTTTGTTTACCGGGATCCCGTAAATATTTTCTATGATTTTACGGTTTTTCTCCAGATTGCTTTTAATGCAATTATTTTCTATATCAAAATCTTTAGAACTTAGTTTGTTTAATTTCGTAGTCTTTTTAACGCTGCGCCACTTGGTTTTGCTTTTTTTTTCAGGATTGACAAAGTCACTGGAGGAATCTGAGGTACCATCTAACTTATTTTCCTCACGGTGATCATATTGATTTTCCTTTAGAGCAAAATCTTCTTTATGCCGATTAGGCTGGTATGAAATAGTTTCTATTGCTTTTTTTAGTAGTCTTTTCAATTCAACCCTCCGAATTTACTGTTTGCCTTATTTTTACCTTTTTCTTTTTGAATATGTAGAACTTTCAATGCAAAGGATAAAATTTATAAAGTAAAGGAGAATAAGATGAAATTAAATATAATTAACTTCACTATGCTTACTGCTTTATTGGCAGTTGTTTTTGGAATTTGGCTGGCATGCTGGAAAAAAATTGTTAAATCCTGATTCTTTAAAACTTGTTAAAGCAATTGGACATTAATTTTTGACTGTTGGAGGATTTTTTTTAGACTGCGCCCAGTCCCGGTGGTATAAATTAATAGAATGCAATTAGTGACATAAGGAGGCCGGGCTATGAAAACTCTAAGGGTCCCGGAACCTACTATAGGCAGAATCTCTATCTATTCCAGATTTCTTGAGAGACTGGATCATCATGGTGTTAATTCAGTTTCTTCGGTGGAAATAGCTGATGGTGTGGGTGTATCCCCAGCACAGGTCAGGAAAGACCTCGCATACTTTGGTGAATTCGGCACCAGAGGAGTAGGTTACAATGTAAAAGATTTAATTAGATATACATCAAAAATTTTAGGACTGGATAAGCATTGGAATCTTGTAATAGTAGGTGCCGGGAATCTAGGTATTGCACTGTGTACCTATAAAGGTTTTAATCAAAGGGGTTTCAAGGTTGCCGGTATTTTTGATAATAATCCCTCAAAAACATATAAGTTGATTAATCAACTGCCGATACTCCCAATGGAAAAAATGCCAGATATTATAAAGAATAACGATGTGAAGATTGGAGTCATTACCACTCCTGCTGACGCAGCCCCCGTAGTGGCAGATTTTATGGTTTCCAATGGAATAAAAGCAATTTTAAATTTTGCTTCTCAATCCCTCAATGTGCCTAATGAAATTGAAGTCAGGAATGTTGATCTTTCACTCAAGTTAGAACTGTTGTCTTTTACTTTAAGTTCTAAAAAATAAGCAAAGAATTAAGGGAGGTTATTAAATATCAATGTATAAGGTTAAACTTGATACTAAAGAACGAACCCAATTTATCAATATAACTTCAAAAGTTCAACATATAGTAACAGAGGTTGGGGTTGAACAAGGAATTGCACATATATTTGTACCCCATACTACGGCTGCTCTTACAATAAATGAGAACGCGGATCCCGATGTGGTCAGAGATATTATAGTGAACTTGAATAAGGTGTTCCCCCTTAAAGGTGATTATCTTCATATCGAGGGGAACTCAGATGCGCATATTAAGTCTTCCTTGATGGGTTCTTCTGAGGTTATTTTCATAAATAACGGCAGACTGTTGATGGGTATATGGCAGGGGTTATTCTTCTGCGAATTTGACGGTCCCCGACCTAGGGAAGTATGGGTAAAAATAAGTAAATGTTAAGAAGAATTGTACTCCATTAGCCAAATAAGGAAATATAATAATATTAAATTTTAAATCCGCAGTTTATTGATTTTTCTCCTACAGCGTGCTATAATTCACTTTGCGTGAGTAATATAATTTAAATATGCGGCAGTGGCGGAATTGGCAGACGCGTAAGATTCAGGTTCTTATACTCGCAAGGGTGTGGAGGTTCAAGGCCTCTCTGCCGCACCAATCAAATAAGTAGCAGGGCTATAAAGCCCAGGAAATATTAG
>CAZHAJ010000043.1:0-12744 GCA_964530215.1 uncultured Peptococcaceae bacterium | reverse complement strand
AGAGCGCTGTTTGCACTAACTTTGGGTGATTATAAATTGCTGTTGTCTACCGAAATAGACAAGGACAGTAAAATATTATATTATCGGAACATTACTGAAAGAGTTCCCAAAATAGCTCCATTTCTAAGATTTGACGGAGACCCTTATATAATTATTGATGATGCGGGAAAGTTATTTTGGATATGGGATGCATATACCCCCTCGAATGTGTTTCCGTATTCAGAGCCATCGGTCTCTGGATTTAACTACATCAGAAATTCTGTTAAGGTAGTTATAGATGCCTATGACGGAAATGTTAAGTTTTATGTTGCCGACCAAGAGGATCCCATTATACAGACGTACACCAAAATATTTGAGGACATGTTTGTACCACTTTCAGAAATGCCATCGGGTATAAGGGATCATATTAGATATCCTGAAGATATATTTATGGTTCAGGCTTCAAAATATCAAATTTACCATATGGAGGACCCTGAAGTATTCTATAACAAGGAAGATAAATATAGTTTGCCAGTCGAAATGGTAGACGGACAAGAAAGTTTTATGGAGGCATATTATACCATTGTTGAATTGCCCGGGGAGGAGAAGCCAGAGTTTATCCAGATAATTCCCTTTACTCCTCACAATAAAATCAATATGATTTCCTGGTTGGCAGGAAGATCTGACGGTGATAATTACGGCAAGCTTTTATTATATGAGTTTCCTAAGCAAGAGCTGCTTTACGGACCTAGGCAGATTGACACCAGGATTAACCAGGATTCATATATTTCACAGCAAATCAGTCTATGGAGTCAGAAGGGTTCCCAGGTTATCAGGGGAAATCTACTGGTCATACCAATTAAAGATGCCTTGATATATGTACAGCCACTTTATCTTCAAGCTGAACAAAGCAAGATGCCTGAATTAAGAAGGGTAATATTGGCTCATGGTGATAAAATTGTTATGGAACCCACTTTAGATGCGGCTTTACAAAGACTTTTCGGTGAGGGTGCAGGTTCTACAGTGATACCTTCATCAGAAATAGACAGAGAAGCGGATACTGGTGATAATGTTCAAAGCTCTATCAGTAACTTAGCTGTCGAGGCAAATAGGGTTTTCGAAGAAGGTTTGAGCAGGTTAAGGTCGGGTGATTGGGCAGGCTATGGCAAGTCTAATGAAGAACTGAAAGATATATTGAACCAGCTGTCTAGAGAAGTGGGTGAAACAGAATAATAGAATGGTTTAAGGTGATTACTTTGTGCTAATTTGTAAGTAAAATTTAGGAGTGAAAAACAAGATGGTATTTGAATTTTGGTGGCAAGGGCTGCTTTTTGGGGCGATAAATCTAGCGGCACTTTCAGTGTTGATTTATGCATTAAGTTTTATGTGGAAAAAGTATGAAAATGCAAAATAATAAAAATGATCCGTGAAAGGAGCAGATGATTCATGTCCGGAAAGGGGAAAATCGGCAGGATAGGGATTCTAACCGGTGGTGGAGATGCTCCGGGTCTAAATGCTGTTATCAGAGCTATTGTAAAGACTGCTATTATTGACTATGGATTATCAGTGGTGGGTTTTTTAAATGGATTTGGTGGATTAATAAAAAATCAGGCAAAGGAATTATCCGAAAATGATGTTATGGGGATATTGCCAAGGGGCGGGACCATATTGGGTACCACCAATAGAGATAATCCCTTTCATTATCCGGTGAATAAAAATGAAATAGTGGAGTATGTGGATGTATCAGACAGGATAGTGGAAAATATCAGTATTCAGGAAGTAGATGCCTTGGTGGTTATCGGAGGCGACGGTAGTTTGTCCATTGCCAATGAATTGCATAAAATGGGTATAAAATTGATAGGTGTCCCTAAAACCATTGATAATGACCTTAACTCCACAGATCAAACTTTTGGCTTTGACACAGCACTAAAAACTGCCACCGAAGCAATAGATAAACTTCACACTACAGCCGAATCACATCATCGAGTCATGGTGCTGGAGGTTATGGGTCGTAATGCCGGATGGATAGCTCTTTATGCCGGTATTGCCGGGGGAGCGGATGTTATTTTGTTGCCAGAGCTGCCTTTTGACATAAATATGGTGGTAAAAAAGATAAATCAGCGGAGCAAGGAAAATAAACAGTTTAGCATCGTGGTGGTTGCGGAAGGTGCAAGGGCAGCAGGCGGGGATGTGGTTGTTCAGCGGTTGGTGGAAAACAGTTTTGAGCCTGCGCGGTTGGGTGGTATCGGTGAGAAAGTGGCCCAGGATATAGAGTTGCTTACCGGTAAGGAAACGAGGGTAACCGTGCTGGGACATCTCCAAAGGGGAGGTTCACCTACGGCCTATGACAGAATACTTTCTACACGATATGGAGTTGCTGCTGTTAACTTTTTGATGGCAGGTAACTTTGGCCATATGGTATGTCTTAAAGGAACTGAAATTAAAACTGTAACATTGGCCGAGGCAGTGGGAGGACAGCGCTTGATCCCCATTGATTCAGAATTAATAAAATCAGCACGTCAGTTAGGTATATCTTTGGGTATCCAATAAGTTATAGTAGTATCTGATGAAGTAGTTGGTGTTAAAGTAGTGGTATGTTATTGCCATTTGTGGTGATAGGAGGACCTGTATGTATAAGAATTATGTTGAAGTGGTGGTTGACGAGATATTTGACCAACTGATGTCTGAGTATGTAAAAAAAACTCCCGGTGTCTGTGCCTGTGATAAATGCAAGGAAGACATAAAAGCCCTGGCTTTGAACAGTATACCTCCTCAGTATGTGGTGGGGGAAAAGGGAAGCATATTAAAGAGAGTGGATTATGATTTGATATGCGGTAAAGCCCAGGTTACAACAGCACTTTTAAAAGCAATTCAAGTGGTAAGCACTAACCCCAAGCATTAGTGGTTAAACCAATATAGTCATCGCTTATTGACTGCGCCTCAAAAATCAGTACAACATTGACCGGGGGAGTAGTTTTTTTGTGTAATTTTGGATAAAGCATTGCTTTTACGGATACCATGTAATCAAAGGGTTCATATAATGGAAAGCTGTAATTAAAAAAATCAGACAGTCGATATTATATGGCAAATTGTGGCAAGGTAATGTCCCCTTGTTTGTTGAATTGGTTGTTAACAGGGGGGTGCGTTATTTGCTAAAGATTTATAGTAATATTTTAGTGGGATTGTTCTCACTGATTGTTGTAACAAGCAATTATATGCCTAGGGAAGTTATAGCAGATAAATGGCAATATAATGTTGCGCTGTTTCAGGAATTGGATAACCTGATAATGTGTGCAGTTCACGATGAGTCTTGGATGTATGCAAAAAGTCCAGAAGAAACTAAAGAAATCCTTAGTAAATACTATGCGGAACCGCTGCTAAGCAAACTAACTATGAGTTGTTGGGAGTTTATTGAAGAGCCCACAGATTGGTATAGTAAAACATCTTTAGAATTCTTTGATATTATGGAAAATCGTGATAATGAAGCGTCAGGCAGGGTTGTAGTCAGAATAGAGGATGTTGATACGGGAAAAAGTGAGAATATAAAAGGTTTTTTTATATTCCGCCGTCAGTCCGGCAAATGGAAAGTATATGATTATCATTATGTGTGGAACCCAAAGTAGTATGTGTGTGTTATAATCTTTAAATGCAGTGATGGCTGGCAATTATTGAAATAAAAAAAGGGGGACCCCCATGAAGATAGGTGTTTTTACCGATAGTTATCGTCCTTACAGAAGTGGAGTGGTGGAATCCATTGATTTATTTGCTCGGGATTTGAGTAGTCTGGGTCATGATGTGAATATTTTTGCTCCCAGTTACCCCCACCACAAGAAAGAAAATAAAGAAAGCAAGATTTTTAGATTTGCATCGGTACCGGCCCCCACAAATCCTGATTTCACTATTGCCATACCGGTCTCAATCAGATTGAGACCCGCCATTAAAAAAATAAATCCCGATATTATCCATGTGCAATCTCCATTTATTTTGGGCAGATTGGGAGCAAAATATGCCAGGTCTTTAGGAGTGCCCTTGGTTTTTACTTTTCATACCCTATATGATCTTTATACTCACTATGTGCCTTTTGCTCAAAATTTTACTAAAGAAATTACCAGAAAATATTATCGAGATTTCTGTAATGCTTGCGATTTAGTTATAACACCCACTGAATCCATTGCAGAGCATCTGAGAAGCAATGGTGTCAGGGTTGATATACAAACTATTCCCACAGGTATCGACGTTGAAAGTTTTGATGCAGTAGAGTACGGTGATTATATAGCGGGAAAACACGATCTTCCTGAGGGTGTGAGGGTGCTTTTGAGTGTCGGTAGATTGGGCAAAGAAAAAAATTTCCGATTTGTAATAGATGTTTTGGCTAAAATGCATAAAAAGCATCCCGATACGCGTCTGGTGTTAGTGGGAGTCGGACCTGAGGAAGATAACCTAAAAAATCAAGTGGAAGAATTAGATTTATCAGATAAAGTTATTTTTACAGGAGCATTGGATAGAAAAGAAGTTATTAAGTATTACTGTGGAGCATACTTATTTGTTTTTGCTTCGATGACCGAGACACAAGGTTTGGTTATAGGTGAAGCAAAGGCTGCAGGGGTACCGTCCGTAGCTGTTAGTGCATATGGGATTAGCGATATGGTTACGGACGGAGTGGATGGTTTTCTTACAGAGAATTGCAAAGATAAATTTGAAAAGAAATTAGACCTGTTGTTGACAGACAGAGTTCTTAGAGACAATATGGGTAAAGCAGCATACAATAATGTACTAATGTTTTCATCAAAAGTAAGTTCTGAAAAGCTGGTAAAATGCTATGAGCAGTTAATACGAGCAAAAAAACAGTTGGAATTAACCATAGGCTGATAAAATTCAATTAAATATTGGGGAAAGGAAATTAGAGGAATCCAGAAGTCAGTATGCAGAATTTTTAAAAATGATAGATCTTCTTATATAATTTTAAATAAAGCTGGCCATATACAGTTAGCTAAGATATAAAGAAAGCATAAAAAAAATCCGACTTTGTCGGATTTTTATAAATATCTTAACCATTTGATTCTTTCTCTTGTGATGATGCCCAAAAATAACCAACTGCACAAACCAGAGCCCAAGCCCCCACAACACTGAGAGAACTGATCATTATTACACCTCCAATCCTATGCGGTTAACTGACTAAAGTGTAATTACTAAATAATCTTTAGCAAATAAATATTTATGTGATATTTATTTGACACAAACACCATTATATATTAACTCATATTATGTCGAATAATCAATAGTAAAACTGCTAAAATTCCAGAAAAACAAAAAGTCTTATTAACTTATCTAATGTCTATACTGAGGGGGAGGAAAGACCCAGCCTTTTACTTTGCCGAACTTAATCAAATTATCATGCATATGTAATTCCTGATTTAGGAAGTTTAAAAAAAGCCCCCTTAAAGAATCATTTGTACAGATATTAATAGCCTTAACATGGATCATTAGCGCTGATTGACTGCCTGACATAGTTATCCTGTATATTGCCTGGTCTCTGGCTGCCTCAAGGTTTGTGGGAATGCTTATGCTTTTAGGGGGTTGAACCGGCAAAGGAATTTGATATTTACTCATAGCGTCCTCTAGTTTTTTTATCTGAGGAGAGATCAGTTTGTCCAGACATGTCTGCATAAGAACCTTTAAGTCCATAAAAAATAACCTCCGAATAAATCGCATACTTTGTTTGGAGGTTATTATGTACTTATCAAGAGGATATATTCAGAAAAATAAATAATGGTTTACATAATATATGTTATCGGAACCAATTATTTTTATAAATAACCTTCTTTTATTCATCACCTTCAATGTCCTCTATGTTAGTATTTTTGTTGCTGTCTTTTGTTCTTTTGGTGTCGGAACCATCATAAATTATCTCACTGATTTCAATACCGTTATAATCTGCTATTTTTAAACACTGGGCACAGTTATTACACAATTTTTCCGGATTTAAATCACAGATAAAACAATCACAACAATTGTCACAATCCTTGTTGTCATCCAAAATGCATACTACGGGTTTTTCATGCCTCTCATTTCCATGATATCCCATATCATTGCCCCTATTTCTATATTTGTTGAAAAAACATTTTGGTTACTTTTTATAATAATTTTTATTTTATTTTATTTGTTAGAAAAAAGCATTAGGTTGCCCTTTAAAGGGCTTAACATAGTGCTGAAAGGAAGTATTATATTCTAAATGGAGCAGATGATTATAAAAGGTAAGCCACCCACATATTAAGGGAGAGGATATTTTAGTTTGTTAACGGCTTTTAGATGTCATTTTCCCCATAATTAGATTGGCAGTGAGGTTAATGGTTAAGATTAGGATAATCAGAACGGTAGCTGTTCCATAAGCGTTTTCAAAGGATATACCTTCTGATGCCATAATGTAGAGGTGAACAGACAGAGATCTGGCGGGATCCATGACAGATACTGGCAAGTTAAGAGAACTGCCTGCAGTCAGCAGAATAGCAGCTGTTTCCCCCACCGCTCTGCCGATACCTAAAATGATACCGGTAAGTATTCCGGGTAAAGATGCCGGTATAACTATTTTATATATTGTTTGCCACTTTGTTGCCCCCAAGGCAAGGCTGCCTTCTCTAAACATATTAGGTACACTTTTAATAGCTTCTTCAGATGTTCTTATTATGGTGGGTAAAATCATAATTGCTAAAGTGAGGCCACCTGACAATATGGACCAATGGAAGCCTAAGAAAATTACAAAAAAAGCAAATCCAAACAGGCCAAAAATGATGGATGGTATTCCCGCCAAGGTTTCGGTGGCATAGCGTATTGTATTGATAAGCAGTCCTTTTTTTGTGTATTCAGTAAGGTGTATTGCAGCCAGTACTCCTATAGGGACAGCAAAGGCAAGTGCCACAGATATAAGATATACAGTACCCACTATCGAGAAAAATATGCCACCTTCACGCCCCATATCTACGGGATCGGTGGTGAGGAATTCCCATGAAATTACGCTGAAACCTTGACTTAAGATATGAAGTACTATAGAAAACAGCACTCCCACTGTGATTAATACAGATAGCAGTAGAAAAGATTTTGCTATAAACTCTTCAACGATTAATGCTCGGCTTTTCAGTTTAGTCACCAACCTTTTTCGGTATAAGGATCATTAAGCTGTTTACCAATATTATAAATGTGAAAAGTATTATACCGGTGGCGAATAAAGCTTTTGCATGATCACCCGAGGCGTAGCCCATCTCTATGGCGATATTAGCTGTAAGTGTCCTGACCGGTTCTAAAATAGAGCCGGGAGCTACGGCTACATTGCCTGTAATCAGAATGATTGCCATTGTTTCTCCTATTGCTCTGCCCATTCCCAAGACAACTGCAGTGACTATGCCCGATCTGGCTGTGGGCAGAATAACCTTTTTGATGGTCTGCCAATGGGTTGCCCCTAAAGCTAACGATCCTTCTTTATATTCTCTTGGAATAGCTACAATAGAGTCTTCAGAAATACTTATTATTGTGGGTAGAATCATCATTGCCAGTATTATTGAACCTGCCAGGACACTGAGTCCCATTCCCCCTAAATTATCTCTGATTAAAGGTACCAGCACTACTAGGCCATATAACCCGTAAACAACTGAAGGTATGCCTGCCAGCAGTTCAATCATTGGTCTTATTATCATTGTTACTTTACGGGGTGCTATTTCAGCTAAGAATATGGCACAACCTAAGCCTAAAGGAACACCTAAAATCAATGCACCAAGGGTAACATAAATTGAACCGACGATCATTGGCCACAGACCAAAAAGCAGTTCGTCAGGATGCCATAATTCACCTGTTATAAAGTGCAGTAATCCATATTTTTGAATTACCGGTAGCCCTTCCATAAAAATAAAGATAAAAATAAGCATTACAATAAAAACTGCTGCTACTGCACTAAATAACAATATGTTTTCAATTGATTTTTCAAAGTATTTTCTCAATGCCATTTTCATCCTTGTCCTGATAGTTAGCACTGTCTATGTATTTTGTTTTGATAAGGCACATTTCCTGCTTAGCAGCCGTTAATAACCCGTTAACATAATGTTAATTATTAATTAAGCATAAAACAACCGACTTACTTGATATTAGAGGATAAAAACATTAGTTTTTATCCTCTAAATTAATTTATACCAACGTAAACGCTAAATTGCTTTTATATAGTCTTTACCTACTATTTCCTGTCCTTGTGGACTTAACACAAAATCAATATATTCTTTCACTTCTTCTCGGGGCTCTCCCTTAATTAAATAAAGAAAGTTCCTGCCAATCTGATAAGTTTTGTTCTTAATATTTTCTTCTGTGGCATCTACATTATCAACTTTAATGGCCTTTATTTCCGATCCTAAAAAGCCTATGGAAAGAAAGCCGATGGAATTCGGATTTCCTGCCACGGTAGTTCTAATGGCACCGTTGGATGGCTGAGTTACAGCTTTATCTGATATTCTGGTATTTTCCCCCATCACAATCTCTTGAAAAGCTCCCCTTGTTCCTGAACCTGCTTCTCGGGTAACTATGTAGATGGGACCTTCCTTACCGCCCAGTTCTCGCCAGTTCGTAATTTTTCCGCTAAAGATATCTCTTATCTGAGGTATCGATAAATTTGAAAGTTCATTTTGAGGGTGCACCACCACAGCAATTCCATCAATTGCGATAATAAATTCCTTTAAATCAGCATCTTTTTCAGCATCTTTAAGTTCCCTTGAGCTGGAACCAATTTCTGCTATTCCGTCAACAGCGGCTTTAATTCCTTGGGAGGACCCCCCACCTTGAACATTGATAAGTATGTCCGGATTGACTTTGTTGTAAGCTTTTACCAGTTCTTCAGAAAGGGGTTGTACCGACGTTGAGCCTGCAATAGTAATACTCTTGCCGTTGTTAGTCACTCCGTTTTCCTTTGCTTTACAGCCCACTGCCGCCAAGGAAAAAACCACTATTAAGCAAATAAAAACTAGAATCTTTTTTATTAACATTATTCTCTCCTTTGAAAGAAGATTAATAATCTATATTTATGATATATAGACTTTGTTAAAATATCGATATCTATAAGTTAAGTATAGGTTAATTGAGGTATTTTGTACATCTAAATAAAATAAGTTGCCGCAGAATATGTACGGTGATGCATGCTATCTATGTCATATAGTTTAAGTTACGCAAGCGATGACCAGACCGTTAGCGACAAGCTTTAAAGCCGTTTCAACCGTAGTAACTTTGTCCGGACTGAAATCCGCACACCCAGCCTGCATTTATGTGTATTTTTGATTAAAAAAGAGAGATTGATTATACAAAACATCAATCTCTCCATACATTTCTTAAAATTCTGGCTTCTGACTTCTGACTTCTGTATTCCTCTGAATTCCTATGGGGTCTACCAAGTTCTGGCTTCTGGCTTCTGGATTCCTCTGAATTCCTCTGGAGCCTCCCCCAACAATTGTTCTTTAACCATTCTTATCTTTTAAAAATTTGGGAGCAATTTGTGGGAACAAAGCTACCGAGATTACATCTTCGGGCTTTTTGATATATTTCCCGCCCAGTTCTCTAGCTTTTGGAAGTTCATTTTCTATCAAGTCGGCAGGCCTAACGGTGATGGGGTTCTCATCCCCTATAATCTTCTGTCTAACATCCTCATCTACCTGTCCCGGGGGCCTTCCATAGAATCCCCTCATATAGTTTTTGACTTCATCTGTGGCATATGTATATCGGGAGCCCACAATCACATTTATCGCGGCTTGGGTTCCTACAATCTGGCTTGTTGGGGTTACAAGGGGAGGGAATCCAAAATCTTCCCTCACTCTGGGAACTTCAGCCAAAACTTGCGGCAACTTATCCAAGGCTTGTTGTTCCTTAAGCTGATTAATAAAATTTGATATCATACCCCCGGGGACTTGATATATAAGAACGTTGGTATCAACGCTGTTTGAACAACTGTCAAAGTCTGTATATTTTTTTCGGTTGTCGCAAAAATAATCTGCAATTAATGCTAATTTGCCGAGATCCATATCGGTTTTGTACAGGCTGTGGTCTAATGCTGCCACCATAGTTTCGATAGCGGGCTGAGATGTTTGCAGAGCCATGGAGGAAATGGCACAATCAATGACATCAACTCCCGCTTCAATAGCTTTTAAATAAGTCATCGAAGCCATTCCGCTGGTGTAGTGGGCATGAACCTGAACCGGTATATCAAGAATTTCCTTCCAGCCTTTGATTATTTCATAAGCATGGAAAGGAGATAATATACCTGCCATATCCTTCAGACATATTGAATCGGCACCTAACTCTTGCAATTCTTTTGCCATTTTCATATAAAAGTTATAATCATGTACCGGACTTATTGTATAAACAACAGTGGCTTGAGCGTGCCCGCCTTCTTTTTTTACAAATCTTATTGATGCCTCCATATTCCGGACATCATTTAAGGCGTCAAATATTCTAAATATATCCATACCGTTTTGAACACTGTATTTAATAAACTCACTTAATACATCATCGGCATAATGCTTATAACCCACAATGTTTTGACCACGCAGAAGCATCTGAAGTTTAGTATTTTTAAAATGTTTTTTTAGAGTGCTTAATCTTTCCCAGGGATCCTCATCAAGATATCTCATACAGGCATCAAAGGTTGCTCCGCCCCAGACCTCCACCGAATGAAAGCCCATATTATCTATCTCTTCAATGATGGGTAGCATATCTTCCAGTTTCATTCTGGTGGCCAGGAGGGATTGATGGCCGTCTCTTAAGGTGGTATCCGTAATACCTATATGCCTCTTGTTCATTATCATAACCTCCAGATATTAATAATCCCTTATAAGCCCACAATAGAAGAGAGATTGCGAACAGATTCTATAGATTTATCAATTTCCATTTGTTCTTGCTGGTTTAAGTCTACTTCTAAAATCTTCTCAACACCGTTGCTACCTATAATTGCCGGTACGCCAAAATAGATGTCATGTTGCCGATATTCTCCTTGAAGATAAGCAGCAACCGGAAGTATACGTTTTTTATCTTTCAGTATAGCTTCTGCCATCTGAATTACCGACGACGCAGGTGCATAATAAGCACTACCGGTTTTCAGGTAATTAACTATTTCAGCTCCCCCCTTTCGGGTCCTTTCCACGATTTGCTCTATCCTGTCTCTGGGAATTAATTTTTCAATTGGTATTCCCCCGGCATAACTATATTTAACTAAAGGCACCATATCATCACCATGTCCACCCAATACGAAGGCACTTACATCTTCAAAGGATATTCCCAGTTCCAAAGCTATAAATGTTCTAAACCTGGCAGAATCTAATACTCCTGCCATTCCCATAACCCGATTGGGGGGTAGTCCACTGGCTTTCTGAGCAATATGAGTCATAACATCTAACGGGTTTGTAACAACTATGATTATGGTCTCTGGCGAATATTTAACCACCTGCTGGGCACACGAGGCCACAATTTTTGCATTTGTATTCAGAAGATCATCTCTACTCATACCAGGCTTTCTTGCAATTCCCGCGGTAATGATTACTATGTCTGAACCTTGGGTATCCTGATATTGGTTTGTCCCCGTGACATTGCAGTCAAAACCCTCTACCGGTGCGGCTTCCATAAGATCCAAGGCTTTACCTTGGGGGATACCTTCCACCACGTCCATCAGAACTATGTCACCCAGTTCTTTGGCTGCTGCCCAGTGGGCACAAGTTGCGCCCACATTACCGGAACCGATAATGGTTATTTTATTTCTTTTCATCTGAAACCTCCTATAAAGGTATATTTCCGTGCTTTTTATAAGGTGACGACTCTTTTTTAGTGGCCAGTAGTGACAAAGCAGTTGCGATTTTTACTCTGGTGTCCCTAGGATCTATTATATCGTCAATATAGCCCCGGGCACCGGCTACATAAGGATTGGCAAATTTATCGCGGTATTCTTTAGTTAATTTCAATCGTGTTTCATCTGGATTACCCGACTGAGCGATTTCGGTTTTATTGATTATGTTTACTGCTCCTTCCGGACCCATAACTGCAATCTCAGCTGTGGGCCAGGCCAATACGGTATCTGCCCCCATGCTGCTGTTACACATAGCTATATATGCTCCGCCATAAGCTTTTCTAAGTATAACTGTTATTTTAGGTACTGTAGCTTCGGAATAGGCGTATAGCATCTTTGCTCCATGTCTTATTATTCCGCCATATTCCTGCCCTGTTCCCGGTAAAAATCCCGGTACATCCATAAAAGTTATAACGGGTAGATTAAAGCAGTCACAAAATCTTACAAACCTGGCAATTTTGTCTGAAGCATTTATATCCAGACAGCCGGCCAGATAGTCAGGCTGATTGGATATTATACCCACAGATTCTCCATTCACTCTGGCAAAGCCAATCACGGCATTCATGGCGTAGTGGGGTTGGACTTCCAAAAAATCTCCTTTATCCACTACAGATGCAATGACTCTCTTGATATTATAAGGGAGGTGAGGACTATCCGGAATAATATTTATCAGTTCTTCGGATGAGTTCTCCGGCTCAAAGGCATCTGTGGAAGGGGTTCCTTCCAGATTATTTTGAGGCAGGAAGCTCATCAGTTTACGAATCAAATCAATACAATGCTGTTCGTCTTCAGCTGCAAAATGTGCAACACCACTGGTTTGATTATGGGTCATGGCTCCCCCCAGTACTTCCATGGAAACTTCTTCACCTGTTACTGCCTTAATAACTTGGGGACCAGTTATAAACATC
>CAZHAJ010000042.1:1917-12942 GCA_964530215.1 uncultured Peptococcaceae bacterium | reverse complement strand
AGGAGAGATTGATATACAAAAACATCAATCTCTCCTTTAATGGAGTCTATCCAATTGACAGAGAACCAATTCTTAAAATTCTGGCTTCTGTATTCTGGCTTCTGTATTCTGACTTCTGTCTTCTGTATTCCTCTGAATTTCTATGTCGGTCACAGTTCCAACAATTGACTGAGAGCCTTATAGCTTTATCATCATCCTATTTCTTTTTTCAAACAATGCCACCTCAGAATACCCTGCAGCAATCAATAACTCTTCAGCCTCAGCAAAGGCAAAACCTACCTGCTCAGGACTATGGGCATCTGAACCTACACTGGCAGTAACACCCTCTTCATGGCATATCTTTAGAAACTGCAAGGAAGGATATATCTCCTTGGAATTCCATCTAAGACCGGCAGTATTGACTTCAACACTCACACCACCGGCAGCAAAAGATCGAGCTGCCTGATGATAAAAATCCTCTAAACATACATTGGGATAATATCCAAACTTCTTAATTAGGTCAGGATGCGCCATAATATCAAACATGCCGGATAGTGCAGCTTGAGAAAGGAGATTAAAGTATCTTCGATAAATCTCATCTATATTTCTATGCTTATATTCATCAATATAAGCCGGGTGATCAAATGACCAGCCATCTATAAAGTGCACTGAACCGATAACATAATCAAAAGGACGGTCCTTCAGTACGGCCATTGCATCCTTCTCATAACCGAGAATATAATCCAGCTCTATCCCTACTCGAATTGTCAAATGGGGATTTGTTGTAGCCACTTCCTGTACTTCAGATATATACTCCCCTAACTCCCAATCCTGCATGGCTATTTCAGGATCCCTTTCTGATGCAGGAAGCCAATACATGGGCGCATGATCCGCAAAACCTATTTCACTGAAGCCCTTTTTTACGGCAGAGTCTACATATTGCCAAACATCTCCCTGGGCATGGCCGCAACGGGATGTATGAATATGGTAATCTGCAGGAATCATAGAGCCAACTCCTTTACCGCTGTCGAAACTTTTTGGGTAAGTCTGTGAATGTGCTCCGCCAAGTCAGGATTCAGTAGGCCTGTACCACAAGCCGGTGTAATCATGGTCTGGGAAAGCAAATGTGTCCGGTCTATCCCCTTTTTCTCCAGCTGCTCCCATAAGATTCTCAATCTTGCCAGAAGACTTTCTGCAGTCTCATCAAATGCCTTTTCGTCAGTGGGGACTATGCCCTGAGCCAAAACCCCTCCCCTGTTGATAAAATCCTTGAGCTCTGAGGTGTAAGGCAACAGTGAATCAGAAAAATTATAAACATCTAAGTTAACTATCTCTAAATCACACTCATATAGTATTGACCAGTCTATGGCATCACAGGAATGTACCCCCACCGAAGCTTCTGCCCCATGGATCTGTTCAAAAATCTCATTCAAATCACTTTTTATCATATCTTTTGTTACCGTAATATAATCTGATTTTCCATAAACACCAATACCCGGTTCATCAATAAAAATTATTACCGGCAAACCCTGCTCCCTCAGTTTTTTTGCCTGCCAATGACCGTGCATTGCCAATGTCTTGACAATTAAGTCCCTAAGTTGATTGTTATAATAGGCAAACCTTCCTTGGGGATCCTTTAAATTAAATCCTATGGTTAAAGGACCAGCCAAGTGTCCTTTTAAAAAAAGTGCCTGACCCAAAGTATTTTTTCTAATGTAGTCCAAATAAGCATAGAATCCAGAAGCAGCCTCAACAGGCAAAGCAAAAGCCTCCAAAGCTTGTGCATCACCTTCCACCGCTGACAGGTAGATGGTATAAAACCGAGTCAAGCTACCCTCCCAGTCCTCACTGTCGGTATCAAAATATGCCTTGTCTCCTTCCAACTTAATCAAACCCGCCTCCACCAAAGGGGTTAAAAACTGAAAAACAAACCCTTCTGCCGTCCCTCTCAATGGTAACTGAGGCCAATGAGGTATCTCAGGCATGGTGCCAAATATCAGATCAAGGGCTTTTTGAGGATCGACATATGGCATACTGCCAATCCCGGTATGCAGTCCTGCTGGTTTTATATTCAAGCTAAACACCATCCTTAACAATTCTATTCCGTTTAAGTCATTCGGTACAATCCTTGCAATGTCCAAAAATCTTCAGATGATGATCCAACACCTTAAATGAAAGCTTCCTGCTGACCCTCATTTCTAAATCATCCAGCAAGTCTTCATCCATCTCCATAATTTTACCGCATTTCAAGCAAATAACATGATGGTGATGATGTCCTTCATTGTCAAAATCAATGCATTCATAGCGCATTCTGCCGTCACCAAAATCCATGCAGCACACAATACCTAAATCCAAAAAAAGCTCCAGTGTACGATAAACCGTAGCCAACCCGACATCAGCCGGCTCCTTTTCCTTGACTAGATTATATACCTCTTCAGCACTGAGATGCTTGGTCTTATTGCCCAACAGCACCTTTAGAACAGCTTCCCTTTGATGAGTTAGTTTATAGTCCCCCGCTTTTAACTTTTCCTCTGCATTTTTTATATCCTTTTGCAATTATCTCACCCCAAACCATTAAGGCATAATATACTACCAATACTCTTGATAATATCTTTTCCTTCTAGCATGATAATAACTGCGGCGTCTGGCCTTAGCCTTTGCCCAGGAACGGGTAACCATTAGCATAAATCCTGCAAATACCGCACCATGCCACCAACTAACCATGGGTTCCCGCTGTATATTTCCATCTGAAAGCAGATCTATTTTACTGATTTCCTTTCCGTCCATAAAAAAGGTCATCACTCCCACTTTTTGACCTCTTATAAGCGGAGCCTCTAATTTTTCAACCAGCTGAACTTTCTTTTCCACCGGTGAATCAGCCAATCCTACCGGAACATTATAGTTATAATCTTCCGCGATAACCGCTCCCACCGTATCAATATCTCCTCGTTTTACAGTTACAAAACCCTGTTCAACGTTTTTTTGAGCTAATAAAACCTGAGTAAATCCCTCAAAAGCATAGTTCAACAAAGCTGCGGAATCCACATAAATACCGTTACGGTCGGTATTCATAACCACCGTCAGATACTCCCTTCCTTCCCTTTGAGCACCGGCAACCAAGCAATTACCTGCTTCGTTGGTAAAGCCAGTTTTTATTCCGGTGGCACCGAAATAACTGTACATAGAGTTGGGCCAAACCAGCCTATTTAAGTTTGTGAAGTCCTCTTGAGGTATGCCATTTACCGGTTTGGGCAGGTTTCTTTTTACGCGATGAGAAAAAGTCTTCACAATTTCCCTGAAGTAACTGTTTTCCATAGCTTTTTGAGCTATTAAAGCCATATCCCTCGCGGTGGTATAGTGATTAGGATGGTGCAGGCCATTGGGCGTAACAAAATTACTGCTGGTTGCTCCCAGTGCCCTGGCTTCACTGTTCATAAGCTGGGCAAACCCCTCCTGGCTTCCTCCTATATGCTCCGCAACCGCCAAAGCTGCATCATTCGCAGATGAAAGCATAACGGCATATAACAAGTCCCTCAGCACAAGAATTTCACCTTCCTGCAAACCCACAGCAGACCCCTCGGCAGATGCTGCATTATGAGAGATTACTACTCTATCGTTTAGCTCTCCCTTTTTTAAGGCTATAAGAGTGGTTAAAATTTTTGTTGTGCTGGCGGGATACATGATTTTATCAGCATCCTTTTCATAAAGAACCTGTCCGGTTTTCATGTCCATAAGAATGGCAGTTTCAGAATTTATCTGTGGTTGAGCCATACCCTGGTGAGGTAACGTTAAAATATAAAAAAACAGCATTACAGGAATTAGTAATATTCTTCTCATCTGAACCCCCGGTATGATATTACGTTGTTTTTGCAAATTTCTACTTCTATATTCATTTTGTTATTTCCTTTTTCCCTCCAGAAAGCAAAAGAACAAATAGTATAAATAGCAGTATTATGCCCATCAATAGTAAAGAAAGCTCACCGGCCACAGCGTTTAAAAATCCCAGAAGTTTTGAAACCAGGCCCCCTAAAACAAAGGACAAAACCAGTACTGAAATCCACATAAAGGTTCCCTCTTTCCATCCCCGCTCTTTGAAAATTACCATTACCGATGCAATGCAAGGAACAAAGAGGGTTAGGGTAACCATGAGCACAAAAATCTGTGCCTTCGTCATGGGAAAATCCAGTATCCCTGCGGGGCCAAACTCTCTTCTTATGAATCCCATAATAAAAGCACTGGCAGATTCTTTAGGCAAATTCAACCAGCCCACAGTAACGGGCTCTAAAAAATTTTGAACTAGCTCAAGAATCCCGTTAAGCTTCAGTATACTAAGAAATAAAGTTCCCACCACAAACAGTGGAAAAGCTTCCTTTAAAAAATGCCAGGATCTTGAAAAAGTTTTAATAAAAACATTCTTAATTTTAGGGAATCTTATCGGGGGTATCTCCATCAAAAGTGGACTGGAAATCCCCGGTAACAATCTTGACAAAATTATTCCTGCCATAGCCAGCACCACTATGACAACAAGGGCATAAAGAATAAAGTAAATTCCGCCGTGCCTGGCCATTATTGCGGTCACCATAGCTAGCTGAGCTGAACAGGGTACGGCCAAAGATAGCACGAATATGGCAATCCGCCTTTCTCTGTCACTGGGTAAAATACGGGTTGTAATAATTGCAGCTGTAACACAGCCAAATCCTATAACCAGAGGAATAACCGACAACCCATTCAAGCCAATAACAGCCAAAATACGATCCATCAGTATAGCAACCCTGGACAGATACCCGGTATCTTCCAAAAAGGACAACACCAGAAAAAAGCCTGCCACCAAAGGCACCAATAAACCAAAAACATAGGTAACAGTCATTGTAAGCAGACCAAACTGACCGGCCAAAACTTCCCAAACGGGAGAACCGGGACTCACATAAATTGACAATAAAGACCGGATGAAGGGTTCATAATGGCCCTGCATAACAGTGCTTTCAAGAAACCCCACCACGGTTTGGGCAAAAAACACTCCTACCACCAGATAAACCAGAATTAGCACCAACATCATAAAGGGGAAACCGGTTAACGGCCTAATCATAATGTCTCCCAGCCTGTCTAAAAACTTAGTTCCCGAACTATTATGACTGGTTACTCTGCTTACAATATCGTTGACTCTGGCTCTTCGTTGCCTGTATAGCTGCATTCTCTCATTTCCGGGAGGCAAATCCAATTCCCGGGAAGTGGTAATGTCCCCTTCCAAAAGCAGCAACGCCTTGGCCTCGGTAGCACCTAACTCTTTAGCCATTCTCTCCAATCTTTTGGCCAGCAGAAAGTCCCTTTGTCCTTTAACTGCTTCCGGCAGCCTGGCCACCAAAACATCCAATCCCACCTTATTGACTGCGGATGTAACTGCCACCGGGACACCCAAAATTATCTCCAAAAGGCTTATATCAATGTGATATCCATGCCTGGAGATCTCATCTTCCATATTTAGTGCCACTATTAAAGGAATACCCATATCCAGCAGGTGCAAGGTGAGAAACAAATCCCTTTCCAGATTAGAGATATCAAGCACATTAATAACCACGTCGGCAGAAAGAACCAAATCCCTGACCAGCTTTTCCTCACCGGAAAAAGAAGAAACACCATACGCACCAGGTGTATCAATTAATATATCCTTTCCTATACGACCATAGCATAAATCCACTGTGGTTCCCGGAAAATTACTGACATCACGATGATATCCGGTTAAACCGTTAAACAGTGCGGTTTTTCCCACATTAGGATTACCTGCCAGCACAATACATTTGGAATCTTTACCGACCCCTGCTTTTCTGCTTATATCCTGGCAGTTCAAAGTGTACACACCTTTCAGGCAGCCTTTAGTCATTGACTTGGCT
Organism: uncultured Peptococcaceae bacterium; assembly: GCA_964530215.1. Taxonomy (GTDB): domain Bacteria; phylum Bacillota; class Desulfotomaculia; order Desulfotomaculales; family Desulfocucumaceae; genus JAAXTT01. Next base: position 7,075 of record CAZHAJ010000042.1, on the reverse strand, counting down.
GTTCAATTCTTTCCAGTTAAGCTGTCCCATACTAGGGGGTTGAAACATTCTCCACCCGGATAATACTGGCTAATTCTCTGCCCACTGCTATATCCCGGTTATACCTGGAAATAATAACAGGTCCCCCAGGAACAGATTCCCTGCAAGTTACCACTATCCCCTCGGCAATGCCAATGCGAATCGCCTGCATACCGGTAAAACCTCCGGGCAAAGATATAATTCTGACAGTCTGTCCCCTTTTCACTTCGTCAAGTGTCAGGCTGACCCCTCCATAAGGCAGGTTGCTACTGCCACAAATTCCATCCTTATTGAGAACCATTATCACCTCAGTATACTACACAACTGCTGAAAAATAAACAATGGGCCACACTAATTATCAAATCATAATAGTCAAGGAATGGCACCTTTTATGATATAATCAAAAAAACTGACGGGTGATTAAATGTGAACAACTCCCTTCTTATTAAAGAGATGAAAAAAATATTAGGGCGCTCCAGAGTTATTTGGGATGAAACAGAAAGAAAACTTTATTCCTACGATAGCTCATTTCTCTCCATCCGCAACAGCTATCTTCCTGATGTTGTGGTTCTTCCCCATACCACCGAAGAGGTATCACAAATAATGAACTACGCTTATAAAAACAATATTCCGGTTACCCCCAGAGGTGCCGGCAGCGGAGAAACCTGCGGTTGTGTAGCTGCACAAGGCGGAATTGTAATGGATTTATCCGGTTGGGATACCATCGAAGAAGTGGATATATCCAATATGCAGGCTTTAATAAGACCGGGAGTGGTACATTCAAAACTAAACCAACACTTATCTGGTTTTGGTCTTTTTTTCCCTCCAGATCCCGGCAGCACAAAAATGTGTACTTTAGGAGGAATGGTGGCCAACAACTCCAGTGGTATGAGGGCAGTAAAATATGGGGTTACCGAGCAATACATACTGGGTCTTGAGGTCGTGCTGCCTGACGGAAAAATCATTATCACCGGAGGGGAAAAGTGTAAAGCATTAAAAAATTCCAGCGGCATAAACCTTACCAAACTATTTGTGGGCTCTGAAGGCACCCTTGGTATAATTACAAAAATCAGACTCCGACTATACCCTAAACCTCAGGCCAGAGGCATTGCCATGGCATGCTTTGACGATCTAAGTGAAACACCTAAAGCAGTTATGGATGTTTATCAAGCCGGCATAACCCCTTCAGGGATAGAAATACTTGACCACTCAGCTATTCAGGCGATCAATCTATATCAACCTGAAATAAATCTTCCCTTGGTGGAAGCTATACTGCTTTTTGAGGTTGACGGTAATCCGGCTTCGGTTTATTGGGAAGGTAACCGCATAGCTGCCATAATGGAAAAGAACGGTGCCACTGTGGAGTGGAGTACAGAACCTGAGCGGATGAACGCCATTTGGAAGGGCAGAAGCGTGGTAGCTGCAGCCGCATCAAGACTGAGACCTGACGGCACCAGAGTTTTTGCCGGAGAAGATATCTGCGTACCCCTAGAAAAAGTCGCAGAAGCACTAAAAACCATCAGAAAATTGAGCCGGCAACACAATATTATTGTCATGGCCTTTGGCCATATAGGAGACGGCAATATTCACACTGCCCTTATAATAAACCCTGACAATCCGGAAGAGGTTAAGCGCCTAGATATGCTGGTGGATGATATACATCAACTGGCCATTAATCTGCAAGGAACCACCACCGGTGAACATGGTGTCGGCTTGGTCCGGCTGGCTTACTCACAAACCGAACACCTAAGTGCATTAGACAGCATGAAAAAGATTAAGGCAGCCATAGACCCCAAGGGAATAATGAACCCGGGCAAAATATTTTAACTTTTGGTGAAAAAATGTCCACTGATAAATGGAATTGCCATGAGACAGAACTAAAAAAATGTGTGCGGTGCGGACAGTGCCGTTATGTCTGTCCTGTATTGGGGGAAATGAGGAAAGAGTCAATCTCCCCCCGAAGTAAAGTCCACTTGGCAAGCCTTTTGCAAAAAGATGAAGTTTATCCCCTTGGAAAAACGGATGAGCTTCTATCTTTATGCTTAACATGTGGCGCCTGTACCGCAGAGTGCCCCTCCGGCCTGCCGATACACAAAATTATTGTTTCCGCCCGAGAAAAAATCAACACCTGTAAACCATTAAGTCCAGAAAGGCATTTTATCAGAAACTCCTTTAAAGCATGGCCTTTATTAACTAAAGCTCCTGCCTTCCCATGGTTCCTAAAACAGGTAATAGCCAGGGGGGCAGGACTAAAAACCGGAAAAACAGCCCTGTCATTACTTGCACCCCAGTCACCTTCTGTTAATACAAATAGAAAGCCACTGAGGGTCGGTTATTTTCTAGGATGTGCCACCAATACCCTGCTGCCCGATGTAGCCCTAAAAACTGTAGCTGTCCTAAGACACCTGGGCTGCCATGTGGTAACCCCCTCTGCCTATTGTTGCGGGCTTCCCTTGGAGACAGCCGGAGAAAAGGATTTAGCCGATAAAATATTAAACAAAAACCGCTTATTATTTAAGGATCTGAAACTGGATGCCATTATAACCGATTGCTCATCCTGCAGCTATCACCTCACCGAAAAAAATTTCGGTGTAAAAAATCACCCTGTTTATGAATTTACCGAATTTACACAAAAAATAATGGACCCACCTGAGCCAAAGAACGAAATGGATAATCTGGTTGTTGCTTATCATGAACCCTGCCACCTTAAATATGGCAGAAAAATCTCCGGTTATATGGATAAATCCCTTAGTATTATCTCGGGAATAAAAAAAGCAGAGCTCCCGGGCGGAAGCCTATGCTGTGGCGGAGCCGGCACCTTTGCCCTTAAAAATCCAGAGCTTAGCAAAGCCATTTTGAAAAAAAATATAAGCCAAATTAAAAGTAGCGGAGCCTTACAGGTAGTTACCGTTTGTCCTTCCTGCACCTTTCAGATACGTTCCCAAGGCATCGAGGTATTGCACCCGGCTCAGGTGCTTTATAAATCTTACGGTCTATCTCATGGAAAATAAAATAAATATAAACATTGTCAGGCTGGAAGTCATGAAAAATAAGAAAATTACTAAAAAAATTGGATCAACGGACAGTCTGCCGATTCTGATTCTATGCGGCCTGTTATTGCCCTTATTATCGCCCATTACTTCACTCCTTTCCTAATGGTGAAGAAGGAATTTGCCTTTCTTAAAGAGAAATACAAAAAGTAGATGATTGCAGGACAGATATAATGCTGATGCACCCCAAGGAGGTACAAATTATGAATCTCCCCCTGAAGCTGTCTGAACAATGCCGACTTAATAAGGAAAAAGAAGCCATTGTCTATTATAACCGGCGAATTTCATATAAAGATCTTGATACCATGATTAATAAGTTTGCCGATGGCTTGCAAAAACTGGGCATACAGCCGGGCCACCGGGTTCTTATAGTGATGGAAAATTGTCCTGAGTTTATTATTTCCTATTATGCCATAATAAAAATAAGAGGCATAGTGGTACCTGTTAATCCTCACTATACCAAAAAAGAACACAACGTAATTATACATGACACCGAGCCTTCTGCCATTATAACCAATCACCGGTTAGTATCGGCTTTTCAAGAATTGTCCGGCAAGGAATCTGCAAATTACTTAATTATTGACACAGAAGATGAACATACCGATGACGGGGTATATGGTTATCAGCAAGTATTGGATTCCGGGGAAAATAAGGATCTGCCCATGGTGCCCAGCAGACATGAAATTGTGGAGCTAATGTACAGCACCGGTACATCAGGTACCGTTAAGGGTGCTATGCTGACCCACCACAACTTATATCGAAATGCCATAACCTTTGCATATTGCTGCAATATAACATCTGCCGATCGCTCCCTTCTGGTTGCTCCGGCCTACTATGCCACTGCCCAAACCTGTGTTATGAATACCACTTTATTGGTGGGCGGAACCCTAGTGGTTCAGGATGGCTGGAAAGGACCTTTGGTACTTTTGGAAACAATCCAAAACGAAAAAATCACCTTTTATTTTGCACCTCCCACTATTTATGCTTTACTGCTTAATCATCCTGATATTGAAAGATATAATCTTAAGAGCTGGAGATTGGCGTTCACCGGTGCCGCGCCCACTCCTCCCAATCTATCGGGTGCCTTTGAGGAAAAATTTGGTTTAAAATTAATTGAGGGTTATGGAATGACAGAAACCTCACCGATGGTCACCGTAGTACCGCTGGATGCTCCCAACAGACCTGGTTCCATAGGGCTTCCCATGCCGGGAGTAGAGGTTAAAATCGTGGACTATGAAGATCGCGAGGTAACTGCCAACCAAATCGGGGAAATAGTGGTCCGGGGACATAATGTCATGATGGGTTACTATAACCGACCCGAAGAAACCAGTTGCTTTATGAGGAACGGCTGGTTTCACACCGGAGACCTGGGTTACTATGATGATGAAGGCTACCTATATATAGTAGACAGAAAGAAAGACTTGATTATAAAAGGAGATTTACACGTTTCCCCCAGAGAGGTGGAAGACGCTTTGTACTCCCATCCTTTAATCTATGATACTGCGGTAACCGGCATCTCAGACCCCATAATGGGTGAAGAAGTACTGGCCTTTATACATCTAAAGGAAGGCAGCCAGATCACTCCTGAGGAAATAAAGGATTTCTGTGCCGACAAGTTGGCACACTACAAAATACCAAAGCATATCCGTTTTGTGAAAAACTTGCCAAAAACCACCTCGGGCAAACTGCTTAGGGGAGAATTAAGAAAGATGATTTAAGGGGAAACTATGCTTTTTATCAGTCTTTTATTGATTTTAGCAGGAGTCGTAACAATATCTGCAGCAATAATAAGTATTACTTATATGATATTAACCAACGGAGAAAAAAAAATAAGCTATATACTGCGTCCCACAAACTGGTCTGATTCCATGAGGAAATGGCTCCAATACGGTGGCATAGGTCTTGCAGCCACTCTATTTGGAATGATCCTGACAATGCTGGGAACCTAACTGTTTTTTAATTGACCCCGCAACACATCTATGCTAAAATGTAACTTGCATTAAAAAGCGCCGGAGTGGCGGAACAGGCAGACGCAAGGGACTTAAAAGTGAAATATGTTAGAAATAAGCCTGAAAACGTTGATTTTACTG
>CAZHAJ010000042.1:0-1907 GCA_964530215.1 uncultured Peptococcaceae bacterium | reverse complement strand
TATTTATAACCGTACCGGTTCAAGTCCGGTCTCCTGCACCATAAATAAAGACTTACCAAAATGATCAGATATTAATATTCTGGTCATTTTATATCTCAACCTTATCTTCCTTGACTAAATATTTTTTAAATAGTAATCCCACCGTTAATCCAAATATCAGTGCCCCAAACATATGTACAATGTAGCCCTCAATGGGCCTGAGTGGGATTTCTCGACCTTCTATAGCCAAGAAAACAACTTCCAGCAATACCCATATCAATAGGCCTGTGAAAAAGATAGCCTTCACAATAAGGTAGTCTGTGCCAATTTTTTTAAGACTAAAATAAAAAATAGCTGCAACAAGTCCACCCACCGTAAAACTGACAAAAAAACCGATAAAATCCACGGGTCTGTTCATGGTAATAATTAAACTGTCCAATTGATACAAGCTATACTTGCCAAAACCCAGCAGTAAAGCTATTCTTGTGAAGATTTCATAAGCTATTGTAGAGAGCCCTCCAAGTAGTACTGCTACCATTGGTTTTTCATAAGTCAATTTAATCCCTCTCCTTAAAGTTAATAACATTATTAGTTTGCATAAAGAACACATTCTTATACATTTAACCGGAGGGACGGTTCTATTTAACCGGAGGGACGGTTCTTGTGGTTCTTCCTTAACCGGGGGGACGGTTCTTGTGGTTTTTCCTTATGGTCATACCCTTTTATAATTTTTTATTATAATATTTGTTAATTATTATCCCTTGATTAATATGCTTAAGTATAAAAGATGGCCAATTTTATACTATCTTAATTCCTCACCAGTTTTGTGAGAGGGAGATAGAACTAGTTTACCAGTTTTTCCTTTGTACGTTATTATCGCAGGGATGTACTCCTTTGGTTCATATTCTTGTGCCATTTCCAGATGGTCATAGCGCACCATAAGATCAAATAAGTTAAAATTTGAAAGTATTTCTAACGTTGTAGTGTCAATTATGGTTTCACCATGTACGTTCTTTATGACCACAACTGCATGCCAAACATTAGTCCCCCTCATTCTGCCTCGAATAATATTGTACGGCTGGTTACCAACCATTGTATTGACAAATGTTGCAGCTAGATTAGAGCAGTCTAGCCTATGTATTTTATAGCAACTTAGCCAGTTAGTATTCTTTTTTAAAAAGTCAATCTTCTCTTTTATTTCCCCAGCACTAGCTATGCCAGTAAAAGTTATACTCACAATTAAGGCTAGAGTTATTATTAGTACTACTTGTCTTTGCACATCTACACCTGTCTTTCTTGGAAATAAAAAACCCCTACCATTTATAGGCAGGGGGGTTGTTTTTTATGCCAAGAACTTAGTGTTAGAGTATAGATGTGCACCGGAAGATTTTTGCATAAAAAGTTTCTTTCTAGACATACTATAAAAAATTTTATTGGAGGTATTAATATTGAGTCGCATATCAACAGCAGAAATGCTCCAACTTAGGGAACTTTTACAGATGGAAACTAATTCAGCAGCAAAAGTAAAAGCCATCCAGCCCATAATAAAAGATGACGAGCTATTAACCCTTAACAAATCAGGCATACAAGCATGTGAAGCTAGAATTAAGTAGAATCAGCCACTCCGGAGGTAAGAAGAATGTATAGTGAGTTCTTAACCCAATGCGTCTTAGCACATGAGAATATGACCGCATTAGCCGTCAAAAAAGGATGGTATAATCCATATCTTTCACTTGAGGAACAGATTACTGATACATACAAGCAATCAGAGTGGGTTTTAAACGCTAACACTTGATAAATAGGTGGCAACGGGAGGGACAGTTCCAATGGTCCCTCCCGGCCCTTAGGCGCAAGCTGCCGGCGACCACTAGAACCGTCCCCACGGTTTACTGCTTACCTATATTTTCCTGAACATATTTATATATTTT
>CAZHAJ010000041.1:0-12991 GCA_964530215.1 uncultured Peptococcaceae bacterium | reverse complement strand
GATTCGTTTTGATATTGTTTACGTACATCCTCAACCGTTTGTTCCATTTTGCTTATTGCATTTTTCAATTCAGTAATTTGTTCTTCTTTTATTTGAAGTCTTTCGGTTAATGAAGCTTTTATAGCTTCTGCTTCGTTTTTTACCTTTTCGTTATCATTCCGGGTTTTTGTATTGACAAAGATCCATGAGATTATGCCCCCAAGTATAAATCCCAGCAATAACATCATTAAATCCATAGAAAGACCTCCAAAAGGTTCTAATAATAATCGTCTTTTTGAAATGCAGTAGCATTTGAAGTTTCGACAGACAGCAGTAGTTGTCCTGCATTATTAATGTTTAATAACTTCCATATTGTTTCATCGCGTGGACAAATGGCGTAAGCCATGCTATAATTGGAAACAACCCCGCCATTCATTATAAGTTGCCGCCCCTTTAGGTATTATGTTGAAGTTGCAAGGGTGGCAAATACAATAGAGGAGTAAAAACCAAAATGAGTAAAATTGTAGTAAAAGATTTAGTAAAGATTTTTGGAGATAGAACTTCTAAAGCTTTGAAAATGTTGCAAGAAGGTTACAGTAAAGATGAAATATTAGCAAAAACACGTCAAACTGTGGGCATACACAGTATTAATTTCGAAGTAGATTCTGGTGAAATATTTGTATTGATGGGGCTTTCAGGCAGTGGGAAATCGACCTTGATGAGGTGCTTAAATCTTTTGGTTCAACCCACCAGTGGAACGATAACCATTGATGGTAAGGAAATAACCAAGGCCAGCAAGGAAGAAATATTGGAGATGCGAAGGAAAAAGATTAACATGGTTTTTCAAGGCTTTGCACTATTTCCTCATCGTACCGTGCTGGACAATATTGCCTTTGGTCTGGAGATTCAGAATATTCCTGTTGAAGAAAGAAGGGAAAAGGCTTTTAAAATGCTGGAGATGGTAGGCCTTAAGGGCTACGAGGACAGCAAGCCTTCTGAGCTTAGCGGAGGAATGCAGCAGAGAGTGGGGTTAGCAAGGGCGTTAGCCAGCGATCCCGACATTATCTTGATGGATGAAGCCTTCAGTGCTCTTGACCCCTTAATTCGCAAGGAAATGCAAGATGAATTACTTGCCCTACAGGAGAAAATAGGTAAGACCATTATCTTTGTAACCCATGACCTTGACGAAGGATTGAAGGTGGGGGACAGGATTGCATTGATGAAGGATGGGGCTATTGTGCAAATAGGTACTCCTGAAGATATTTTGAAGAGTCCTAATGATAACTATGTAAGGAAATTTGTCGAAGGTGTGGACGTTTCTAAGGTGCTGACTGCTGAAGGAGTAATGAAGCCGCCCTATCCTGTTATTACAAAAAAAGACGGTCCTCGGGTAGCGCTAAAAACAATGCAGGAAAGCGGAATTTCCAGTATCTTTGTTGTTAATCGGGAGCGCAGATTAGATGGTATAGTTTTGGCAGAAGACGCCCACCAGGCAATCTGTGATGAAAAGGAAAGTCTAGATGAAATAATTATCAAAGAAATTCCCACGGTGAGACCGGAAACCTCCATTAAAGATATCATTCCGGTTATTGCCAAGTCCCCGATGCCAATAGCTGTAACTAAAGATGACGGAAAGTTCGTAGGTATCTTAGTCAGGGGCTCTATACTGGCCGGGATGGTAAGAAAGGGGGGTAATGATGCTGATTCCTAAAATTCCTTTGGGTATATGGGTGTCTTCTTTTGTTGATTGGGCAAGGGATAATCTAGACCCCATCTTTGTACTGATAACGAGTGTTATAAGATTTGTAGTAACAGGCATAGAAACTACTTTAATGGTAATTCCTCCATTATTGTTGATAGGTATAGTGTTGGTCTCGGTTTATTTATTTATGAATATAAAAAATGCCGTAGGAATATCTCTGGCTTTACTCCTTATTTATAATCTAAATTTATGGGAGCCATCAATGCAGACGTTGTCATTGGTATTGGCATCCACAATTCTTGCTTTAATAATAGGAATACCTATAGGGATACAGACCGCAAGGAGTAAAACGGTGAACAGTTTGGTAACACCGGTCCTTGATTTTATGCAAACAATGCCCCCCTTTGTGTATTTGATTCCGGCAGTTCTATTCTTTGGCTTGGGTCAAGTGCCGGGGTTATTTGCAACAGTTATATTTGCTATGCCTCCCTCCATAAGGCTTACAGGTCTTGGCATCAGACAGGTTCCTAAAGATCTTATAGAGGCTGCTGATGCTTTTGGGGCAACCGAACAACAAAAGCTATTGAAAATACAAATCCCCATTGCTGTTCCCACTATCATGGCAGGAATCAACCAAAGCATAATGCTGTCTCTATCTATGGTGGTAATTGCAGCTATGATCGGGGCAGGAGGTTTGGGCTCTGAGGTGCTGGAAGGGATTTCCCGTCTAAATATCGCCAAGGGATTTGAAGGGGGACTGGCCATTGTGATTATTGCAATTGTGCTGGATCGTATTACCCAAGGCATTACAGCAGCAAAGAAAAATTAATAAATTAAAATGTTAATTTAGGAAGCCTTGCCGGAAGGTAGGCCGGTATAAATTATTAATAATAAAAAGGAGGAGACAAATGAAAAGATTACTTAAAATGGTAACACTAATGGTTGTAGCAGTTCTTACTCTGTCGTTGGCTGGTTGTGGTGGCCAAGAAGCAGATCCCGAGTCAAAAGGAGATGTGACCATTGGTTATGTTCAGTGGGATTCTGAAATTGCTAGTACCAATGTAATGAAAAAGGTATTAGAGGATTTAGGTTATAATGTAACCATTACCGCTGTGGATGCAGCAGCTATGCGGCTGGGTGTTCAAAACGGGGATTTTGACGGTATCGTGGCTGCTTGGCTGCCAAACACTCACGGTGATTATTTTGCCAATGTAGAGAATGATGTTGAAAACCTGGGTCCAAACTTAAACGGAGCAAAAGTGGGCCTTGTTGTACCCCAATATGTCACTATTGATTCTATAGAAGAACTTAATGATGTTAAAGCTCGGTTTAATGGTGTAATTACCGGTATTGAACCTGGGGCCGGTGTTATGAGAGCTACAGAAGAAGTTATAAGCGAGTACGGACTTGACTTTTCTTTGGAGTCCAGTAGCAGTGCAGGAATGGCAGCGGCTCTTCAAAAAGCTGTATCCAATGAAGAGTGGATTGCTGTTACAGGTTGGACACCGCATTGGAAGTTTGCAGAATGGGATTTAAAGTATCTTGAAGACCCCAAAGGCATTTACGGTGGTGAAGAGCATATTGCCACTATAGTACGTAAGGGCTTGGCGGAAGATAATCCCGAAGTTTATAGTGTGCTGGATAAATTCCAGTGGGAAGCTTCGGATATGGAAAAAGTGATGCTGGACATTAAAGATGGAATGGAACCTGCAGAGGCAGCCGCCAAGTGGGTTGAAGAAAATCAAGATAAAGTTAATCAGTGGATTGAACAATAGTAATAAATAAATTGAAGCAACCTTGCCTGCTTGTGTGGGGTTGCTTCTCCATTTTTTAAAACCTGGCACCATGCTTTGTCAGAATTTTCTCTGCCTGTTCTGCGCTGCCATCAGAGGTTACCACAGTAACCAAAAAGGCTTTACCACCGGCAATCCCGTAGTCTTTGTTGCCATAACCGCTGTTGGAAGGGTCACTACCCCTGAGAATTCGTTCATCGGTGGAAAGGTCACCGGTTTCAGAAGAAAAAAAAGTTAATCCTGTGCTGGATAAAGCATTGCCTGCAATGGCACTATTCGTTGCAGGGTCAGTATTTGCTCCAAAAGCAGAGATCCGATCTACCTGTACTGTGTTGTAACCTATATCTATCAGTTCCTTTGAAGCTTCTTGAGCTAAATCACTGGAAGGAAAGTATGCCAGTATTGATTTTTCTCCTTGTTCCAGCTGCATAGGTTACCTCCTTCAGAGTGTATTTTATATATTTTATTTTTTCCTGAAGCAACAAGAAGAATACATAATTAAAAGAATCAAAGTACTAATAAGGGTATTAATAATTTATAAGTTTAATATAAAAGCGGTAGCTGACCACATAGTCAACCACCGCTAGTTCTTTTGCTCTGATTTGTGGGGCCTACCCCAACAATTGGCAGAGAGTGTTGCATATATTTCCGTAACGTCACATAGTGGATTACTTAACTATCATAACTGTGCACTCTGCATGTTTTACCACTCTGCTGCTTACACTGCCCATAAGAAATTCTTTAATTTCACTGAGTCCTCTGTTGGCCATGACAATGAAATCGTAGCCACCTTCTTTGGCTTCCTTAATTATTTCCACTGAAGGATCGCCTCGAAGCATTTTAGTAGTGGTTTTTACTCCCGAAGTTGAATAATCCAGTTTGGTTTGGTTTAGTATTTCTGTTCCGTTTCTTTCATACTCATCAATTATCTCTTTAAATGAGTGAGACGCAGGTCCGGTATACGGATTTATTAAGAGTGGAGAAACGTTTGGAGTAACGTGTAGTACTGTTATTCCAGCATTCATTAGTTTAGCAAGCTCAAAGGCTTTTGCTACAGCTTTCTTTGATCTGTGAGAACCATCTGTAGGTACTAAAATTTTGCCTGACATATCAGCACCCCCTTAACCCCTTTCTTTTATTATAATTGGACTTGTGCTATCAATGCAAGCAATTGACTTAAAAAAGTATGGGATTAAGGTTGAGAATTGCACCAATTGTATATAAAGTCAGAAAGAACAGCAATGGTATCAAGATATTCCTGAAGAGGTACAAATTCGTCAGTAAAGTGAGCATTTCGCACATCACCGGGACCGAAAATAACGGCTGGGATATTTCCATATTTAGTAAGCAGGCGCATATCGGAACCAAAGGTTGCCCCTTCTATAAGGGAAGGTTTCTTTAAGGTATTCTTAAAGCTGTCAGAAAGTTTTAAAACCAAGGGATGATTGCTGTCTATGGCTGCAGGTTCCCAGGCGGCGTCAAACCACTCTATCTTAGGGGGATTAGTCTTAAGCCAAGGATCCTCCGTTGAGAGTCTAAATATTTCTGCCTCAAAGGATTCTCTGGCTTCCTGAAGGCTTTGTTCAAGAAAAACTCCCAGTCTACCCTCTGCAATCAGTGACTCTGCCACTGTAGATTCCCAGTTCCCTGCTTGAATTGTACCAATGCTGATGGGAGCCTTTATAGGATAGTGAGAAAACAATGGCGACCACTGGACTTCTCGTTCCCGATTCTTTTCCCAGTTAATAATTCCCTTATGGAGATAAGAAAATTTTTCAATTGCACTGACACCTTCATACCGGACACATCCATGGGTAGCAACACCCTTTACAATCAGACGAAATGAGGTTGCGCCCAACTGAGCAGGCATCAGTGACATTTTTGTGGGTTCCATCACAACAGCACCATCAGCAGTATATCCCTTGACTAAGCAAGCCAAGGTGCCGCAACCCCCGTCTTCTTCGCTGATGACGCTTTGAAGATAAACATTCCCCTTTATCGGCAAGCCGGAAAATAATATCGCCTTGATAGCAAAAACACCCGCCAATAGCCCTGATTTCATATCACAGGCTCCTCGGCCGAAAAGCTTATTATTCTCTATGGTGCCGGACCAAGGATCTTTGTGGGTCCAGCTGTTTGTATCTCCGGGATGAACTACATCTACATGTCCATTTAAGATAATGCTTCTCCCATTGCCTTGACCCAAAAGGCACCCAACCAGATTGGGTCTGCTACCCAGATTATTATGGTTGACCATTGCAAAGGCCGGATGTTCTTTAAGATCATTGGCTTGGGGATACCAAAGATCAGTTTTAAGACCGATATCCTCAAGAAGCTCTTTCAGAAAAAGTTGTACTTCAGACTCATCTCCGGTGACGCTGGGTATTTGTACAAGTCTTTGCAGGGTTTTTATCGCATCATCCCTGATTTTCTCCAATGCATTGTTTAATATATTTTTATAGGTCATTTACTCACCCCAATAAAACACATTTGGCTATATTATAGATCATTGACGACTGGTTAACTTGTGTTTTTATCTATTTTTGGTTAGAATTGTTTTGAAAAATTTTTTGACAGGGGGGGTATTTTGAAAAGGGTAGTAAGTGTAAGTTTAGGTTCATCAAAGAGAGATCATAAGGCAAAGGCAGTTCTTCTGGATACTGAATTCGAGATAAGTCGCCGAGGTACCAACGGGGATTTTGATAAAGCATTGGAAATACTGCGGGAATTAGATGGAAATGTAGATGCCATCGGGCTTGGGGGCATTGATTTATATCTTTATGCCGGTAAAACCAGATATGCGATACAGGATGGACTCAAGCTCATGCAGGCAGTAAAAAAAACACCTGTTGTGGACGGAAGCGGTCTTAAAAATACTTTGGAGAGGGAAACGGTATATTATTTAAGGGAATATACAGACATGCTGCCACCAGAAAGTAAGGTTTTGATGGTTAGCGCGGTGGATAGATTTGGCATGGCAGAGGCCCTGACCTCTCTTGGTTGTGACATGACCTTTGGTGATTTAATATTTTCCGCAGGCATTTCATATCCAATAAAAACACTGGAAGAACTGGAGGAAATCGCACATAAGACATTGCCTGAAATGGTCAGACTGCCCTTTCATATGCTTTACCCCACAGGTAAAAGCCAGGACTCCCAGGATGAAAAAAAAGTAGAAAAATTTGGTCATTATTATCATGAGGCAGATGTTATAGCAGGGGATTTTCATTTAATTAAGAGATATATGCCCGGGGGATTAAAGGGTCAAATGATAATTACCAATACCACTACTACCGAAGATGTTGATTTCCTAAGGGATAAAGGTTGCGGATATTTAGTTACAACTACTCCGGAGTATGAAGGGAGATCTTTTGGCACCAATGTGATGGAGGCTGCTTTTCTTGCTCTCTTAAATAAGCAGTGGGAAGAGGTAACTCCAGAAGAGTATTTGGAACTGATCAGTCGTCTTGATATGAAACCAAAAATCAGAAGACTTAATACTATCTAAGTTATTACCGGAGGGTTAGAATGGCAAATCACAAGGAAATTACAGAAAGTTTGCAAGCTTTTACCCTAGAGTATTCCGAGAATAAAAGACTTAAGATCATGAATAAAGACTGGGACCGCAATGTGTTGGTTCAGGCTAATGATATTCAGTCTGAGCATACCCTTACATTAAAGGATGGGGAGTTGTCTTTTGCCGAAGGAAAGATTGCTGAGCCTGACTTAACGGTAATATCAGACAGTGAAACTTTGACGGATATGTTTTACGGTGATATTACACCTGCGGAACCGTATATGAACGGGTCCCTTAAAATAATTGGCACCGAAGACGATATTCTGAGGCTGGACTTTATTTCGTTGTTAATTTGGGGTGAATAGGGTTGGGTGAACGAAAAACACTTACTCTTAGAACCATCGTGGCAACCAGTGCTGGTCTTACTTTGGCCAGCTCATCTTTTGTGGCTGCAGTGCAGGTTGCGATATTTCTGGTGGGTGACAGTGCTTGGATTGCGATTTTAATTGGCGGTTTATTATGTTTGGCAGCAGGAGCATGTTTCTCAGAGCTTAACGGCATACTTCCTTCGTCAGCAGGTATAAGACTTTATTTTGCCCAAGCCTTTGGAGAGAGATTTGCCCTCACCGTCTCAATATTTTATATGTTGGTGATAATGGGAGTGGTAGGGGCAGAGAGTTTTATTCTTGCCAATGTCTTGAGCAATGCCCTGCCGTGGGTTACACCACTGATATGGATTATAGTCATGCAGGTTCTGGCTACAGTTATTAATATCCGGGGTATCAAAGTTGCCGGTAACTTTCAGGATTTGATTACTTACGGATTAATAGCTTCGATTTTAATCATTTCTTTTTTGGGATTGAAAAAAGTAGACTTTCAATTGACGGAACCCTTGGTTACTGGAGGACTGACTAACTTGTTCAGTGCAGTTGCAGTGGGGGTTTTCCTGTTTGTAGGTTTTGAGTGGGTAACTCCCTTGGCTGAAGAGGTTTCCGATTCCAAACTCATTTCAAAAGGTATGTTTTTGGCAGTGGGAATGCTCAGCATTATATATGCATTTTTTACAGTGGTGATGACAGCCAATGTTCCAAAGGAATTGCTAGCCAATTCACCGGTGCCCCAACTTCTTTTTGCCAAAGCAATTTTTGGTGACTTAGGAGTGGTGCTTGCGGTGATAATAAGCTTGGGCGCATCTATAACCACTTTTAATGCCGGTCTTTTAAGTGTCTCCCGGTTTTTTTATGCTACTGCACGGGAGAAGGCATTGCCGCCTGTATTCAGCAAGATAAGTATACGCTATCTAACTCCGTGGGTCTCCATTTTGTCGGTGTTTGTTGTGGGTCTCACTTTGTCATTGACAGTTTTATTTACCGGAAGATATCTGATTTTAGTTAATATGGCAGCTGCCACTGAGTCCATAGTTTATGCTTTGGCAGGCATTTCTGTTTTAGTGCTCAGAGGAAAAATTAACAAGCCGGAGGGAAGCTTTACGGTCCCTGGGGGATCCATTGTCCCAATACTTACTACGTTAATCTTTACGCTGCTGGCCATCGGGGTATTTTATAGCGAGCCGATGGCTGCATTGTCATTGACGGTGCTGGTGGCTTTAGTTTGGTGGTACGTAGTAAAAATAGTCCCGATTATAAAGGAAAAAGCAAAAAAAACCAGCAGAAGCAGAAGAAGGCCGCGACTTCAAAATACATAAAAGGTATTGATTGACTTGGTTGTTATAGTAGTCCCAAGGATTTGTAGACTGCTCTGTCTACAGAATTATCCCGGGGCAAATCATGATCCTTACGGTACTGGATTACTATTTTTTCCATGCCGTAGCCCCAAATCCCGTCCACATCAATTTGATAACCCAGTCTGGCTAATGAACTTTGCACTTCAGCCACTGCTGCACCTCGATCTCCCCTTCTCAAAGTCTTATAAGGATTTTCCATATATCTAAAGGAGTTGCCCACGATAACCACCGGCGTTCCCAGCGAAACCCACTTATAAAGCTGTTCAACATCATGGTTAAACATACGTATGCAACCATGAGATTGATAGCCACCTATGGAATATGGTTTATTGGTGCCGTGTATCCCGTAAATACCCCAACTGGTGTCTAACCCGAGCCATCTTGTACCGAAACCTGTTCCCCAGTTGGCGGCTTTGTGTTTTATCTTCCAGTTGCCTATAGGAGTTGGTGTTTTCATTTTTCCCACAGCTACTGGAAATTGATGAAAAACTTCCCCATCGTTAAACACGGTAAGTTTTCTGTTTGTGGTGTCGATTAACAGCATTTTATTTCCCGGAGGTGGATTTAAGGTTTTATGGTTCCCTGATTTGGCAAATGCTTGCTGAGTTGCCGTCATAAGACAAAACAAAAACATTGCTATTGTCAGACTTTTTTTTAATGTATTGATAAATCTAGTCAATGAATTCCCTCCCGTGAACCACAATGTGATATTAATTATCTCCATTTTTTTGTTGTATCTATTCTGAAAAAATGAGAGAAAAAATTTAAATTTTGCTGTTTAGGGCAATAAATGGCATAATATAAAGAAATTGATGGATAAAAGGAACAATTTCTTTAAGTTTGTAGTCTTAAATACAATATAAGTTAAAAGGGGTATAGTTAATGCTTAAGTCCACGGGTTCCCAAGTAAAAAAGGATAACTTAATGTATTTGTCCTCCTTTTTTTTGATTTTTACAGCTTTTGTGCTGGCAGTTGTATTCAGGCCAGAGGCAGCTAGTGCCGGACAGGCAGTGGTTAAAGGCAGTATGGTAAACCTTAGGGCAGGTCCGGGTGTAGGGAATGCCATAGTGGGTAGTGCTTTGCAGGGTGATGTCTTAGATGTTTTGGGCAAGCAAGGTGACTGGGTCAAAGTTAAAAGTAACAATAAAACTAGTTGGATAGCCGGTTGGTTGGTGGACTATAAAGAAATTATGGATCCGGTAGCTCAAACCTTCGTTCCAGGCTCTGTTCTGGAAGTTACAGCAGATAATGTTAATGTGCGGGAAGGACCGGGATTAACAGCAGGTATTATTGGAAGTGCATCTAAAGGTGATAAATATACCCTTTTGAGTACATCGGGAGATTGGAGAAAAATATCACTGGGAAGCAGTCATGGCTGGATAACCGGGCAATATCTAAAAGTAGCTGTGGCAGTAGATAACAGTAAATCTGAAAAAATTCCGGATGTATCCAAAAGTATGTATTCGGGGACGATTAATGGAAGTCAGGTGAACATGAGAAGTGGTCCGGGAACCGACTTTTTGGTTCTTGCAGTCGCTGAATACGGTGATTCTTTTGAGGTGTTGGAAGATTCTTCGGATTGGTATAAGATACGGCTCAATAACGGCCACACAGGTTGGGTAGCCTCTTGGCTGGTAAAGCTGCAAAGCACCCAGGAAACCAGCACAATGCCTGTGGTGAACTCATCCGGTGGTTTGATAGTTCCCGGACATAGCAATTATGTATCAGACAGTTCAAGTATAGAAAAGGTTATCGAATCAATAACGTCCAAATCGTCTAAGGAAAACACCGTTATCGAAATATATGTAGATGAAGAAATCATTAACTATGAAGTAGGATCACTGACAAAACCAGACAGACTATATATTGACTTAAAGGGATATGCTCCCGGAGATGTACAGAAAAATATTTTGTTAGATTCTGAGCTTGCCGAAACAATCAGGGTAGGTTGGCACAGCAAAAACCCGGATATCACAAGGATAGCAATAGAACTACAAGGAAGGGTTAAATATGAGAAATCCCTATCAACCGATAAAAAAACACTTATAATTACCCTTAAACCTCAACCTAGAGTGAGTGCAGAAGGTGCCACAGTAATACTTGATCCGGGTCATGGGGGTAAGGATCCCGGTGCTGTTGGTCCTGCGGGGACAAGGGAAAAGGATGTAAACCTGGAGATTGCTTTAGTAACCGCAGAAATCCTTGAGGCGCAGGGGGTCAATGTAATTCTTACAAGGACCGAAGATGTTTTTGTGGAATTGGCTGAAAGACCCGGTGTTGCCGGACCAGAAGATGTTGATGCTTTTGTCAGCATACATTCCAATGCCAGCAACAGCAGCAGTGCAAATGGAACCAGTACATATTACCTTCGGGAAGATATTTACGGCTTTGATCAGGATATGCTTCAAAGCATGTATTTGTCCCAAAGGATTCAATCTTCTCTGTTAGATACCATTAAGAGACAGGACAGAGTTGTCCTGCAAGCTAATTTTGCGGTATTGGTCAGATCAAAAGCACCGGCAACATTAGTGGAAACGGCATTTCTTTCCAATCCCGAAGAAGAAAAGCTTCTTGGAAGCAAAGAATTCCAAATAAAAGCTGCATTGGCCATTAGTCAAGGTATAATAAGCTTTTTAACGGGTAAATAGAAGATAAAACAAAATACAAACCAACAGGGTTGATTAAACCCGTTGGTTTGTATTACTGTTTAAAATAAGTACAATATTTATATTATAGTACTATATAACATTTGATGAGGTGCCTAATGGGAAAGCTGGTGACTTTGGGGAAATATCTTGACTATAATGAGGCCCATATAATAAAAGGGTTGTTGGATGCAAACGGCATCGAGTCCTATTTATATGATGAGTCACTGGCATCATATCTGCCTATGACGGTAGGTGGTTTTCGAATTGTTGTAAATGAAGCAGATTTAAACAGGGCAAAGGAGCTTATAAAAGATGATAGTGATCAGTCATAAGTATATGGCTTGATCTTAGAATAAATAAATGGTTTTATAATATTGATTACCGCCAAGAGAGCTTAATGATACGGAGGAAGTATGGATAATAGGATCGGTATTACTACAACGGTACCTTCAGAAATAATATATGCTGCAGGTTTTATCCCCGTGGATTTAAATAATATATTTATTCAGTCAAAGAACCCAGGCAAGTGGGTGGATGAAGCAGAGACGGCCGGGTATCCCAGAAATGTGTGTGCGTGGATAAAGGGAATTTACAGCACTGTACTGGAAAATGGGATAAAAAAGGTTATAGCAGTTACCCAAGGGGACTGCAGCAACACCCATGCTTTAATGGAAACTCTTCAACTGGAGGGTATAGAGACAATACCCTTTGCTTTCCCCTTTGACCGTGACTATGATCTTTTAAAACTGCAGCTGGATAAATTGATACATCGTTTGGGCGTTGATTGGTGCAAAGTCAATAAGGTAAAATCTGAACTTGATGAAATTAGAGCCATGGTACATAAGTTGGACTATCTAACTTGGCATGACAGTTGTGTTGATAGTTGGGACAACCATTTATTTCAAATATCATGCAGTGATTTTGAAGGTAATCCAAAGTTATTTAAGGAAAAAGTTGAGAAAAAAATATCTGAAGTTCAGTTAAGAACTCCTGATATTAATTACTTGCGCATAGGTTATATCGGCGTCCCACCAATTATGGACGATCTCTATGATTATTTGGAGGAAAGAGGGGCTCGAGTGGTCTATAACGAGGTGCAGCGTCAATTCTCCATGCCCTTCGAGGTAACAGATTTGACAGAGCAGTATAGGCTATACTCATATCCGTACGGGATTTTTTATCGACTGGAGGATATTATTCTGGAAACAAAAAAACGCCGATTAGACGGAATAATTCATTATGCGCAAAGTTTTTGTTATAGGCAGATTGAGGACTTGATTATCAGAAAAAAAATCAAATTGCCCATACTTACTTTGGAAGGGGATCGTCCAAACAACTTGGATGCCAGAACTAAAATCAGGATAGACTCTTTTTTGGAGATGTTGGAAGCTTAAAAGGGCAGCGATCAGCTACCAGCAATCAGCGATCAGCTTTTTGCTTATGGGTATTCCTTGTTGGTCAGAAGCCAGAATCCAGAAGCCAGAATTCAGAATAAAACCAAAAACAAACAATAAAAATCAATAAAATTAAGCCAAAACTCATAAGCTCGGCGTATAATGCTTATAGCTTATAGCTTATAGCTTATAGCTTATAGCTTATAGCTTATA
>CAZHAJ010000040.1:766-13168 GCA_964530215.1 uncultured Peptococcaceae bacterium | reverse complement strand
GTCCTCGGGATCCAAAGTTTTTGACATTTATGCCGTTTAAAAAAAACAATAAATCATCCCTATGGGGACCAAACAAAGTTTGTTTTCTATTAATTTCTTGTTGAAAGCAGTTTACAACCATTTCTCTGTAAACTTTTTGAATTCCCTTTTCATCTATCCCCTTTTCCAACGGCAAACTACTGACATAATTGAAAGTTAACTCTTCCTTACCATCAGTAAGAACATAAACAATTTCCCTTAAATAGGGAAAAATCTGTTTTAATAAATCCATTCTTATTTTTATTAAATTTGAGCCGTAATTAAATAGCTGTTCGTTCCAAGGTTCAATTAATTTTTTAATATTTGATTGCCTACCGCTTATTTTAAGCAAATTGTTTCTTTGGGTAACTACTTTTTCATATTTTGTCAAAATATAGTTATAATGCAAATTAAAAATGCCCAGTTCTAAGTCCAGCCATTTTCTTCTACCCGAAGGTGCCCCCACTATCAAATCAAGATCACTGGGGGTAAAAGCTACTGCATATCCAGGTCTATATAGATTATTTTTACTGGTTCTCTTGCCATTTAAACAAAATACCGAATTTAACTGGTTACTTATGCATACCGATATTTCAAAACACGAATTATTTTTTTCCATCTTGGTGGACGCATAGCTTTCATCCCCACCCAAGCCAATAATGTCCTTGTCCTTGGCTGTTTTAAAGGATCTTCCATTAGCACAAAAAAACAGTGCCTCCAAAATATTTGTTTTCCCTTGAGCATTGTTACCTGAAATTATATTTATAAAAGAATCTGGCTGCCACGACAGGTCTGAATAATTCCTAAAATTTTTCAGCACCAGCCGTTTTACCTTCATTTTAATTTCTCCTAAGCAATAAAATTAATTATTTTCAACTGACACCTTAAAATCACCGACATTTTTTATGCTGATTATATCTTTATCTATCAGGATTTTTCCTCTGCTTTTTTCCGTTTTACCGTTAATACTTACATATCCCATTAATATAATTTCTTTTGCCTGACCACCTGTGGAAACAACCCCCGCCCACTTTAGAAATTGATCCAGTTTAATAATACCTTTTACCTTCACATGTTGCAAATTATCACTCCCTAATTCTTGCGGGCACAATTATCGATGTATATCCGTTATCCGTTGTGGACTCCAAAAGTGCAGGGGTATAATTTCCGGTCAATTTAATTATGATTTCTTCTCCATCCTGAGCTTTCAGGGCATCCCATAAGTATTTTACATTAAACAATATATCGTAACTTTCTCCTTCTACTTTTGCCTCAATCTGTTCCCTTATCCAGCCACTTTCTGACTGAACACTTATCAAAATTCCATCGTCTGCTGCTTTAAACATTATTAAAGAGTTTTTCTCTCCTGCCAGTAATGATGCTCTGTCTGCTGATTCAATTAAGTCTTTTATAGGTGCTTTTACTTCGCAATTAAAATTACTGGGGATAACCTGCCGGTAAGAAGGAAATCTCCCTGGAATGAGGCGTGAGATAATAACCTTGTCTTGTGCTTCAAACATTATATGATTTTGATAAAGGGAAACATTAATAGTTTCGTTAATACCCATAATTCTTACTACTTCATTTAAAGCTTTTCCAGGAATAACCACATTTATAATTTCAGAAGCAGAAGAATCCACCTTAAATTTTTTAATTGCCAACCTAAAGGTATCTGTAGCCACCATTGTGGCATCAAATTTATCTATTTCCAATAAAACTCCTGTAAAAATTGGTCTGGAATCATCATTTGATGAGGCATATATAACCATACGAATAATCTCTTTCAAAGCATCAGAGGAAATGGAGAAACCATAGTCTTTTTCCGGCAATTTCATTTCAGGAAAATCACCGGAACTGTAACCGTTTATATTAAACTCCGAACTGCCATAACGAATTGTAATCATTTTGTCTTCACCTATTGATTCAAATTCTATTGGCACATCGGGCAGTTTTTTAGCAAACTCAGAAATATACTTTGCAGGTACAATTATACTTCCATCATTTACCGCTTCTACCGGTACACAGCTGCTAATAGATATATCCATATCGGTTGCAGTTAATTTTAAATGCCCTTGCTCGCACTTAAATAAAATTCCGGTAAGAACTGCTAAAGGACTGCGTATAGAAATTGCTCTTTGAACATTTTGAATTGCATACTGCAGATTTTCTTTTGTAATTATAAATTTCATTTTTTAAATCAATCCTTATATATTTATTATTAAAAGATATATAGAAGTAGTAATAGTGCTTGTGGATATGTGTAGATGAATGAGGACCCCTATAATCATTGATAAACTGGGACCTTTGGTTCTGTATGTAAAAAATTATCTTTTTTAAGGGACAGTGGATAAAAATTTTAATTAATATCTAAATAATAACATTATCAACATAAATAAAATTAATTGTTTTTAATTTTGTTAATAATATCATTGATTGTATTTTCCAGTGATGGATCCAGTTGAATTTCATTGTTAATTCTTTCATTTGCATGCATAACGGTGGTGTGATCTCTTCCTCCATAAAACTCCCCTATTTTTGGCAGGGACAAATCTGTCATTTCTCTGGTTAAAAACATAGCAATTTGTCTGGGAAAAGATATGCTCCTTGTTCTTTTTTTAGCTTTTAAATCCTCCACCTTAATATTGAAATATTCGGAGACAACTTCTTGTATTAATTGAACCGTTATCGTTCTTGGCTTTGCTTCGGGGAAAACATCCTTTAAAACAAATTCTGCTAAATCAAGGTTTATTTCTTGACTGTTAAAGGAAGCATAGGCAATTAACCTGATTAAAGCTCCTTCCAGCTCACGGATATTTGATTGTATTTTTAAGGCAATATAATCAATAATTTCTTCTGGTATATCAAGGTTTTCCCTTTGTGCTTTTTTTCTTAAAATAGCTATTCTGGTTTCAAAATCTGGGGACTGCATATCAGTAATCAAACCCCACTCAAATCTTGATCTCAGTCGATCTTCCAAAGTAGGAATATCCTTTGGGGGTCGGTCACTGGATATTATTATTTGTTTATTTGCTTCGTATAGGGTGTTGAAGGTATGAAAAAATTCTTCTTGGGTACTTTCTTTACCCGCTAAAAATTGTATATCGTCCACAAGTAAAATATCAACATTTCGATATTTATTACGGAAATCTTCGGTTTTATAGTATCTAATTGAGTTAATTAATTCATTAGTGAATTTTTCTGAAGTTATATACAGCACTTTTGTATACTTTTTTTTAGACATTACATAATGGCCAATGGCATGCATCAGGTGAGTCTTTCCTAATCCTACTCCGCTATAAATAAATAAAGGGTTGTAAGATTTTGCCGGTGCTTCGGCAACCGCCTGAGATGCTGCATGGGCAAACCGATTATTGTTACCCACAACAAAAGTATCAAAAGTATATTTAGGGTTTAAAAATGGTTTTTTTTCTTCACTTAATACTTGTTGTTTTTTATTTTTATTATTTATTTTACCCGGGATTTCAATGTCAAGAACAAAATCAACTTTTATTTCTTTTTCCATAAAATCATAAAGTATGCTTCTTATAATAGGACCATAACGATCAGCTAGCCATTCACTGGAAAACTTATCAGGAACTTCTATTAAAAAAGAATCATCTGTAAAAGCCACCGGCTTCATGGATTTTATCCAGGTTTCAACAGAAGGATTGTTTAATTTGTTTTTAAGTGTTGTAATTATATGTTCCCAGGTTTCATCGAGGCTGGCTTTGTTCAACATGAATGCCTCCAAATTTGTTAGTTTTATTTAATAAAAAGAAAAAAATCTTATTAATAATAAGGTTTTTTAGTCATGGGGTAATTGTTGAAAAAAGAATTAACATGGTGTTAATTCTGTGGGTATTTATTAACAATTAATGTAATGAAATGATATCAGATTTTAGAAACGTTATCAACAAAACATAAAAGTGGATAAAATTTATTTTTTCTTGATGTCAAAAGTTTTTTAATATATAATGTTAGCTGTGTTATGTAATTAATTATGGGATTTATGGAATGCTATTATATATAGCTTATTAACAAGGGGGTTCATAAAATATGAAGCGCACATATCAACCGAAGAGAAGAAAATATAAAAAAGTACACGGCTTTTTAAAAAGGATGTCCACAACGGCCGGGCGTAATGTTTTAAAAAGAAGAAGGATTAAAGGTAGAAAAAGATTATGTGCATAAGGCCGCTAAACAGTGGCCTTATATGATTTAATTCCATTTTATTAATTGGAAGGTGTAAAAATTTACAGATCATCCAAAAAAAACATAATCAATATTAAAAAAAACAAAGATTTCAGAAAAGTGTATTCAAAGGGAAGAACAGTTGGCAGTAAAATATTGGTTATATATAGATTTAAAAGGAATAATAATGAGAAGAGATTTG
Organism: uncultured Peptococcaceae bacterium; assembly: GCA_964530215.1. GTDB lineage: Bacteria > Bacillota > Desulfotomaculia > Desulfotomaculales > Desulfocucumaceae > JAAXTT01. The sequence continues at coordinate 8,757 of CAZHAJ010000040.1, read as the reverse complement.
GTTTCAGTATAAGTAAGAAGGTTGGTAAGGCAGTGGTCCGTAATCGCCTAAAGAGAGTATTAAAGGAAATATGCAGGCTAGATAGTGATAGTTTTAGAGATGGTTATGACTATGTACTGATACCAAAAGCAAGAGCGGTTGATAAAAATTACAATGACTTAAAAGAAGAGATCAATAAACTGGCCAGTAGAATGAAATGAGTGATTGTTGTGGATGGCCGGAGTTATTTTGAATATCTAAAAAATATACCTGTTATTGCAGCAGTGGGAATTATTAAGATATATATTAAATATATATCTCCAGCAAAGCCAAAGGTCTGCAGATTTTATCCCAGCTGTTCCAATTATGCTGTAGAATCATTGGAAAAGTGTGGTATAATAATAGGTGCTTTAAAAATATTTATAAGATTAACAAAATGCCATCCTTTTCATCCTGGGGGATATGATCCCGTGGACAAAAAAAACTGTTAATAGAGGGGTTGCGGAGGGGATAAGTTGGGTATTCTTAAGCCCATTGTTGACATAATTACTGTTATTATTAACTGGCTTTATCATTTGACAGAAACCATTAATATTGGTAATTATGGTTTAGCTATAATACTTTTTACAATTTTATTAAAGATCGTTCTGTATCCTTTAACCTTAAAACAAATGAAATCAATGTTTATGATGCAAAAGCTGGCTCCGGAAATAAAGGAAATACAGAACAAATATAAATCCAAAGATCCGCAGAAGATGCAGCAAAAGGTGATGGAACTATATAAAGAGCATAATGTAAATCCTATGGCAGGTTGCTTCCCTTTGCTTATTCAGATGCCTATTTTGTTTGCTTTATTTACTGCTTTAAGGGATTTTAATTATGTTAATATAGAAGATGCAACTTTTTTGTGGGTTCACAATTTAAGTCAAATTAATAATGGTCCTAATATAGGGGTAGATCTTTATTTAATGGCAATTTTGGCTGCTGTAACAACCTTTATTCAGTCAAAATTAACCACCAATACCAGTGACCCTACCCAGCGAATGATGCTGTACACAATGCCCGTGATGATTGCTTATTTTGCAACTAAGGTGCCTGCAGGTTTGGCACTGTACTGGGTTACTTTTAATGCTCTGGGTATTATACAGCAGTATTTTGTTAATAAGCAGACCATGGCTTTAAAGGAGGCGGTAGCCGACGGTGCAGGCGATAGAAAAGACAGCTAAGACTATTGACGAAGCAGTGGATTTAGCACTGAGGGAAATGGGAATGTCCAGGGAGGATGTTACCATTGAGGTTTTGGAGCAACCATCTAAAGGATTATTGGGTATTTTAGGCTCTAAACCTGCCAAGGTAAGGTTGGAAGTCAAGAATTCTCCTTCTAAAAGAGCTAAAGAATTTTTATCCGGTGTAATAAAAGCGATGTCTTTGGATGCTGATGTAATTGTAAAAGAAGAAAATGATATTTTACATGTAAGCATCGAAGGAGATAAATTGGGTATAATGATTGGCAGAAGAGGAGAAACCTTAGATGCGATTCAATACTTGATGAATTTGGCGGTAAATAAAAATCAAGAAAACAGAAAAAAGATTTATTTAGATATAGAGGGTTACCGTCAAAGAAGAGAAGAAACATTAAAAAAATTAGCTTTTAAGTTAGCTGACAAAGCCCGTCAACGGGGGCGCAGTGTAATATTAGAACCTATGAGTTCTCAGGAAAGAAGGATTATTCACACTGCTTTACAGGAAGAAAAGGACATCACCACCTTTAGCGAGGGAGAAGACCCCTACAGAAAGATAATAATAGCTTTAAGAAAATAGCAAACATTCAAAACCCAGCTGGCTGATTAGTCGGGCTGGGTTTTTAAAATAGTACCAATTAATGTGTGGAAATGTTACTATGTTGGTGTTTAAGTGGTTAAATTAGTTAATATTTATGTTCCTTAGGAGAGGGTTTAGTTGGAGGATACAATTGCGGCAATTTCAACCCCGGTGGGAGAAGGTGGAGTCGGGATAGTAAGGATAAGCGGTAAGGACGCTTTTTTAATTGCCCAAAAGATATTTAAAGGACCAAAGAAAAAGGATTGGCTTAAAGAAAGCCACAAATTATATTACGGGAAAATTGTAGATCCGGAAACAAAAAAAAGCATAGATGAAGTTCTTATTTCTATTATGAAGGCACCCACCACTTATACAAAAGAGGATGTAGTGGAAATAAACTGCCATGGTGGTTATATTCCCTTAAAGGAGACTCTCAGGGTGGTTTTGTCTGCAGGTGCAAGAATGGCTGAGCCAGGAGAGTTTACTAAAAGAGCTTTTATTAACGGGAGAATAGATCTGTCTCAAGCTGAATCGGTTATTGACATCATCAGATCAAAAACAGAAGCTTCTCTAAGAATGGCAATGTCTCAATTGGAAGGTCATTTATCTGAAAAAATTTCAGATATTCAAAACAATGTTTTGGGAATGTTGGCAAATATAGAGGCAGTGATAGATTTTCCCGATGAAGACATAGAAGAAAAAACCTTTGACGAAATGTTTGAGACGGCAGAAGATATTAAGGATAAATTGAATGAGCTTTTGGAGCTTGCTGAAACCGGAAGAATTTTCCGAGAAGGTGTCAAAACAGTAATTGTGGGAAGGCCCAATGTGGGAAAATCTTCTTTATTAAACGCTCTGTTGGGACAGGAGAGGGCGATAGTCACTGATATTCCGGGTACCACCAGAGATGTGATAGAGGAGACCATCAATATAAAAGGGATACCTCTGGTGCTTGTGGACACAGCAGGCCTTCGGGAAACAGGGGATCTGGTGGAAAAAATAGGAGTCAAAAAAACGTGGGAGTTGGTAAACCAGGCTGATTTGATTCTCTTTATTACCGATGCTCAAAATCCCTTTAATGAAGTAGACAAAAGTATTATAAAAGAAATCAAACCCTCTAAAACCATAATAGTTATAAATAAAATAGATTTAAACAAGGATGTACAGGAGCCAAAAGAATATAATATGCCCATAGTTAAAATATCGGCTTTATCAAGACTGGGAATTTATGATCTGGAGAATTTAATAGAAAAATTTGTTACCGGTGGCAAAATAAATAGTCCGGATTCAATGGTAGTCAGTAGAGCAAGACATCAAAATTCGTTGATAAGGGCAAGAAAAAATATCGAAGAATTTATTTCTGCCCTGTCTTCCGGTATTCCTTTGGATCTGTTGTCGATAGATATTCGCAACGCATGGGAAGCTTTAGGGGAGATAACAGGCTCAACTGTCACCGAAGACTTATTAGATCGAATATTCAGTGATTTTTGCATCGGCAAGTGAGGTGATATCTTTGCAATACTCTGCAGGTGAATATGATGTTGTGGTGGTAGGTGCCGGACATGCCGGTTGTGAAGCAGGGTTGGCTGCAGCCAGATTGGGCTGTAAAACCTTGGTTTTAACGATAAATATGGACAACGTAGCTCTGATGCCGTGCAATCCGGCAATGGGAGGTCCGGCGAAAGGGCAGTTGATTAGAGAAGTTGATGCTTTGGGCGGAGAAATAGGAATTAATACAGACCGATCTGCCATTCAAATGCGGATGCTAAATACTGCAAAAGGACCAGCTGTTCATGCCTTAAGGGCCCAGGCAGATAAAAAATATTATCAGGAAAATATGAAGTGGGTAATGGAAAATCAATCCCACTTAGACTTAAAGCAGGCAATAGTGGACCGCATTTTAGTAAAAAACAACAGGGTTATAGGTTTGGTTACAGACACAGGCGCAGTTTTTAATGCACGCTCAATAATTCTTACCACAGGTACTTACCTTAAAGGTAGAATTATAATAGGGGAGTTGGCTTACTCTGGTGGTCCTGCCGGAAACAAACCTTCGCAAAAGCTTTCCGACAGTCTTACGAATGATTTAGGCATCAAGTTAATGAGGTTTAAAACAGGGACACCGGCCAGAGTTGATCGCAGGAGCATTGATTTTTCAAAAATGACCATTCAGCCAGGGGATGAAAGAATATGGAATTTTTCTTATAATTCGGTGATAAAGGAGCGGGAACAAGTTCCCTGCTGGCTTACCTATACAAATCTTGAAACCCATGGAATTATTAAGGAAAATATGCACCGCTCTCCTTTGTATAGCGGTATTATCGAAGGGACAGGACCAAGGTATTGTCCATCAATAGAAGATAAAGTAGTAAGATTTGCCGACAGAGACGGTCACCAGGTGTTTATTGAGCCTGAGGGTGTAAGAACCAATGAAATGTATGTTCAGGGCTTGAGCACCAGCCTTCCCGAAGAAGTTCAGCGGAAAATGTATAGATCTGTTAAAGGTTTGGAAAAGGTGGAATTGGTAAGGCCGGCTTATGCAATCGAGTATGATTGTGTTGATCCAACCCAGTTAAAACTGTCGCTGGAGTTTAAAGAACTATCAGGGCTTTTCAGTGCAGGTCAGGTAAACGGCACCTCGGGATATGAAGAAGCAGCAGCCCAAGGAATTATTGCGGGCATTAACGCCGCTATGCATGTAAAAAACCTGGAACCCTTGGTATTGACTAGGGCGCAGGCATATATAGGAGTACTAATCGATGATTTGATTACTAAGGGGACGATAGAGCCTTATAGGATGCTTACCTCCAGGGCAGAATATCGTCTGCTTTTAAGACATGATAACGCAGACGAGAGGCTAACGGAAGTGGGATTTAAGGTGGGACTGATTGATTCTAAAAGGATGAAATTTTTTGAAAATAAAAGGCAGATGATTGCAGGTGAAAAGGAGCGACTATCAAAAACCAGGATAACCGTTTCTGAGGATATTAAAAGGGTGCTGGATAAAAAAGGAGTAGCAGTTAAAAAAGGAACCGATTTGGCATCTCTTTTAAAAAGACCGGAATTTAAATATAAGGATTTGTATGAGTTGTCCCAGGAAATGCCTGAATTACCTGAAGATGTGGTGGAAGCAGTGGAAATAGAGCTTAAATATCAAGGCTACATAAGTAAACAGCAGGCACAGGTGGAGCGTTTTGAAAAAATAGAAAACAAAAAATTACCTTCAGGTTTCGATTATTTATCAATGCAGGGTCTTTCTAGGGAAGCAGCTCAGAGACTTGACAAGGTTCGCCCCATGTCTTTGGGTCAGGCAGCCAGAATATCAGGAGTAAACCCATCAGATATAACTGTACTGTTGATACACCTAGAAAAAGCCACCAGAAGTGTTCGGGAGGAAGAAAACATTGACTGAAAATAAGGAAGGTTTTGAGGACTTTATTGCCCAGGGATGTGAGCAAATGGGCATAAGCCTTTGTTCCCGAAAACTAGGTTTGTTTAAAAATTATTATTTATTTTTGTTGCAGCAAAACAAAAAACACAATCTTACATCAATCCAGGGAGAAAAAGAGGTGGCAGTAAAACATTTTCTGGATTCTTTAACCTGTGCAAAGATAATGGATAAAATGGACGGAAAGGTAATTGACCTGGGGAGTGGCGCAGGTTTTCCAGGAGTACCGCTAAAGATCTATTACCCAAATATTCAGCTGATGCTGGTGGATTCCGTGAGAAAAAAGGTGGAGTTTCTCAATGATTTATTGGACAGAATGGAGTTTTTCGATGCACTGGCAATATGGGATCGAGCAGAAAACATCGGAGTAAATCCACAATATAGAGAAAAAGCTGATATAGTGGTAAGCAGGGCAGTGGCTTCCCTTAATGTTTTGGCAGAACTATGTCTTCCTTTGGTAAAAGTGGGGGGATGTTTTATTGCTATGAAGGGTCCGGGGATTGAGCAGGAATTGGAGCAGAGCAAAAAAGCGGTAAGTCTGCTGGGGGGCAGTATTGAGAAGCTTGAAAATTTTACGCTGCCTATATTATCTGACAAAAGAACCCTTGTGTTGATAAGAAAACAAACACCTACTCCGGCAGGTTATCCCAGAAGAGCAGGAATGCCTGCGAAGAGACCTATTTAATGTCGGGAAGAAGGAACAAATTTATCTTCGTTGAATAAACAATTAATTATCGGTTATTGCTAATTCCAGTGGGGGGAGAGTTGTTATGTGGGCAGAGTAATTGCCATTGCCAACCAAAAAGGTGGGGTTGCTAAGACTACAACTGCGGTAAATCTTTCGGCATGGATCGCGCTTATGGACAAAAAAGTACTATTAATTGATATAGATCCCCAAGGAAATGCTTCCAGTGGGCTGGGATTAGCTAAAGACTTGCTGGAGTCCACCATTTACGACGTTTTAATAAATGGTGCCGATATAAAGCAGGTAATTGTCAATAGCCCAATTGAAAATTTATTTGTGCTGCCATCAAGAATAGAACTGGCGGGTGCAGAAATAGAAATGGTGGGCGTTGAGGGCAGAGAGTACATGCTTAAAAATGTACTTCAAAAGATTAGGGAAGATTATGATATGGTAATTATAGATTGTCCTCCTTCTCTTGGGCTTCTTACCATCAATGCACTGGCAGCAGCAGACTCTGTTTTGATTCCTATCCAATGCGAATACTATGCTCTTGAGGGTGTTGGTCAATTAATGAATACCATCAGCTTGGTGCAGGAGCAAATAAATAAAAATCTGCAGATAGAAGGGGTTTTGCTTACCATGTTTGACGGGCGGACAAACCTCAGTATTCAAGTGGTTGAAGAGGTTAAGCGACACTTTAAAAACAAGGTATACGCAAGCATTGTCCCGAGAAACGTACGTCTCAGCGAAGCACCAAGTCATGGGAAGCCGGTAATGGTATATGACCATAGATCTCGAGGGGCAGAAGTGTATCAAGACCTGGCAAAGGAAGTGTTGGATATTGACTAAGAAAAGGGGTCTGGGGAAGGGTTTAAATGCATTGCTACCGGGAACCATGGGAGAAAAGGACGGTAAGCTCAGGGAGATCGGTGTCGATGACGTGGTGGCCAATCCAAGACAGCCCAGACAGATTTTAAATGATGAAAAGTTAGAGGAGTTGGCCGGCTCCATCCGGGAGCATGGTGTTGTCCAGCCCATAGTGGTAAGGCAGTTAAAGGATGGCAAGTATCAGCTGATAGCCGGGCAGAGAAGGTGGTGGGCATGCCGTGAGTTAGGCCTACAAAAGATACCCGCGGTTATTAGAGACTATGATGATTTGGAAGCTGCGGCGGTAGCCCTTATAGAGAATGTGCAAAGAGAGAATCTTAACCCCTTGGAGGAAGCTAAAGCCTACAAAGTATTAATGGAGGATTTTGGCCTCACCCAAGAAAACGTTTCCCAGCGAGTGGGTAAAAGCAGGCCATTCGTGGGGAATATGGTAAGACTGTTGATGCTGCCCAAGCAGATTCAGCAAATGGTAATGGAAAACAAGCTTTCTGCGGGCCATGCCAGAGCGATACTGGGATTAGATAGCCAGGAGAAACAGCTGGAAACTGCCCTGAGAATTGTAAAGAATCAGCTGAATGTCCGGCAGGCAGAAGCTTTGGCAAAGAAAATGAGTACAGCAAAAGAAAGAGCGGGAAAACATAAAAGACAGGCAGAAGAATATCAGGAGCTGGAAAAAAACTTGAGCGGTCTATTGGATGCAAAAATAAAAGTACGTGACAATCCGGAGGGTGGGGGAAGGATTGTGCTGGACTTTAAGGACGCCCAAAGGATGACGGACTTTATAGATCATGTAAAACGAAGCATTAAATAATATGTTTCACGTGAAACAGGCAAACATTGAAACGGGTCGGGAGATGAGAGATTGTTAGGGACATTGGTAAACGCCGGAGCCATCGTGGCAGGGGGTTTGTTGGGCGCTGTTTTGAGAAGGGGCATCTCGGCTTCGGCTAATGAGCTTCTTACTCAGGCCATGGGGCTTTCTGTGCTGTTAATAGGACTGCAGATGGCGATAAAAACCGAGAACGCACTGTTGGTTGTCATCAGTCTTGTGATAGGAAGTGCTATCGGAGAAGGTATAAATGTTGAAAAGATCTTGGGCAGTCTAGGGGCAAGGTTAGAGTCTCTGATGGGGGGCGGTGAAGGAAGGGTGGCCAAAGCTTTTGTAACGGC
>CAZHAJ010000040.1:0-756 GCA_964530215.1 uncultured Peptococcaceae bacterium | reverse complement strand
AGCCTTATTTATTGTGTAGGAGCTATGGCAGTGGTGGGTTCCATTGAGGAAGGCCTAAGCGGCAACCATTCTATTCTTTTTGCAAAAGCAGCTTTGGATGGTGTGCTTTCTTTGATATTAGGGTCAACCTTGGGCGTGGGGGTTATTTTTTCTTCTATACCTATTTTAATATATCAAGGAAGTTTAACGATGTTGGCGGGAATGTTCAAGCTGTTTCTCACAGATGCTATGGTTAGGGAGTTAAGTGCCACCGGTGGATTATTAGTGGTGGCAATAGGAACCAATCTTTTAGGAGTGAAAAATATCAGGGTTGGAAATATGCTTCCCTCCATTATTGTGGTGGTAATTCTGGCACTGATTATGCAAAAATTCGGTATGGTGCTTTAGTACATTCTGAAAACCTACAGTTTTTCGGCCGCCATTATCGCAAGGTGATATACTTTTTTAATTGGGATCCCATTTTCCAAGGCTAATCTTTGGCAGTCCTCGTATTCCGGGGAAATATTGACCCTCGAACCATTATCATCAAAAGCAATTTTCACCCTTACCGAACCGTAAGGAGTTGCCACTGTATCAATTTTTCTTTTTAAAACCGACCTTTCTTCCAATCGATATCGGATTCCCAGGGTGGTAGTTTCGGCAAACAGTATTTCTAGCAGGCAATCTTTATCTGATGGTTTTGCCAGTACGGTCAGTAGGTGAGCCGGGCGGCTTTTTTTCATTAAAACGGGGGTGATAAAAGCTTCCAGCGCTCCG
>CAZHAJ010000039.1:7995-13174 GCA_964530215.1 uncultured Peptococcaceae bacterium | reverse complement strand
CCGTCCCCACGGTTTACTGCTTACCTATATTTTCCTGAACATATTTATATATTTTGCCGCTAATCATACTACCCTCTTCAAGAAGAGCGAGCACCTGGGAGTCTATTTCCTCCACAAAGTCTTGATCTTTAATAGAGGGAAGATTAATTCTGACGTTCATAACAGCACCTTCCAGCCCGGCACCGGCCTGTTGTGCCGCCACACCAAGGTCACTTAAAGCCTTGTTATTGGATTTTCCCAAAAGATTTTCTGCCAACTTCAAAACTTCAAGACATTCCCGGGCTATTCCCAAAGGAGACTTTACAGCCCCCTTGAAACCCGCCTGAACAGCATTGCTTCTGGCGATTTTTTCGTCTTCAGTATCCTTTGGCATTTTATAAGCAGCCATAACATCATTGAAAGCCATGGTATCCAAATCAACTCTCTCAAGAAGCTTATTCGAAAGAAATTGTGCCCGCTCAAGGGATTCCACCAGCATACTCTGAAAGATTTTATACTCATCTTTGCCAACGGTTAAGTTGCACACCATTGATATAAGATTAGCCCCCAACGCACCAGAGAGTGCGGCAACACTACCTCCTCCCGGAGCTGGGGAACTTGAACCAAGTATTTGATTAAATTCTTCCAGTGAAGACTTTACAAGCATTACAATACCCCTTATCATATTTTTCTTTAATTTTTATATGACTGAGGGGTGGAATACAGCTTTAAAATTCTGCATTCCACCCATTATGAACTGCTAATCGGCTTGTATTTGTCTCAGGACCTTAAGATTCCAGCTCCAGCAGGTGATTTTCCAGAATCTGCTGCTTATAATCCCAAGGACCGTTAATTGACTCCAGTTGTAAATACCACTCAGCGGTCTTTACCAATACCTCCGCTGAAATGGTACCGCATATTTGTCCTGCAATCACATTAACCCCGTAACGGGCTGCTTCAGACTTTAATAGATTGAATATACGATGAAGGGGTGTTTGAAGGGGATTTGTGACCTCACAAGACACAGCCACACACTCTTTCCCTGTTCTGCGATGTATCTGAGGCAACCCGATGGTACCTTGAATAGCAGTGAAGCCTCCAGTTCTGTCTCTCACAAAACTTGACAATTTTTTTGCTATAGACAGATCGGTGGTGTCCAGCAACACATTGAAATAGGCATCATGCTCTTCCAGAGCTCCTATTATTGTTGCGCCGGCAGTTGGGTGCAAACGGGCAGGGCCTATATCGGGAGCACGGTTGGGATCAAAAGGAATAGCTTCTTTAGCACCATTATAGTTGCCTTTTCGTATAAAAGTTAAGCCTTCGTTTTCAGGACGTCGGGCATTTTTACCGGTAAAATAAACGGGAACTTTATAGCGCTTATAGATTTCCTGTCCCAAATCCTCCGCAAACTCCATGCATTCCTCAATGGTAATGCCTTTAGCTGCATAGATTTCAATAGTATCAAACGCACCTATATGGGGATGATGTCCTTTATAGTTTTCCATGTTGATTAGCTCATAAGCTTTGCCTGCAGCATCAAGCAAAGCCTCTTTCACCACTTCCGGGCGACCAAGCACTTCAACCGGCAAACGATCAAAATCAGGATCGGGATCATATCCGATTAACTTTAGACCATTCCTACCCCTGAACTGATCAACGATTGACTCAATGACTTCTTTGTTGGTACCGTCACTGAAATTGGGATCTGTAAGAATATAACCTGCCATTTTCAATCCCCCTTTTCTAAAACATTTGTTTCAGCCGTTTGCATAACCGCCTGTTTCCTTAGCTTTTAACACCTCCTATTATTTGATTTATAAAAGCAGCACCACACGATATGCATAATTTACCTATAGTAATTTTTTCTATTTTCTATATCGGAATCCCTGCTACAATGCCATTATTATATTGAAGGATATTTATAAGCATATGGTAGATAACATCCACTGCCCCGTCAGCATTTATATTTGCATCAGGCTTAAAACTGCTTAAGGAAGATTCACCTATATTAATAATTAATAATTTATTGGCCCGATTTATCAGCGTAAGCTTTTTTGCCTCATAATCATCAAGATTGAATACCGGACAAATCAAAATCTGTCCGGAATCTGTAAATATTTTTGCCACCTCACCCAGATGCCTTATACTGTCATCCCTTTCATTCTCGGATAAATTTCCTAAACCAAGTCCTTGCACAACACTTAAAAAATCAAGGTAATATGCCTTATACTTCATCTGGAATAGCCTTTTTTCCAGCTCTTTTCCTATGTCCCGAATGACCTGTTCATTTCCTTCACCGCCTGAAGTAATAACTATAAAAGCAGCATCATGACCATAAGAGGCTTTTCTGTCCTGTGCTGATACCAATCCCTTCTCCCAGAAAACATCCCTATTCCCTATACTTTGGGACAAAGCAGCATGGTGTTCGGGAACACTTTCAAGTACTATTCCTCCACCTGATATTTCATAGCTGTCCACTATTACAAATCTTCCGGTCTGCTCAATTTCTGAAATCAAGTCAAAGGCAATGGGCTTAACTGTTTCCAAAATGCATTCAGCCACATCATGTCGTTCTATCTGATCCTTCTGGGTATCGACATTCATTTCTGACATATCTATAATGCTTAATATTTCAACCAATTTAACTCCCATTCTCATAGTGCCCAACTTTAATTTGTACTTCTTGTTTTTAACCATTGGCACCCTGCCAACCCAAAAAATATTTACCCTGAATCTGGAGCTAACTATAGGGTGACTCTCATTTATTTTCACCATCAACTCCCCGGGTTTAATATAAATCTCAGTCTTCAACGTAACCCCTATTGCTTCATTTGAGTAGGCGGTGTCTCTGGGAGCGACATTGAACCCCTCAATGCTACTGATGATGCTTTTCTTCCTGGAAGGCAAAAAAATTACCTCATCACCGATGCTAACTGCACCGCTTATAACGGTACCGGCTGCTATCCTTCTGCTATCTCCTTGCTTTGTAAACTTATACACATCTTGCACCGGCATACGAAAAGGAAGTTCTTGCTGCTGCTTTTTGTTGATGAATTTATCTAATTGCTCAAGTACGGTTGGTCCATCATACCAATTGGTGTTGCACGACCTCACCGCAATGTTGTCTCCCCTAAAAGCACTGATGGGTATAAACTTTAAGGGTTTGATATTTACTTTATTCAAAAACTGTGCAAACTCATCTCTGATTGACTCAAATCTTTCTTTTTCAAAATTAACCAGATCCATTTTATTTACCAGTACAGCTACCTGCCTGATGCCCAACATAGAAGCCAAGTGTCCATGCCTTTTAGAGTTTTCCCGGATACCCTCCTTGGCATCTATGACCAAAAGTGCTGCCTCAGCTCTGGATGCTCCGGTAACCATGTTTTTTAAAAATTCTATATGACCGGGGGCATCAATAATGATATAGTCTCTTTTCTTTGTCTTGAAAAAGCATCTTGAGGTATCAATGGTAATTCCCTGTGCCTGTTCATCCTTTAAGGCATCCAAAAGAAATGCATATTCAAAAGGCTTTGAATTCTTTGCGCAGTACTCCTTGATCGATTCCAGCTTCCCCATGGGAAGTGAGCCGGTGTCTGCAAGAAGTCGTCCAATAACAGTACTTTTACCATGATCTACATGTCCCACAATTACAATATTCATCTGTTCTCTGATGTTCATCACATGTAGCCCCCCCTGCGAAGGGTTTCCAGTCCCCCACAATCATCTTTATCCTGTGCGCGGCCTGATCTTTCCGCTATATTGGCAAATTTGCCGCTTTTTAACTCTTCAATAATCTCACTTACGTCTTTTGAGGTTGAATCCACCGGCAAAGTACAAGGGTAACACCCCAAGGATCTGTAACGCTTGCCGTTTCCTCGATCAAAGTAGAGGGAAGTAATGGGTATATTTTCTTTCTCTATATATTCCCAGATGTTCAGTTCGGTCCAATCCAGCAAGGGATGAATTCTTATATGTGTCCCGGGGACAAAATCTGTCTTGAACTGATTCCAGAATTCAGGGGGTTGATCCCCTACATCCCAGTCATTCTCCTTATCCCTAGGTGAGAAGTATCTCTCTTTTGAACGACTCCCCTCTTCATCTGCCCTTACACCCACAATTACACCTGTAAACTTTTCCTTGTTTGTATCAAGTACATATTTTCCTGTATTAAGGTCCATTATGTACCTGTCCCATTCCCCTGATAAAGTATTCTTTAATGCTTCTGTTTTTAACATTTGACAGCATCTTATGCGATCGATATTCCCATCAGGAAAAGTTTCCTTCTGGGCTAGAGCCTCACTATTTTTTCCAAATATCATTGTCAGTTTCCACTCCATTGCAAGATCGTCCCTGTATTTAATCATCTCGGGAATTTTGTAATGAGTATCAATGTGCACCAGGGGTATGGGCACATGACCAAAAAAGGCCTTTCTTGCCAGCCATAAAAGCACCGTACTGTCTTTTCCTATAGACCAGAGCATACAGATATTTTTAAATTCCCTATATGCCTCTCTAAGTATATAAACACTCTGGGCTTCCAATTTATCCAGATGATTCATCACTAACCTCCACATAAAAAGAATTACGCTTCTGCGCCAAAAACACCATTGGGAGTATGTTTAAACTTTTTTGCATCAGCCAAAATCACTATTTTCTTCAATGTTTGTCTCCATCATCTCTATAAAGACCTCAACACCTACCCTGGCAATGGTGTCCGCAATACGCTCTCCTTTTTCAGATAAGCTAACATAAGCAGATAAAACCTTGCCTATGTTTTCAATTATTTTATTTTCTGGTACAAATTTGGCCACTACCTGACCCAAACAGGGCTTGCGACCTATTTTGCCTCCAGCATACAATAGGTACCCTCTTCTTTTTTCCTGCCATGCATCTGTGGGGCAGGTAAAAATGCATTTTCCCTCCATAAGACATCTCGACTTATCTATCTGTGGCTTATTGTCCACCATTGATATAGCTTTATTGGGACAAATATCATGACATATGCCACAACCAACACATTTCTCTTCACATAAAACAGGCTCAATAGCTCCCATAAGACCAATATCATTTTCCTGGGGTTTTGCGCAGGAATTGGGGCAACCAGATACTGCTATCTTAGTTTTCATGGGCACTTGACCACCATAAAAAGCTTTATCCAGCTCAATAGCTGCCCTTCTGGAATTCATAAGACCAG
>CAZHAJ010000039.1:0-7985 GCA_964530215.1 uncultured Peptococcaceae bacterium | reverse complement strand
ATGAACAAACCTCAATTCCTGGGCAGGCTACCACAGTCCTGATACGGGGGCCACTGGTCCCTGTGCAAAGACCATGTTCTCTAATCTCCATACTCATTCTCTTATAATCATTCAGATTGACCCAGGGAATCTCAGTTCCCTGTCTGGTGGTAACATGAACATAACCCTTTCCATATTTTTCAGCCAAATCAGCTAATTGTCTTAAATTATCACTGGACAAATTACCGGCAATACTTCTAAAGCGCACAATTAAAGTATCCTCTTGCCTTTGCTTCAGGAAACCTTCCCTTTTTAAATCATCATAATTAATTGCCATGTCTTCCACTCCTAAACAGCTGATCTTAATATTATCTCTTATTTTATAGATTCTTTTTCTCCCAAATCCGTATCTTAAAGTTTTCTTTTTCTCCGTTAAATTTGCTTAACTGCCATTCTATTGTTTCACCTGCAACCTTAGCGGTGAGAGTGGAGCCCCTTCCTCCAATCTGAATTGGCAGAAACATTTCAATGGCCTGTTGAGGACACTCCTTTAAGCAAGCTGCACAGCCCCAACAATCTTTAGGCTCTCTAAGTGCACACAGACCATTATTATCTTTATACAAAAGATCTCCTGGACACACTGCTGCACATAGGGTTTCTTTCAGCTTCCCACAGCCGTTGCAACGGTCCTTATCTATACGAACACTCATATTTTCACCTGGTTTTCTTTGGAATTGGAATTCCGCATTTCTACACAATAATTTTCAGCAACCGGTCTTTCTATAAGTTCAAAGGCATCTCTATCCGGGCTGTATATTGAATTTACAAAAACAAACCACCTGTGGTCATCCCTTTGGGGATAGTCAATCCTCTCCTGATAAGACCTCCACCTAGTCTCTTTTCTGTATAAAAGATGCTCCACCAAAGCCCTGGCCACCAAAACCCTATCAATAACTTCATGGGCCTTAACCAATTCATAACTATCCGAGGCAGTGATATTGCCCTCCACATCATTGCTCAGCACATTAAGGAGCTCCTTAGCCCTGAAAAGCTTAGGGGCACAGAGTTCATAATTGGTTGCAATCCCTCCTGCGTATTCATCCATAATTTTCTGTAATCTTTCCTCATACTCATGGGGTTTGAACCCCTTTGTTCTGCCCAAAGGAGTAAATACTCTGGCATGTTCGAAATTAGCCTTCTGTTCATCGACCTGGGTTGACAATGTTACCCCTTTGATATATTCCGAAGCAGCCCTTGCGGCTATTTCACCCTCAGCCAGACATCCGGTTACATACTTCTTTGGAGCACCCCCGGCCACATCCCCTGCCGCAAATAATCCTTTGATATTGGTTTGCCGGAAAAGATCTACCCAATAGCCTGCCTGACCGTGTCCCCCCACTATATAAGGCTCTGAACCGCATATTTCAAGGGGCTTTTCATCTACCCCAATACCCTCATCAGACAACTTCAAAACCATCATGGGAGACATACTGAGATATGCTTCTTTAAGTTTTTCATTAATATATGATGAAGTATCGTTAAGTTTAAGGTAACAGGGACCTCTTCCCGCCTTATTTTCTTCTACGGTGGCATACATCCTGTAGGGTGTGGACTGCTGAGCATATCTATTAAGGTACTCCTCCCCCAAAGCATTGACCTGTCTTGCCCTCACCCCTTGCATTACAGTACCTGTGGGGGACATAACGTCCTTTATCCTAAGGGCTATAAACCTCATTTCAAAGGTAGTCATTTCTGCTCCTGCCCTGAGACCCATGGCAAAACCGGTTCCCACATTATAAGGGCAATACCACATCCTATGCCGAGAAGATCCGTCGTTATTGGGCCTGTATATTCCGGCAGCTCCCCCGGTGGCACAAATTACTGCTTTAGCTGAGATAACATAAAACTTTTTCTCTCTGGCTGCAAAAGCAAAAATTCCCACCACCTGACCTTTTTCAATTATATAGTTGGTGGCCACTGTGCGATTGAGAACCTTTACCCCCGATGCTTCTACCTTTGCTGCCATGATGGGCTTAATGTGTTCACCTATAATTTCAACACTTCTTTTCCCTCTGGCCATGTATATGCCTGATCCGTCCCTTATAAAGGGCAAACCCCATGATTCCAGTTTTTTTGCGACATTGTTCAGTCGCTGTCCGATGGAAAAAACTAAATCCTCCCTCACCAGATCCCCACAGTCTTTTTTCACATATTCCAGGTAACTCTCCGGTGTCTCTCCGGGATTTATATAGGCATTTATAGCATTTACCCCGGCAGATAAGCACCCGCTCCTTTTAATATGTGCCTTCTCCACAACAAGAACCTCTGTTTGTGGATTTATTTCTTTAATTCTTGCAGCTGCAAAACACCCTGAAGTGCCGCCGCCAACAATAACGATATCCGCAGAAATTCTCTCTGTTTTAATTGAATAGTCCAATCGATACTCACCCCCATATCAGTCCCCGCCAATGCTATCTACTTTATTCCAAGATCCCCCTTTTAATTAAAAAACTCACAACTTTCTCCGTGGACTCCTCCAGGCTTTCCTGTGCTGTGTCCAGTAAAATCTCAGGACACAAAGGCTCCTCATAAGGAGCTGATATTCCTGTAAATTCCTTTATTTCTCCGGCCCTGGCCCTTTTATAAAGACCCTTTACATCTCTTTTTTCACATAATTCCAAAGAACATTTGACAAACACTTCAATAAATTCCCTTTCCGTAAATCTACTTCTGGCAGCTTCTCTGTCCGCTCTGTAAGGAGAGATCAAAGAAGTCAGAGTGACAACCCCGGCATCCACAAACAACCTTGCCACTTCACTGATTCTTCTAATATTTTCAACTCTGTCCCGGGGTGAAAAACCCAAATCTTTATTCAAACCGAATCGCATATTATCTCCGTCCAAAATATATGTAAGGTACCCTTGTTCATAAAGTTTTTTTTCCAATTCAGAGGCTAACGTCGATTTACCCGCTCCAGATACACCTGTAAACCAGATCACTACACCTTTTTGTCCCAGCAACTTTTGCCTGTCTTTTTTTGTTATACTGTTTTGTTGCCTGACAACATAGACAGCTTTATGCAAATTATCAAGCCCCCTGATTTTTTATTTAACAGGCATCTCCACTTAACCCCCAGCGATATCTAATCTTTCTTTCCAGTTTTCCGAATATCAGCTTGTCTATTAATAATCCGATGGCGATAATTATTATCATAACCGCCACCACCTGGTTCATGTCATGGAGGTCCCGTCCAATTGTTAATGCATAGCCCAAACCGTTTTTGGGTGACAGAAGTTCTCCCGCCATCAATGCCCGCCAAGCAAAAGACCATCCCTGCTGCATTCCAGAAGTAATAGCCGGAAGAGCAGCCGGGATTACCGCAGTGGTATAGGCCCTTAAACCTTTTGCACCCATTGTTTTAGCTACTCTCAAATATAAAGGCGGCACATTTTTAATCCCTGCAATGACCGCATTGGAAATAGAGAATATTGAACCGATGGCAACAACAAAAATAATGGAGCCCTCTCCTATTCCGAACCACAATATGGCCAGTGGTAGCCAGCAAATACTGGGAAGGGACTGCAAGCTTGCCATAAGTGGTCTTAATGTTTCATCAAGAAAACGGACTCTGATTATTAAAAGCCCTAAGCTCAATCCCAGGATCAATGAAAGCATATAACCAACCGCGATTCTTTTAAGACTTGTAATTAATGCAATTACATAGGATGTGCTGATGAAACCCGTCCAAAGATTATCAAACACCCCCATGGGCGACGGCAAAAGATATTCGGGCCATATCTCCCTTCTAAATACCACTTCCCAAAGTATAATCAGGGCGAGATAAAAAAGGACTTTTTTGTATAGACCACTGCCTTTCAAATTCAACCCTGGCAACCTTTTCCACCTCTTCCTTAAGCTCATTTATAATTTGTCCGGCAAAAAAAGCCAAATCGGCGTTTTCTATACTTCTTGGTCTGGGCAACCCAATGTCAAATACCCTTTTTATCCTCCCTGGGTTTGCTGACATTACCACCACTTTATTGGCCAATAATACTGCCTCTTCCACATTGTGAGTAACAAAAACAATGGTTTTTCCGGTGGCTTCCCATATCTCCTGGAGTTCTGTATGAAGAATACTTCTGGTTTGACTGTCAAGGGCCGCAAAGGGTTCATCCATCAGAAGAATATCCGAATCAATTGCCAGTGCTCTAGCCAGTGCAACTCTCTGCCTCATACCACCTGATAATTCATGGGGATAGGCCCGGGTAAAACGGGTAAGATGAACCATCTGCAAGTAATAATATGCCCTCTCCCTTCTCTCTCTTTTAGGGACTCCCGTCATCTTCATACCATACTCAACATTATCTATAACATTGGACCAGGGAAACAGAGCTGCATCTTGAAACATCATCACCCGGTCTGGCCCGGCTTCAGTAATATCAATTCCTTCCTTGTGGACTTTCCCGGCACAAGCCTGTTCAAATCCTGCAATAATGTTTAGTAAAGTTGATTTACCGCAGCCCGAAGGCCCCACCAAAGTTACAAAGTCACCTCTGTTTATGCCAAGATCGATCTGCTCCAACGCGTGGACTAAACCGTTGTTACCTGAATAACTTTTCACTACCCCTTCAAGATTAATCATCATTTTAAAGCACATCCTTATTTAATACTTAATTGTGACTTGCCTTGCTGTTTCAGTATCTTATTTATCAGCTCAAAGTTAAACAAGTTCTCGATATCTGGCTTTTCCTTAAGGTATCCCGCACGGAAAGATATATTTGCAAACTCTTCAATTGACGGGACCACAGGGTCGATTGTAAAAATAACTTCGGAGAAAGATTTGTCTAGTACATCCTCCGGAAGACTCCTTCCGGTGAGTTTTTTTAATTGCTCATTTATTTGAGCCTTACTTCTTTCTTTATCCCCATTGATGTTTTCTGTTAACCTAATATGTACCTCCAGCCATTTTTCCACCAAGTCGGAGTTCATCTCTAAGAACTCAGCACTAACAATTAAAACCGAAGTGGCAAAATTGCCTTCAGGCCAAATATCATCTGATTTCAGAAGAATATTTGCCCCAGTGTTTGCAACAATGATGGAACCCCAAGGTTCAGGAACCAAGGCAGCATCTACTTCCCCCCTAGATATCAGAGTGAGAATAGCCGAGTTATCTGAGGGAATTATTGTTACTGTACCACCCTTTGAAGCATCCTTCAGACCTACCTCGGCCAATAGCTTTCTTAAAAGGATATCCTGAGTGTTTCCCAGCTGAGGCACTGCAACTCTTTTACCGTCAAGGTCTTTCACACTTTTAATGATCCCGCTGCTGCTTGCCAAAAGTACCGCACCGCCCACAGAAGAGCCGGCAATGATGTGCAATTTACCCTTGGACTTAACAAAACCATTTACAGCGGGAACCGGCCCTATGTAGCCCAAATCAATTTCGCCCGCTAATAATGCCTCGATTAATGCCGGACCTGCATTAAACTTGTGGTCTTCTACCACCACATTATCCCCCAATGCCTCTCTGAAAGATCCGTCATTAAAACCCACCAATGCCTGAGCATGAGTCATATTCGGGAAGTAGCCGACTCTGACTAGAGTTTGGTCATCCTCCCCACCTCGATTTCTTCCGCAACCAGTCACCCCAACAACAATCATTAACGCCAATAAAAATGATAATATTGTCTTTAAGCCTACATCTCGAATCATAATTACTCTCCTCAAAATATTGATTTGTTGGTTAATTAAAGTTAAGTCTGTTTCAGAAGAATAGAAATATCCTTTTAAGGCAAAAAGCGTCGGTATGGAACCGTTTAGAATCTAGATCCCACTGAACGTATGCAATAATTCCAACTATTTTTATATGGTTATAATTCCTATGCGCTTTATGATGATTGGTCATAGTTTATAATAACGTCTTCTGGTTGTCAATATGTAAAAATTTATTTTATAATCTTCCGAAAAATGGTTGCTTCTGCCACAAAACCTCAGCTGCTTGGTTTACCACAAAGGTAGTTTATGCATTTTAAAATCTATCTGTGCTAACGTAATAAAAAAATTTAAGGCGTTGACTTTTGTCAACGCCTATCTATAAATTCTTATAATTGTCCTAATTTAACGCTATTAGCACCTATCATCTCAATAATACAGAATTAAGATTATTATTCATCCAACATCAAGGTGAAATAAAAAGTAGTGCCCCTACCTGGCAAACTGCTTAAGCCTACGCTACCCCCCATTTTTTCAATCAATCTCTTCACTATTGACAATCCCAATCCGGTTCCACCACCATCTTTTCTGGCTCTAGATTTATCTGTCTTGTAAAACTTTTCCCAAATTAATTCCTGTTCTTCCTGAGGAATCCCTGATCCACTATCGATTACACTTATATGTGCAAATCCGTCAACCCTTTTTGCTTTAATAGATACAATACCACCTATGGGTGTAAACCTCAGTGCATTTTCAATTAGATTAAGCATGACCTGTTCCAATCGATCAGTATTAGCAAGGACTGGGAGGCTTTTTTCAATTTCAATATCAAGGTTAATGCTCTTACTATCAGCAAGGGTTTTCATCTTATCAACTGATTTTTTCAATATTGGTAAAGCATCAATTTTAGCCAACTCAATAGTCTCTTGACCCATTTCTATCTTCCTTAAGTCAAGCAGTTCAGAAACTAGCCTTTTCAATCGACCCATTTCTTCTACTATCCCATCAACTAGACCTCTTCTTTCTTCTTCAGAAGCAACGATATCATCCTGCAAGGCCTCTGCATAGCCCTGAATTATTGTCAGAGGAGTTCTCAGCTCGTGAGAAATTCCAGCTAGAAAATCCTTTCTAGTCTGATCAAGCTTTTCTAAAGTTAATATCTTATCCCGAAGTTCATATGAAAGGGTATTTAAAGAGTTAGATAAAATACCAATTTCATCACTGGTCCTCACTTCTACTTTTCTGGAAAAATCACCCTCAGACATTGCCAATGCTACTTCGTTCATTCTTATTAATGGTCTCGATAAAGAGCGGGAAAAAAGAAAACTCAGAAAAGATGCCAATAACAGTCCACCTATACCGACATTTAGAATAATCCTTTGAAAGCCAGATAGCTGCCCTTTATAAATTGCCATTGAATGACTAACAATCAAAACCCTAGTTATCTCCCCATCTATTGCAACTGGCACTGCCACAGAAAGAACTTCAGCATCTATTACATGACTCATTCCGCTGTATGAAATGCTTGCACCAGAAAGGACCCTGTTAAAATCTTCCTTTGACATAAACTCCCCATGGTGGCTAATCACGCTGACCCCCTGTGACATACCATCTGTTGAACTAATATACATGCCCATTCCATGGCACTCCTCAATTAGTCCCTCACGGTTAATAAGCATTATATTAGAATTTGTCAGCGTAGAGAAAAGGCTTATTTTATCAGCAATATCACTGTCTGAGTGTATTGCACTAGAAATATCATAAGCCTGTTGTGATATATGATCGATCTGCTGCCTATAGTATATTCCTTCAATGATACTTGATTGAACTGCAACGGTAATCCAAGTAATTATAAGTACAAGAATCACCATTGTAAGCCACAGCTTAGCAACCACACTTTTTCTGAATACTTTCATTATGTCACCTCAAATTTATACCCCACTCCCCATACTGTGTGAATTATCTCAAGTTGTTGAGAAACGCTGTTTAGTTTGTCCCTTAGTCTATTCACATGGGTGTCTACAGTACGAGTATCCCCCTTATAATCATAACCCCACACCCCCTGCAAGAGCTCATCTCTAGTAAACACCCTGCCGGGATATTTGGCTAAGACAAATAGCAAGTCAAATTCCTTTACAGTGAGGGCAATTGACTGATCACATATCCTTACACTTCGCATTTTTGGATTTATTTCAAAGTGTTTACCTCTGGTAATTGTATCCTTGGTAACCTTTACAGTATCCTTATCCCCATCTGATGTGCGACGCATTACTGCCTTAACTCTGGCAAGCAGT
>CAZHAJ010000038.1:11182-13549 GCA_964530215.1 uncultured Peptococcaceae bacterium | reverse complement strand
GCTTTTGGGGTCAGGAACTTTGAGAGGTTCAGAGCAAGAATTTTATATATGATGTTTGCATAGAAAGGTAACTCTTGCATGAAGGGGGAGGACTTTCAACCAAAGTAACTTTGTCCGGACTGAAACCCACACACGCTGACCACATTTACTCTCCATATGGGGGTTCTACCTAAACAATTGACAGAAAGTCACTTCTTAAAATTCTGGCTTCTGACTTCTGTATTCCTCTTTAACGCCCCTTATTGTGGTCTACCAGCCAAAAAACAACTGTGACCAACATTTTAATGTTGATCACAGTTGAGAAAAGTCTTTATATAAGAGTTTAATACCTTCTGTTGTTAAATAATTGGTTACTTATTGTCTGTATTGGTTTTTAAAACTGGCGGTTTTGTTACAAAAGCCATGGCTGAACCAATAAGACAAAGGACAGCTGATATGATAAAAGCTGTATTAATGTTTGTTGCCAAAAATCTTGTACCCAACTCCATACCGGTAACTGCACCAAATCCATAAGCCAGATACACTAAGCCGTAATTGCCGCCAAGATTTTTAGAGCCATAAAAATCCGCTGTTGTGGCGGGGAAAGTGGCCATAAATCCACCAAGGCTAAGGGCAACAAGGCTGGAGGCAGTAAGGAATATTACATATCCGCTGGCATTCATAAGTAAGAACATTGCAAAGGCACATACTATGAATACAACTGATAGGGTGCGCATTCTGCCCAGTTTGTCGGATATGCCACCCCAAAATAGACGTCCACCAGAGTTTAACAGACCCATTATTGCTACCACCCCGGTTGCTTGGGCTACAGTAAGTCCGGCAATTTGCTGTCCAACAGGTGAGGCTAGACCGTATACCATCAATGCTGCGGTGCAGCCAAGTAGGAACATGATCCAGATAATATAAAATTGTGGGGTAGAAAGCATTTGTCCCATAGTGAAATCTACAGTACCTTTACCTGCTGTATCTTTGGGAGGTTCCCAGCCGGCAGGTTTGAACCCAGGGGGTGGGTTTTTTAGAAATTGTGAGCCTACTGATATAAGAATAAAAAATATAACACCGAGAATTGCAAAAGTAGGCATAACACCTTTAACGTCAATTAAATACTTTGCCAAGGGTGCGAAGATAGTGGAGCCTGCACCCATACCACCGACAGCAACACCAGTGATAAGACCTTTTCTGTCAGGGAACCACTTTACACATGTAGCCAGAGGACAGACATATCCAAAACCGAGTCCAGAACCTGCAACCACACCATAATAAATCTGGAGCTGTGTTACAGACTGAGCTTTACTGGCCAGGATCAGTCCTCCTCCCAGTAAAATACCGCCGATAAAAGTTATCCAGCGGGGTCCAAGTCGATCCTGCAGTTTTCCTGCGATTAAAGCAGATACTGCAAACATTAGAATAACGATGGAGAAGATTCTTCCAACCGGGGTGGTTAGGGTGGCTGGATCAACACCTAACTGTGCCCCAAAAAGACTTTGTACAGGCTTGGAGAATACACTCCATGCGTACACAGCGCCCAGGCAGGGGACTACTGTCAAAGTTCCCAGTACCACGGGCCACCTTCTGGTGACTTGTTCAGACATTTTTTTACCTCCTAAATAATGAGAAAATATTATTCTAAAAGCAGAAGATTACTTTAGCTTTTAGAATAAACACCATAGAAAAGAATACACCGCAAAATACGAATTGGTCAAGTAGTTGGAGGAAATAATTTAGTATTATTTAAGTTAAAGTTTGATTTGCCATTAAGCAAATTTCCTGGCATAATTTTATAAGCTGCAAACTGATTTTTAATTAAACGGGAGGTTATTAAAATGAAAGTAGTAGTTGACCAAGATCTTTGTATAAGCTGTGGGGCATGTGTGGATATATGCCCGGAAGTCTTTGACTGGAATGACGATGAGAAAGCTCAGGCAGCTGAAGGTGAAATTGCGGCAGAATTAGAGGAACAAGTGAATGAAGCGATGGAAAGCTGCCCTACTAATGCTATATCTGAACAATAAACAAAAATAATTAATTAAGACACCCAAATATAAAAGTTTGGGAAATCTTTATTTGTTTCCACTGCTGAAATTATTATCAGCAGTTTTTTTTATATATTAAATCCGCTAAGTGTTATGAGTGTTGCCTATGATTTGGGGAAATAATATAAAAATGCTGTATAAATTTTCATCGGAGGCATTCAATGGCTAAGGTTAAAATAGTTCATATCATAAGGACTGCCACAGGGGGCATGAAAAATCATTTGATGGAGCTTGTTATTAATTCTAATCAAGAAAAATTCCACCACCTGGTGATTTGTCCATCAGGTCCCATGGCAGAGTCTATTAAAAAAAAAGGAATTAAGTCCATTGAAAT
>CAZHAJ010000038.1:0-11172 GCA_964530215.1 uncultured Peptococcaceae bacterium | reverse complement strand
CAATCCCGCCGATTTGCTGACACGCTATATTTCGCTGGTCATTCATCAAAACATGAGAGACGAAATTGTGGAAGAACTGGATATATATAAAGACATTGACACAATAAAACGACTTATCTCTTTTCTTAGGATTTCTCGTCCGGATATTGTTCATGTTCACAGTTTTAAGGCAGGCCTGTTGGGTCGAATAGCTGCGTTGCTTTCCGGTATACCCATTATCGTAATGACAGTTCACGGCTCTGTGCTCCAAAGTATGCATCCCGTCTACAAAAAAAATGTATGTATATTATCTGAACTGCTTCTGTCTAAATTTACTCAGAAGATTATCACGGTATCTAATAATTTGAATAAGGAGTTCGTTGAAGAAGTAAAAGTTAAACAAGATAAAGTAATTACGATATATAACGGCATAAGTCAGAACATTAATCATAACAAAAAAGATAAAAACCTATTGCTGAAGGAGCTTGGAATTCCGGAAAACAAAAAAATTATAACAACAGTGGCGAGATTGGCGCCACAAAAAGGTGTAGCTTATTTTGTAAGATCTGCCGCAGAAGTTATGAAAGAATATAAAGATGTAGTTTTTTTAGTGGTGGGAGACGGTCCATTAAAAAAGGACCTGGAAAATTTGTCCATGAGTCTGAACTTAATGGGTAAAATTTTTTTTGTGGGTAACAGGATGGATATTGATTCAATTATGGATATTTCAGATGTTTTTGTTCTGGCTTCATTAACCGAGGGACTGCCGTTAACTGTGTTGGAGGCGTTACAAGCCCAATGCCCTGTGGTAGCAACAGAAGTAGGGGGTATTCCGGAAGTGATTGAAAATGGCAGAAATGGATTATTGGTCAAGGCAAAGAGTGTATCGGCACTATCAACAGCTATCAAGGACTTACTCAGTAATCCTGAGAGGTCAAAATATATGGGTAGCCAAAGTGGTGAGATTTTAAAAGAAAGATTTTCGGTGGATAAAATGGTTAAAAAAACAGAAGAAGTTTACCAAAACCTTTATTATAAGCAGATTTGATGGATTTTGGAGTGAGGTATTTGCAAAAAAATGCTGCTTTTATTTTAGCTGTTATTGTTCCGATAATTTTTTTATTGTTGGGTAGAATTTTTATTTGGGATTCCACTGTTGACATAGTTTTTCCAGGACACAGAGAAAAGGCAAGGGAGATTATAGCCCCAAAAGGTGACTCTGGCAAAGTTTATATAATTGTGGTGGATTACCTTGGTATAGAGGATATAAAAGAACTGCCTCCCAATTTGGGAAGAGTTTTCTCTTCAGGTGCCTCGGGTCTTATAAATGTAAATACCGGGGGACTAATCAATCTGGAAAACTCATATGCTACCCTCGGTGCCGGTGCCCACATAATTGCGCCGTCTCCTTCGTCGTCAATAAAAGATGATGAAGAAGATCTGAATGGTGATAAAGCTACAATAAAATATCGGCAGTGGACGGGACGAGTTCCTCCGGAAGGTTTTATTGTTTATTCCGATATTGAAAAAATCAAATTTGTAAACCGAGATCTAAAATATCCTGTTTTTCCGGGAGCTATGGGAACAGCATTGCGGGGAAGGGGTCTTAGCACCGCGGTTTTCGGCAACTGCGATAGTATTAACGGACCTAGAAGACCTGTAGTTACAATGATAATGGATAATCAGGGTTACATAGATACCGGTTTAATTGACAGAAATGTTTTGAAAAAGGATAACCAATTTCCCGGAGAGTGGATCACAGATTATCATAAATTGCTAGAAGAAATAAACTCTTTGCCTGATGACGTCAGACTCATCGGGGTTAATATTGGGGATCTGTCAAGGTTAAGGGATGTACGTGAGTACATGGCGGAAGACGAGTGGAGCAAATGGCGGAGGAATACCATGGGCTATATTGACTGCTTTATGGATAAATTGCTTCAGCAGATTGATCCCGAAAGTGACCTGGTAATTTTGCTGTCCACTGTTCCCGGTGAGAATAATATTGATAAAAAGGATAAGTTGTCACCGGTGGCTTTTTATGGGGGACCGATAGAGCAGGGTATTGTTACCTCTCCCAGCACCAAAAGACCAGGGATAATAAAAAATTTGGATATTGCACCCACTGTTCTAAAATTTATCGGAATTAAATCCGAATCAATCTTTATGGGTGAACCGGTCAGAGTCATACCGGGGGGAATTGATGTTTCTGTAATTAGTAAAATGCATGAAGTGCTGAGCAATACGTATGAACTAAGACCTTATATTTTGAAGGGATATGTGCTATTTCAGATTATTGTTTTAAGTTTTTTGTTTGTTTTATTGTTTTTGCGTTTTAATGGAAGAAAAAAATATAAGTGGGTATTACTGTGGATAATGTCTGTACCTTTGGCTTTATTGATTATACCATTGCTTCCGCCGGCAGGGATATTTGTCAGTGCTGCAGAACTGCTGGTTACTACCATGCTGATAGTAATGGCCCTGGTGGGATTGAATAAAAAAAACAGAAACCTATCTCCTCTTCTTTTGGTATGTCTTGTTACCTCGGCCGCTATATCATTAGACATTGCCACCGGTTCATACCTGCAGAAGGCTTCGATTTTAGGGTATGATCCCATAGCGGGAGCCAGATTTTATGGGTTGGGCAATGAGTATATGGGAGTGCTTATCGGCTCCACATTGATGGGCACCGCCGTTATCGTTAATGATTGTGAACAAAGACGCAGGTCAATGATTATTCTAACCTGCGTTGTTTATCTGGTAGTGATTCTTCTGGTATCCGCACCACAGCTTGGAACCAATGTGGGTGGATTAATTGCAGCGTCAACTTCTTTTTTGCTTGCGATTTTGCTTTTTCTGAAAATCAGGTTTTCCTGGAAAAATATTGTGGTATTTATTTTAGGGATTATAATGTTATTAATATCATTAATTGCTTATGATATTTCCAGACCGGCAGAATATCAATCTCATATTGGCAGAACTGCCTCAATGATAATTTATGGTGGCAACTGGGAACAGGTTGTTAATATTATTGGCAGAAAGATTGAGATGAATATTAAATTAATAAAATACACTATCTGGAGCAGGGTCTTATTGGCCAGCATAGGGATAATGGGAGTTCTTTTTTATCGACCCACCGGAGTTATGGAGAGCATTAAAAGGAAATTCCCGTATGTTTTTATAGGTTTGATAGGGGTAACTGTGGGAAGCGGTACTGCGTTAATTTTTAATGATTCCGGAGTTGTGTCAGCTGCTACGGCAATGATTTTTGGAATTACGCCATTAATATATCTGGTTTTGGAACAGCAGTAACATCATGTTTATCAGGGTATTTATGGGAATGTCACACTTTTTTGTTTAAGGGAGTAAGATTTCATGTCAAAAATATGTAGGTTTTACCAAGGGGGTAACACTTCCTACGGTTTGGTTGAAGGAAGATGGGTACGGCGTATTAATAATCCTTTTGAGGAACCGTATTCCCTTGGTGAAGCATATGATCTTGATAATGTGAGGATTGAAGCTCCTTGTGAGCCAACGAAAGTGATTTGTGTGGGTTTAAACTATCGGGACCATGCAATTGAAATGGGTCTTGATCTGCCCGGAGAACCCCTTTTATTTCTTAAGCCACCCAGTTCTGTTTTAAGGACAGGGGGAAATATTTGCTATCCCGAAACCAGCAAAAGAGTAGACTATGAAGCCGAGTTGGCTATTGTTATAGGCAGGCAGGGTAAAAATATTTCTATACAGGAAGCTGATAAATATGTGCTGGGTTATACCTGTGCCAATGATGTGACTGCACGGGATTTGCAAAAATACGATGTTCAGTGGACTAGGGCAAAGTCTTTTGACGGTTTTTTACCTTTAGGTCCTTATATAGTTAACGGTATAAATCCGGATAATTTAGGGATTGAGCTCTACCTTAATGGCCAAATTAAGCAGAAATCAAACACATGTAAGTTTATTTTTAATACACGGGAAATAATCAGTTATGCTTCCCAAGTAATGACGCTAATGCCAGGAGATGTTATATTAACGGGTACTCCGTCCGGAGTGGGACCTTTGAAAAGAGGGGATAAGGTGGAGGTTTGCGTAGAGTCTGTGGGAACATTGACAAGCTTTGTAGAATAGCACCGGAAATCCTTTGAAATAATTAAAATTTTGTTGACAAATAGTGTTATTATGATTAAAATTTATTTTGTTGTAATTGGCCACCTTTAGTTTTGTGGGTTCCAATTATTTTATCCATAAAAGGGGGATGATAATGTTGAAACCTTTGGGCCGCCACGTTTTGGCTGAAATCCACGGATGCCCATTTGATGCTTTGAATGATGTTAAGAAGGTTGAAAGCATCATGGTGAATGCTGCACTGGAATCAGGTGCTGAAGTCAGGGAAGTGGTTTTTCATAAGTTCAGTCCTCAAGGTATTAGTGGCGTGGTGGTGATCTCAGAATCACACTTGGCGATTCATACTTGGCCCGAACTGGGATATGCGGCAGTGGACGTTTTTACTTGTGGAGATAAAGTGAACCCGTGGGATGCCTGCAACTACATGACGGAACATTTTAATGCTTCGCATATGACTGCGAAGGAAACAGTAAGGGGTATGTTGCCTCCCGGGGTAGTTCCGCAAGTTGCCGTGAATCTATAGGGGGGATATTTATTCATAGTCGGTTAAATTGTAATTTGTGAAGCCTTGCTCCTGATGTATACCGGAAGCAGGGCTTCTTATATTGATAGCATATTTTCTTAATCGGGAAGGAAATAAAAATGCTGCCTAGAATATACTATAGTTTAAGGAAAAGGGGTGTTTTTTTGCAGGAAATGCTTAGCCCTATAATGGAACAATTGATCTTAATCAAAAAAAGAGTAGGCAGCCTTATTAATACTAAGGATGGTTACGTTGAAGAATATATTAAAGTGCCGGACAAATTAGAATCGTATTTGGGCTCTTCGATGGTTCTATTTGCAGCTAGGATTTACGGACCAATAACAGACAGGATTGTGCATTTGGCGGAGGTTATGCAATTTATTTCACTTGCCATGCTAGCTCATCACAATGTTAACGAGGACAGTGATTCACATCTGGTAAGTTGCAATGAATCCCATTGTCAGTACCCCGTTCTGATAGGGGACTACCTTTACGGAAGATTTTTTACAACCCTCTGTAATGCCGGCTTGATAGAGCATCTTAAAGGTATTTCAGAAATAATCTGCGGTGTTAATGAGAAATCTGTTGTTTATCTAAAGAATCAAGGAATTGATTTTTCATCCGAAAGGCAAAAACCGTTAAGAGCAGATTATGCAGAGTTTTATGGCGGATGCTGCAAGTTGGGTGGAATTGAAGCCGGGGCAGATAGTTTTCAGCAACAGTATCTTTGGGATTTTGGCCATGCTTTGGGAATGGCTTTAGGTATCACTGAAAGTATCTGTGAGCAAAAACAAAGATTTTTCAAGAGGGCATCATTCAATTTGGAAAAATTGACCCCGGGCAAAAGCAGAGATGAATTAGAAAAATTAGTTATGTTTTTAATGAATAATGGTATGGGAAGCAAGAGAATGGTTGGCTGAGAGGGAGTATTGTGGTTCAAATACCAGATAAATATAACAGCAAAGAACAGTACGTTCACGACATTTTTAGCAGAATAGCTCATAGGTATGATTTTCTTAATACAGCCTTAACTTTTAATTTAGATAAATATTGGAGGAGTTTTGCTGTATCAAAATGCAATATTAAACCAGGAGATAAGGTTTTAGATGTCTGCTGCGGGACAGGTATGCTGTCCTTAGAGATGGCTAAAGCGTTGCAGGGCAATGGAAGTGTTGTAGGGATTGATTTCTGTGAAAAAATGCTTGAAAAGGGACGGTCAAATATTGCAAATTCGCTTTATGGTAGCAATATCCAACTGACTCATGGCAATGCAATGGATTTACCCTTTCCTGATGGTGAATTCGATTGTGCTGTGATTGGATTTGCCCTTCGAAATGTGCCTGACATCGGAAAAGTGATTGGTGAAATGTCCAGGGTAGTAAAACCCGGTGGCAGAGTGGTATCATTGGAACTTTCAAAGCCCGGCATTCCAATTTTTAAGCAGGGCTATTATCTGTACTTCAATTATTTAGTTCCTTTGTTGGGAAAGATGGGAGTTGGGCAAAAAGGCCCGTACAGTTATTTGGCCAATTCATTAAAAAACTTTCCGCATCAGACAGAAATAAAAGAGATATTTGCAAATCAAGGTCTATGTGAAGTTGATTATTATGAACTAGCGGGAGGCATTGTAACTGTACATCAAGGAGTAGTGGTATCTCCAAAGATTAGCGGATAGTTTATAATTTATAAAAATCTGCTTTACCATTCGCCCTTTTAAGTGATACGGAGGTAATAAAATGCCTGATAATTCTCTATTGAGAAAAATACCAAAGGTTGATGAGGTGTTGGCTTACTCAGAAATAAATAAACTGATGAGTTTCTACCCCCGGGGGATGGTGCTGGAGGCAGTAAGGGATACTATAAATGATGTTAGACTATTAATAATTGAAGGAAGAATAAAAGAGGGAGAAGAACATAAATGGTTGGACCTTTCGGTGATAAGCCAACAAATTGATCTATGGTTAAGCTATAATTATAAGTCAAATCTGCGAAGAGTGATAAATGCTACCGGGGTGGTGCTTCATACCAATCTTGGGAGATCTGTTTTAAGCGATGCAGCCATTGAAGCTGTAAATGAAGCGGCTTCAGGTTATACCAATCTGGAGCTTGAATTGGAAAGCGGAAAAAGAGGCTCCCGCCATGCACCTTTGCAGGGCTTGTTAACTAAAATAACCGGTGCCCAATCGTCTCTGGTGGTAAATAATAATGCAGCTGCGGTGCTTTTGGCTTTAAGTACTTTGGCAAAGGGTAAAGAAGTAATAGTATCCAGGGGTCAACTGGTGGAGATAGGAGGCTCCTTCCGAGTCCATGAGGTAATGGAGCAAAGTGGCGCAACAATTAAAGAAGTAGGCTCTACCAACAAAACTCATCCCAGTGACTATGTTAATGCCATTAGCGAGAATACTGCCCTTATTTTGTATGTTCATACCAGTAATTATAAAATTGTTGGTTTTACCAAGGAAACTACAGTGCAGGAACTGGTGAAAATAGGACTTGATAGCGGTGTACCGGTAATGTGCGATTTGGGCAGCGGCTCTTTGGTGGAAACGGAAAGATACGGATTGCCCGTTGAGCAGACAGTACAACAGACAGTAAGTACAGGTGCTGATCTGATTACATTTTCAGGAGACAAGCTCCTAGGCGGCCCACAAGCAGGCATTTTATTGGGCAATAAAGAACTGCTTAAAAAAATAGCAAAGAATCCCCTTGCCAGAGCGGTAAGAGTAGATAAACTAACGGTAGCCGCACTGGAGGCAACTTTTAAAGAATATCTTGACTTTACTGAGGTGTCCGAAAAAATACCCACTCTTCGTATGTTGACTGTGGATGATGAAAAGCTGCTCTCAGAGGCTAAATCCCTATGTCTGGAATTAACAAAAAAAATAAGTGGTCAGGCTACTGTTTCCTTTGAGAGAGGTATGTCTGCTGTCGGGGGCGGCGCGATGCCCACAGCAAATTTACCCTCATGGCTGGTGGCTGTTAAGCCTTTAGGTCTTGGGGTGGACCAGCTTGCTCTGCGTCTCAGGCAAAATAATCCTGCAGTTATGGGAATTATTAGAGATAACAGACTTCTGTTGGATGTCAGAACTTTGTTGCAGGGAGAGAAAAAATTGCTGGTTGATTCGTTGATTGCGGCATTTAAGGAGAGCGAGTAATATATGAAAAGTTTTGTGATCGGCACTGCTGGACACGTGGATCACGGAAAAACCCAATTGGTAAAAGCATTGACCGGTATTAATACAGATAGACTTAGGGAGGAAGCGGAGCGGGGTATTTCCATAGAATTGGGTTTTGCTTTTATAGATTTTAAGGACGGATTACGGGCAGGTATCGTGGATGTTCCCGGCCATGAAAAATTTATCAAGAATATGCTGGCCGGTGTAGGCGGTATCGATGTGGTTATTATGGTCATTGCAGCGGATGAAGGTGTAATGCCACAAACCAGGGAACATATGGATATTTTGGAACTTTTGCAGGTAAAAAACGGTATAGTGGCGCTAACCAAAACTGACTTAGTGGATCAGGAGTGGCTTTCTCTTATTGATGAAGAGATATCCCAGTTTTTAAAGGGAACAGTCCTTCAAGGTGCACCGGTGGTTAAAGTCTCATCAGTAACAGGTCAGGGAATTAATGTGTTAAAGGAAACAGTCTATCAGTTGGCCCAGAAGATTAGGCCCAGATCTCAAAAAGGAATTATGCGTCTGCCGGTGGATAGGGTTTTTACGTTGTCGGGATTTGGCACCGTGGTGACGGGTACCATGACGTCAGGTGCACTACAAGTCGGAGAAACAGTGGAGCTTATGCCCCAGGAACTAAAGTCAAAGGTGAGAAATATTCATGTCCACGGACAAAAAGTAGAAAGTGCCGGAGCCGGACAAAGAGTAGCAGTCAATATCAGTAATATAGAAGTAGACCAGGTTTTCAGAGGAAGTGTGGTGGCTACTCCCGGGACTTTAAAACCTGCATTGAGACTGGATGCCAGGCTGCAGTTGCTCGGTAATGCAAGAAAAATTAAAAACTACTCCAGGGTTAGAATTTACATAGGAACTTCAGAAATATTTGGCAGAATAAGATTGTTGGACAGGGAAGAGCTTGAACCAAGTCAATGGGCTTATGTGCAGTTGGAATTAGAGAAAAATGCTTTAGCACTTAGGGGAGACAGGTTTGTAATACGTTCATACTCTCCAATGAGAACCATAGGTGGGGGAACTATTATTGATGTTGGAACCATTAAGTATTCAAGGTATCACGACGATGTGTTAAATTCTTTTTCCATAAAGGAGGAAGGAGATCCATCTC
The DNA here is from genome assembly GCA_964530215.1 of uncultured Peptococcaceae bacterium. GTDB lineage: Bacteria > Bacillota > Desulfotomaculia > Desulfotomaculales > Desulfocucumaceae > JAAXTT01. The sequence continues at coordinate 2,246 of CAZHAJ010000038.1, read as the reverse complement.
AGCTAATTGTGCAATTTTTAGAAAGCACATCTTCCATGCATAATAAAGATGAAATATCTTTAAATACCGGCATTGAAAAAAAAGTGACAGCAATAATTATACGGGGATTGTTGGAACAGGATCGGGTTAAGGAAGTTGAGGCCGACGGACTGCGTTGGTATATAGACAGTTTTACCTATAAAAATTGGGTGTCAAAGCTGAAAAAAGCATTAATAAGCTATCATCAAAAATACCCCTTAAGAGAAGGTTATCCAAAAGAAGAGCTGCGCTCAAAAATTTTTAAGTCCCTGAATGCCAGACAATTTCAGATGCTGTTAAAGGCAATGAAGGACGATGCTTATATCTCTTATCAGTCAACAACTGTATCAGAACCTGATTTTGCCGTCGGTCCTGACTCCGAGTTGCAGAGTAAAATATCAATAATAGAATCCACATTTCAGCAAAAAGGACTTCAGCCCCCTTCTTGGGAGGAGACTGTTATGCACTTGAATATGACACCTAATGGATCACAAGAAGTGCTTAATTTTCTTGTGTCAAAAGGTATATTAGTAAGGGTGTCATCGGAGTTGCTATTTCACAATTCGGTTATTAAGGAAATTCAAAAAAAGCTTATCCAGTACTTAAATGAATATAACGAAATATCGGTGTCACAGTTTAGAGATATCTTTGCTACGTCACGGAAATATGCTTTACCCCTTTTGGAACATTTCGATCAAGAGAAGATTACCCGTAGGGAAGGTGATGTCAGGCTTCTGGGTGTAAGGATTAAAGCAAACAAGAAATAATAAAAACATTTAAATTCCGCACTGAAAAATCACAGTTTTGGAATAGATGAGGTATTAAATATGTCTTCCGAACCAATAATCAAAGAAATCAAAAAGAGGGGTCCGGTGACTTTCGCACAGTATATGGATTTGGCACTGTATCATCCTGAATCTGGGTATTACATGAATGATGTTGAGAGGATAGGAAAAAGCGGTGATTTTTATACCAGTTCAGATGTTAGTTCTTATTTTGGGGTAGTTTTAGCGGACCAGTTTTATCAGATGTGGAATATATGTGGTAATCCCGAAAAATGGACATTAGCTGAATATGGAGCAGGCAAAGGTTTGCTGGCCGGAGACATTCTATCCCATTGTTATAAAAAATATCCCGATTTTTTTAAGAGCATGGAATATATTATAGTGGAAAAAAGTCCATCAATGATTCAAAGACAAAAAAATTTTTTAAATGAAATTAAACAGCCCTCTTGGGGAATACATTGGGAAACTGAACAAAAAAAACTTATATCTGTTCAAGGATGTGTATTCTCTAACGAACTTCTGGACTCTTTCCCCGTTAATAGAATTATTAGAGAAAACGGTAAGTATTTTGAGATTTATGTTTACTGCGATAAAGGTGAGCTGCGGGAAGTCAATGGCCCAGTGTCTTCCGTTGAAATTGAAGATTATCTAAACAAGCTTCCTTTTACTCTAGAAGAAGGACAAATAATTGAGATTAATTTAGGTATGAGAAGATGGCTTTTTCAAATTGCAGGGTACCTAGATGAGGGGTTTCTTCTTACCATAGATTATGGAGACAAGTTGCCTGATATTTTCTCCCAACACAGGATAAAGGGCACTTTGCGTACATATCACAAGCATTGTTTGGGAGACAGTTTGTATAAATGCCCTGGCAGTCAAGATATAACTGCACATGTAAATTTTACCGACTTGGAAGAATGGGGAAGACAGGCAGGCTTTGAGACAGTGGGTTATAATAATCAGATGTCTTTTTTAATTAATTTAGGAATAATTAATTACTTACAGGATTTAAAAACTAATAATGTTTCTGGCGCAGAGTTTATAAAAGAGACTATGGCAGTTAAAAAACTGGTAATGGCAGAGGGCATGGGAAACACATTCAAGGTAATGGCTCAATATAAGGGGTTGGATAGTAAGCCGACATTAAAGGGTTTTCCTGATAAAAAATTTTTTATTAGATAAATAGAGAGTCACAAAGACTGTGATCGATATATAATTTCAGAGGAATACAGAAGTCAGAAGCCAGAATACAGAATTAGAAAATTCCGATCAAGAATTATATATATATCCTCCTGTATAGCTTATCTATATAGATTATCTTGCATGAGGGGGGAGGAGTACATTTCAGAAGGGATTGAAATCCGCACACCCAGCCTGCACTTTTATGTGTATTTTTAATTATAAAAGAGAGATTGATTATACAAAACATCAATCTCTCCATAC
>CAZHAJ010000037.1:0-13904 GCA_964530215.1 uncultured Peptococcaceae bacterium | reverse complement strand
TAGAAAACCATAAGATGAATCTACAAAGTCAGATGGAAAAAGAGAATAAAAAGCTATTAAAGGCAAATTATCGATATGCACGATGGTTACTTGGCAAAAACCGTCAAATAGTTGAGCTGGAATCGAAATTACATCAGACCAATAACTAAAATCAGTAAAACAACGATTTATCCACAAGGATATACACAGACTGGGGATAATGGTAAAATGTAGCAATATGTGACAGCTATTGTGTAAAATGTGTGGACTTCGACCAAAAACATTTACTGTTCATGGCATTTTTATAGTACGACGTAATTGAGCAGGTGTTATCAGCCTGCTCTTTTTAAATGTGTTTTTTGTGATATAATATATGGACGGTGATATATTATATGAAAATTGCAGTTATAGATGGTCAAGGTGGAGGAATCGGAAAGCATATCGTAGAAAAAGTAAGAAGGGAACTCCCCGAAGTCGAAATACTGGCTTTGGGAACTAATGCGTTAGCCACATCCATGATGCTTAAGGCAGGAGCAAACGAGGGTGCTACCGGGGAAAATGCGGTTGTACATAACGCTTCTAAAGTGGATTTGATTTTGGGGCCTATAAGCATTATGTTTCCCAATTCCATGTTGGGAGAAATGACTCCTTCTATGGCCACAGCCGTTAGTTCCAGTTCCGCTAATAAAGTTTTGATACCTTTGATACGTGGACCGGTAGAATTGGTTGGTACCAAATCGGAACCATTGCCTCATCTAATTGAAGAGCTGGTGGGCAGGGTTAAAATTCTTTGTGCCAAGGAGTAAGCTTTAATGCTTCAGGATACTGCTAGGGCGTAAGCCCCTTGTTTTATAGAGGGCTTTTGCAGGGATAACTCCCCGGTCTTTGTCCGGGGAGTTGCTATTATTATCAGTATGTTTATGGAGAAAAAGATGAATATAAAGAGAACAATTTTAGTGTTGGGTGGAACTCGTAGTGGCAAGAGCGAGTTTGCCGAACAGATGGCAGTTGATATGAGTGACTCAGTAACCTATATTGCTACCCTTAAGGCGTTTGATGATGAATTTGCCCGTCGGGTAAATATTCACCGTAGCAGAAGACCTGCTAAGTGGGATACGGTGGAGGAGCCCCTTAATCTGTCCCAAAGAATAAACGAACTGGGACAAAAGTCGGGTATAATTTTAATTGATTGTCTCACCGGATGGTTAACTAATATCTTTTTGGACAATGATGCTTTTTCACAATCAACACCCCAGCAAGAAAAAGAAGAATATATTATGCATAAAGTTGAAGAGTTAGCAGGTGCTATAGTCAATGCCAAAGCAGATATATTGATAGTCTCCAATGAAGTGGGTATGGGGGTTGTTCCTCCTTATCCTGCGGGACGGGCTTTCAGGGATGTTTCCGGAAAAGCCAATAGGCTTATAGCATCGAAAGCGGATGAAGTGTATCTGGTTGTGGCCGGATTGGCGGTGGAAATTAAGTCGTTGGCAGTAAATAAAAATTTTATAAGCTAGCTGAAAAGATAGGTGGTAATAATGGCAAAGACTTTAATGATTCAGGGAACAGCCTCTCATGTGGGGAAAAGTGTCTTGGTGGCAGCATTATGCAGGATTTTCTATCGTGACGGGTATAGAGTGGCTCCTTTTAAGTCTCAGAATATGGCACTGAATTCCTTTGTAACCAGAGAAGGCGGAGAGATGGGCAGAGCACAGGTGGTACAGGCAGAGGCTGCAGGAAGGGATCCGGAGGTGGATATGAACCCGGTGCTGTTGAAACCCACTGCAGAAGCATCTTCTCAGATTATAGTGTTGGGTAAACCCATGGGGAATTACTCTGCATGGGATTATCATAACAACTATGCCGGTGTAGTTTGGGATACTATATGCAAATCTTTACAAAGATTAAAAAGCAATAATGACCTGGTGGTTATTGAGGGTGCAGGCAGTCCGGCAGAGGTTAATTTGCAGGCTACCGAAATTGTAAATATGAAAGTAGCCAGAGAAGCTGAAGCTCCGGTTCTGCTGGTCTGTGATATTGATAAAGGCGGTGCTTTGGCAGCTATTGTGGGTACCTTGGAACTGCTGCAGCCGGAGGATAGAGAAAGAGTAACCGGTATTATAATTAATAAATTTAGAGGGGATCTCTCACTGTTCCAGCCGGCTATAGATTTTATTGAAAATAAAACCGGGTTGCCTGTTATAGGGGTGGTCCCTTACTTTCAGGGGTTTCGAATTCAGGAGGAGGATACAATTCCTGAAAAACTTCCCGCCTTAATCGATACAAGGAATGAACGGGCCATCGAAATAGCAATAATACATCTTCCTCATATTGCTAACTTTACTGATTTTGATCCTTTGGAAGATGAGATGGATGTAAATATCAGATATGTGGGTAAGGGTACACCGTTGGGAAGTCCTGACTTAGTAATTATTCCCGGCAGTAAAAATACCATTGAGGATTTGGCTTATTTAAAAAGGAGCGGAATAGCCGATGAAATAATAAGGGCTAAAAATTCCGGTGCAATGGTAATGGGTATCTGTGGAGGTTTTCAGATGCTAGGAAGGGAGCTCCATGACCCGCTGGGAAGTGAATCAAATATGTGTTCAATTGATGGTCTGGGGTTACTGGATGTGATTACAACCTTTGAGAAGGAGAAAGTAACCACCCAAGTAAAAGCGGTGGCCTATGGTTCCGCAGAAAATCTTAAGAGAAGCAAAGGTCTTGAGGTTACCGGTTATGAAATCCATATGGGCAGAACGGCAGCAGGGATTGGGATATCCCCTGTTTTCGAGATCACTCACCGCTTCGGAAAAGTTGGGAGTACCAGTGAGGGTGCGTCCAATAATGATGGAAGTGTTTGGGGGACGTATATACACGGTGTTTTTGATTGTACCGCATTTCGCAGATCTTTAATTGATACATTAAGGATAAAAAAAGGATTAAGCCCTTTGGAGAATACCCAATCTCTTTCAGCTTGGGAACAAAGGCAAAGGGATTATGACCGATTGGCTGAGGTTGTTAGGGGTAGTCTTGATATGGGCAAAATATATAATCTGTTGGGTTTGTCTGCAAAAAAAGGATGTTGCTGATGGCGGTGCCGATTTTAGTGACTGTTGCTTTTTTGCTGGACTTAATAGTTGGAGATCCACCAAAGATTCCTCACCCGGTGGTCTTAATAGGAAAATTTATTTCTGTTTTGGAAAAGTATGTTTATTCTCCGGTTAAATTGTGGGGGCTGACCGGAGGAGCTTTCATGGCAATATCGGTGGTAATATGTGTGTACTGTAGTACTTTTGGCTTGCTGCTGCTTTTAAAAAACATCCACCCATGGCTGGCAGTGGCTGTTGAAATTTGGTTGTTGTCCACAACTTTTGCGGCCAGGGGATTAGCTAGGGCGGCTCAAGCAGTATTGATGCCTTTAAGAAATAATAATTTGGAAAATGCCAGGGAGATGTTGGGTCATATAGTGGGAAGAGATACCTGTGATATGAATAGCCGAGAGATAACCAGGGGTACAGTGGAAACAGTGGCTGAGAATACTGTAGATGGGGTTATCGCACCAATGTTTTATGCTTTTTTAGGGGGAGCCCCAATGGCAATGGCTTACAAGGCTGTTAATACCTTGGATTCCATGGTGGGCTATAAAAATGATAAGTATCATTACTTTGGTCGATTCTCTGCCCGATTAGATGATTTGGCAAATTATTTTCCCGCCAGAATAGGCGGCTTATTGTTATTGGCAGCTGCGGCGATTAAAGGGAAGAATATATATAATATCGTTATCGTGGTGTTACGGGACTATAGAAAACATCCCAGTCCCAACAGCGGAATACCTGAAGCAGTTGTTGCCGGCTCATTGGGTGTCCGTCTGGGGGGCAATAATTGCTACCAGGGTAATTGGTCTTTAAGGCCGTATATAGGTAATGATGATGTCCCTTTACAACCTGGGCATATCAGTCAAACAATTTCCCTAATGTATATAAGTTCTGCTTTATTTGTGGCACTGGGGGTTATCATATACTACATATATTTTAGTTTTGTCACTCCTTAAGGTACTAAAATATCCCATAGGGACTATTCTAGGTTACTGAGTAGGTGATAGTATGCATATTCCAAGAGTGGTAATAGCCGGTACTCATAGCGGTGTTGGAAAAACAATGCTGGCCACTGCCTTGATGAGGGCATTGACTCAAACAGGTTATAATGTTCAACCTTTTAAAGTGGGGCCTGATTACATAGATCCTGGTTACCATTCTGCAGCCACAGGTATGTGCAGTAGAAATTTGGATGTCTGGATGGTGGGTGAAAAGGGAGTTAAGGAGCTGTTTTACAGATCGGCAATGGATGCTGACATCTCTGTGGTGGAAGGGGTTATGGGTCTATTTGACGGCAGAGGGGCCGGAGATGAGGGTTCTACCTCTCATATAGCTCGTCTTCTGGAGGCTCCAGTGGTGCTTATTATGGATGTGCGTTCAATGTCACGAAGTGCCGCAGCGGTGGTAACGGGATTTAAAAATTTTGATTCCAGGATAAAATTGGGTGGATTAATTCTTAATCGGGTAGGTTCCCACAGGCATTTCAAACTACTTAAGCAAGCTATTGAGTCTTCCACTTCGGTACCGGTATTGGGTAGAATAGAGTTTGATCGTTGTATGGAGCTTCCGGAAAGACATTTGGGATTAATCCCAAGCCTGGAAAAAGATAATTTAGGGGAACTTTTGGATCTAATGGCTGTGAATATAAGTCGCAGTATCGATATTGACGGTATAATTGAGCTTGCAAAATCTGCACCCCCGGCAAAACATGTGAAGTCAGAAATATTTTCCGATATTAACGTTAACTCAGAGTTTAATTTGGGAGTAGTTATAGATGATGCTTTTAATTTTTACTACCAAGACGGCCTTGACCTTCTTATTTCTTTAGGTGCCAGAATTATCAGTTGTTCAGCCATTAGAGACTCCTTTCCCCAACACCTGGATGGTCTTTATGTAGGAGGTGGGTTTCCGGAAATATTTGCGGGTGAAATTTCAAAAAACCGTCAATTTCTGGAGGGAGTAAAAACAGGTTTTCTTGATGGAATGCCTATTTATGCCGAATGTGGAGGCATGATGCTTCTGTCTGAGGCGATAGTTGATCTGCAAGGCAGAGAACATTCTATGGTGGGTGTTATTCCCAGCAGGACAGTAATGTTAAAAAAAAGAGCGGGTCTTGGTTATGTGTCTGCTATATCCAGAAGGGATAATTTACTGGTGCGTTCAGGAGAAATTATTAAGGGTCACGAGTTTCACTATTCAATTCTAGAAGAGTTAAATGGAGATGATTATGCATTTACGCTAAATAGACAAGGGGATGAACCAAGACTTGACGGGTATGTCTCCGGAAATTTACTGGCTTCATATCTGCATCTTCATTTTTGTGGTTGTAGGCAGCAAGCTGCCAGGTTTGTAGATTCCTGTATAGAATATCGTAAAAAAAGATTGGGTTTATAATTCTTAAAATAGCGGTGGATGGCGGGAATTTTTATGTACAGTTTTCTGTTTGCGTTGCAATACTTGACTAGAATACCGTCAAAGAGTATTACCTTTGATGAAAGGTTGTTCGGACGTTCCAGCATGTTTTTTCCGGTGGTGGGTTTAATTCTTGGCGGTTTTTTAATGCTCATTGATTGGCTGACAGGGGCATTCTATCCTGATGCAGTAAGATCTGCCGTACTGGTGATAAGTATGGTTTTACTCACCGGAGGTATACACCTAGACGGCTTTATGGATACTGTAGACGGTATATTCGGCGGAAGTACCAAGGAAAAGAAGATGGAAATAATGAGGGACAGCAGGGTTGGAGCTTTTAGTGTTTTGGCGGTATTTTGCCTATTACTTATTAAATACTCTTTTCTGGCCGGTTTTCAAAAAGGTTCAGGTTTTACAGCATTAATTATGATGGCAGTTTATGGCAGATGGGCAATGACTTATGCGCTAAGCATTTTTAGTTATGCTAGAGATGAAGGTATTGGCAAGCTATTTTCTCAATACACCGGAAAATCTGAATTGATTGTGGCGTCATTATTTACAGCATCAGTAGCATTATTTTGCGGGGGGATCGGCGGATTAATAGTCTTTTTTATTACAGTCCTTTTTGCACATATGTTTTGCAGTTATATCAGAAGTGTTTTGGGGGGATTGACAGGCGACACCTACGGTGCTTTAAATGAGCTGACAGAGGTTTTTGTTTTGGCAGTTTATTTGCCGTTATACAAATATTTACCGGTTATTTTTAACAGATTGTTTTGAGACTTATTACAGCAGGAAAATAAGGACATTCATCAAATAGATAAATAGCCATACTTTGCGGTAAGTAAGTTTATATCTAATGGATGAACTGGCTAAGCCAAAGTAATGGAGGTAATTCTTTTGATTTGCAGGATTTATTTGATAAGGCATGGGGAAACCCAGTGGAATAAAGCAATGAGGTTTCAGGGCCATAGGGATATTCCTTTATCGGAAAAGGGACTGGAACAAGCTATGGCTTTATCGTGCCGTCTTTCTTCCGAAAATATAAAATCCGTATATAGCAGTGACTTGGTTAGGGCTGTGGAAACTGCGGATCAAATTGCTAAACCACATGGCCTTGAGGTTATTAAGGAGTCAGCATTAAGGGAAATCAACTTTGGTCAGTGGGAAGGTTTAACGTACAATGAAATTAAGGTAAATCATGGTGAGCTCATAGCTAAATGGTGGAAAAACCCCATGGAGAACAGTACCCCTGGAGGAGAAAAATTATCACAACTGGTGAACAGGATTGTGCCGGTGGTGAGAAATATTGTGGAAAGGCATATGGGAGAAAATGTTGTGGTGGTTTGTCATGGCGGTACCGTAAAAGCGTTGATTGGTACAATACTTCACATGGATCTTAATAAATACTGGAAAATAAGGCAGGACAATGCTTCATTAAACATACTGGAGTTCCAAGACTGGGACAGTGGGACAGTGACACTGTTAAATGACTGTCATCATTTGCCGGATGATTTAAAGCCGATCCACTGGTCAGCAAAAATGCTTAAAAGATCCGGCTAAAGTTTTTTTAAAATGATATCGGGGGCTGAGCTAATGGAGGCCAATAATCTGATAAAAAGCAGGATAGTGTATGCGCTTATATTTATTGGCGTCTGTTTTGCTTTGCTTCTTTTTAGGCTGTCTTGGCTGCAGTTGGTGCATGGGAAAGAATTGAGTATGAAGGCAATGGAGGTGCGGGGCAAGGATTTGGTTTTGGAGTCTCCCAGGGGTATTATTTATGACCGTAACGGAGTGGAATTAGTTGCCAATACTCCTGTTAAGTCCATATATGTAAATCCGGATATATTTTCTATTCAGGTTAAAGTGGAAGAAGGGGAAAATAAAGAAGAAAAAATTAAAAAGGCTAAAGCCAAAATGCTGGGGGAGATGGCGGAAATCCTGGAACTGGAACAGGATAGCTTAGTAGATATAATGAACTCCGGCAAAAGTTTTGTTTGGATTAAGCATAGGGTTGAATACGAAAACTATGAGAAAATAAAAAATCTTATAGATGAAAACAAGGCTATAGGCATTGTACCTGTTGACGCAACCAGACGTTCATATCCTCATGGTAACTCCGCTGCTCATGTTATGGGCTTTGTAGGAATGGACCCTTCTGCCAGGGGAGGTATTGAGAGAGCTTATGACAGCGTATTAACCGGTGTCCCTGGACGGTTACTAACTGAAACAGACGGATTAGGCAGGGAGGTGCCCATGGCCAGATCGCAATTTATTCCTCCTGTTCCCGGGAAAAATCTGGTTCTAACCATCGATTCCACTGTCCAATATTATGTTGAAAATGAGCTGGACAAGTTACAAGATAAGTTTTCTCCCGAGAAAGCTATCATTGTGGTCATGGATCCTTCTTCGGGTGAAATATTGGGAATGGGGTCCCGCCCTGGTTATCAACCGTCAAAATACAGTTCATATCCCCAGGAAATATGGAACAGCAATCCTGTGGTTAGTTATAATTATGAACCGGGCTCTACTATGAAGATGTTCCTCGCAGCAATGGCACTGGAGGAGGGACTGGTAAGGGAGAGTGACTATTTTTATGATCCCGGTTTTATAGAGGTTTCGGGCATAAAAATTAACTGCTGGGACAAGGCAGGACATAAGGATCAAACCTTTGCCGAAGGAATTCAAAATTCATGTAATCCGGTGTTTATTTCAGTGGGACTTAAAGCAGGTAAAGCCATGACATATAAATACTTAAAGGGTTTTGGCTTTGGCAAATCCACCGGAATAGATTTGCCGGGAGAAGAAGCAGGACTGCTTATACCTGAGGAACAGGTAAGTGAAATTGACTTGGCTACAATTTCCATAGGCCAGTCCGCAGCTGTTACCCCTATTCAGCTGATAACAGCGATGTCGGCCTTGGCCAATGGAGGTAACTTAATGAAACCCTATATTGTCAAATCAATTGAAGATCCTGTTAAGCAGGAGGTAGAAACAACAGAGCCGCAGGTAATAAGACAGGTGATATCTAAAGAAACTTCCGGGCAGATGGATCGGTTGCTACAAAAAGTGGTTATGAATGGCACAGCTAAGCAGGGTTATTTAGACGGTTATGCTGTGGCAGCAAAAACTGGTACTGCCGAGATACCGATACCGGGTAAAAAAGGTTACGCTGAGGGTAAATATGTATCATCTTTTGCGGGTTTTGCACCGGCAGATAATCCAAAGATTGCAGTTTTAATATTGTTGGAACAACCCAAAGGCGGTCTGTATCACGGGGGGGAAGTTGCAGCCCCGACCTTTCATACATTGGGCAGAGACATATTACAGTACCTTAACATTCCGGAAAACCCGAACCAGCCGATACCCAAAGATTTGCAGGTTGTCAAAGATAATCCGGAGCCGATAAAGGGAGAAAGACTTGTATCGGTGCCAAATGTAATCGGATTCCCATCTGAGGAAGCTCGCTTGTGGTTATCAGACGCCGGTTTTAAGGTTGATTTGGCAGGTCAGGGCTTTGTGGTGGAGCAAAAACCCGGAGGGGGTAACTTATTAAAGAATTCTTCGACAGTTAGTATTAAGGCAGCCCAAAGGGAGGGCGATGGTTCCCCTGTTATTGTGCCTGATTTAAGGGGTATGACCATTAAAAGAGCCGGATTAATACTCAATGGTTTGGGTTTTAATGTAAACGTAATGGGCAGTGGTTTAGTTAAAAGCCAGAAGCCGGCGGCGGGCTCAGAATTATCTCCGGGATCGGTGATAACTTTAGAGTTTGCCCCTCCTTCATAGAAGGTGATCCATTGTTCTTTAGCATCATAAATGAAACAAAAAATATAGAACTTGCTCAAAAGCTTTTGTTGGCAAATACTTTCTGGTCAAGATTTCTGGGACTTATGGGCAGTAAAGAACTGAAAAGCGGTGAAGGCTTATTGCTTTCACCTTGTGGCTCTATTCATACAATGTTTATGAGATATAGTATTGATGCTGTTTTTCTTGATAATGGATTCACAGTTCTTGAAGTGTTGTCAGACCTTCCTCCATGGCGTATCATATTTCCGATAGCAGGTGCTAAAAAGGTCTTAGAGTTGCCGGCTGGTACCTTAGAGAAAACCGGTACCGTTAAAGGGGATCGCTTGGTGTTTTTATAGATCACTTGCCTTCTTGTGTCGGCAGATATGATCTACATAGCAGGAAAAAAGGTTTTTATACGGGAATCTTGTCACAGAGGAAATATAAATGTTAAACTGTATAGGCAATAAGTTGAGTAGGACAATATGGCAGACAGGTGATTAAATGGCTTCTTTAAATGGCTCAGGTATTGTAATGATAGTCTTAATTGTTGCAGGTGGCTTAGCAGGTAGTGCTATCGCAGATGTAGCAGGAGGGTATATACCTTTTTTAAAGAACACCGTTAGAATCGGTTTTGACCCCTTTATCATGGATCTTCATTTTATGGCCTTGACCTTGGGTTTTAAGATGAGTTTTAGTATTTTTACAGCCATTGGTTTAATCGGCGGCTATTGGGTATATAAAAAAATTTAGATTGTGTAATTGTGGGCAGAACTAACTGACTTTTTATCATAAGGAGTTGATTTATTGCCTCCGATAATTTTAGCGTCGGCATCTCCGAGACGAAGGGAAATATTGGAGCAATTGGGTCTGGATTTTAAAGTGGTGGTAAGGGATGTCGATGAGAATATCGAAGAGCCGATAAGTTCCCACAGGCTGGTGGAGCTGCTATCAAAAAGAAAAGCAGAAAAGGTTTCCAGGGAATTGGGATATGGTTTGGTTTTGGGGTCTGATACCGTTGTGGTATGGCGAGATATAATTATGGGTAAACCCAAGGACAGGGAAGAAGCAATAATGATGCTCAACCGTCTTCAGGGTGACCGGCATGTTGTATATTCCGGTTTAACCGTAATTGATTCCGAAACAGGAAGATATAATACAACATATGAGAAAACAACAGTCTTTTTTCGTCCGGCATTATTGTCTGAAATAGAGTGTTATGTCGATTCGGGAGAACCAATGGATAAAGCGGGTGCTTATGCAATTCAAGGTTTGGGCTCCGTTTTTGTTGCCGGTATAGAAGGATGCTATTTTAATGTGGTGGGCTTGCCTGTGGCAAAATTATTTTTAATGCTTAAGGATTTCGGTATTAATATCTTGTCTAAATAAAATTTAATGGTGTTATTTGCTATGTTTAATTTGAATAGCAAAGGATAAGTTAAATGAGTTACAACACAAAAATGAAGGATATTCCCAGTGACCAAAGACCCAGGGAGAGACTAGTAAGGGAAGGTGCAGCAGCATTAAGTGATGCAGAATTGTTGGCGGTGATTTTAAGGACAGGTTCTGCAGAAAAAAGTGCTATTGCATTATCCACAGAGATACTAAGTCACTTTTCAGGCTTAAAAAACCTTGTTCAAGCTGAGGTGGAAGAGCTGAGCGCAATTAAAGGTATGGGACCGGTCAAAGCCTCTCAGCTTAAATCAGCCCTTGAAATTGGTAAAAGACTAGCCTGCACTACGGGTGCAATGCAAAGACCGATAAAGGCACCTAAAGACGCTGCCATGATGGTAATGGAGGAAATGCGTCACCTGGATCGGGAGTGTTTCTGTGCGTTACTTCTTAATACAAAAAACATAGTTTTGTCTAAGGAAACAATTTCAATAGGCACCTTAAATGCTTCTATGGTTCATCCCAGGGAGCTTTTTAAGGTAGCAATAAAGAAAAGTGCCTCATCTATAATTTTACTTCATAACCACCCCAGCGGAGATCCTACACCCAGCAGAGAGGATAAAGAAGTTACCCAAAGATTAAGGGAGGCAGGAGCGATAATCGGAATAGAAATATTAGATCATATAATCATTGGAGATAATAATTTTATCAGCTTTAAAGATAAGGGTATGTTATAATTCTCAAGGACAATCAGTTGCCAATAGAAAGGGGTCACAATTATGAGAATCGGTCTGTTTTCAAAGGACATGGGGATAGATTTAGGAACTGCAAATTCCTTGGTATATCTCAGGGGAAAAGGAATTGTTTTAAGGGAACCATCAGTTGTTGCCATACAGAGGGATTCAGGTCATGTTCTGGCGGTGGGGGAAGAAGCCAAGCAGATGATAGGACGGACTCCGGGCAATATTATTGCCATCAGGCCGATGAAAGACGGGGTTATTGCCGACTTTGACGTTACTCAGAGTATGATTAAATATTTTATTAAGAAAGCCCTGCGGGGTAAAACTTTTTTAGTCCACCCAAGAGTAGTAGTTTCTGTTCCTTCAGGTGTTACTGCGGTGGAGGAACGAGCAGTCAAGGAAGCTGCAGTGCAGGCTGGGGCGAGAGAAGCTTATCTTATCGAGGAGCCGATGGCTGCCGCCATCGGAGCGGGCTTGCCGGTACATGAACCCACCGGAAACATGGTGGTGGATATAGGAGGCGGCACCACTGAAGTGGCAGTCATCTCTTTAGGAGGTATTGTTACCAGCCGTTCCATTCGTATAGCCGGCGATGAAATGGACGAAGCCATAATTCATCATGTTAAAAAAACATATAATCTTATGATCGGTGAAAGGACTGCCGAGGAAATCAAGATAGAAATTGCAACAGCTTTGGAGAATCATGACAAAGATGTTATGGACATAAGGGGCAGGGATCTGCTCACCGGACTGCCAAAAACCGTCCAGGTCACATCAGAGGAAATACAAAAGGCTCTTTCTGAACCGGTTACCGCAATTATTGATGCTATTAAGGCAACTTTAGAAGTAACTCCTCCAGAACTTGCTGCAGATATAATGGATAGGGGCATTGTTATGGCCGGAGGTGGATCTTTACTAAAAGGGCTTGATCGGCTGGTTAGTGAAAGTACAGGTATGCCTGTCAATATGGCAGAAGAACCCCTTGTGGCAGTTGCCTATGGTTCCGGTAAAGTATTGGAAAACATTGAGATGTTGAAAAAGGTTTTGATAAATCCGCGTAAAATTTATGGGAAATAAGCGGTTTTTTTACCGGTCCGGGGTGAGATTATGCAAGGTAGTAATACAAAAAAACTGTTAGTTTTGGCTACATTGGTTGTTTTTCTTCTTACCATGATTAACCTTACAAAATACGGTAAGGCTAATCTAACTCCAATGGAATCTGCCCTTAAGGATTTTATCGCTCCTTTGCAGGGTATAGCTATGAATGTTGGGCACCGCTTGAGAGGGTTGGTGTCTTTCCGGTTAAATATGGTTAATATGTAATAAGAAAATAAGCTGATGAAAGATAAAATAATGGAATTGGAGGGGCAACTGAAGCTTTATGGGGAGTTGGAGTCCGAGAATGAAAGGCTTAAAACCCTGCTAGATTTTGATAGTATCATTTCGCCGGTTATGGGTTATAACCTTACAACCGCATCGGTCATCGGCCGTGATGTAAGCAACTGGTTCAGTGTAATAACACTAAACAAGGGTTCTGCTCATGGGTTCAAGGTTAATATGGTGGTGCTAAATCAGCAGGGACTGGTTGGTCGTATTATATCAGTTACTCAGCAGACTTCCGATGTACTATTGATTACTGATCCCCGCAGTGGGGTAGCCGCTTTAGTTCAGGAAAACAGGGCACCTGGGATGGTGGAGGGTGTAGCCAGTGCTTTAGGAAATTTAAAGATGGTTCACATCCCTCTGGGCAGCGAACTGAACACCGGACAAGTGGTAATAAGCTCTAGCTTTGGCAGCTTATTTCCAAAGGGAATCCCTATAGGCAAAATAACAGCTATTGAGCAGGATCCTTCAGGGCTTTTTATTAATGCATCAATAACTCCCTTTGCCGACATTAATAAATTAGAGGAAGTAATGATAATAATGGGATTCACTGTTCCCTCGCAGGAGGATCAAATAGCTAAACTTCCATATCCTTGGGGAAATGGGGAACACTCTCCAAAAACAGGCGGTAGATCTCCGGGATCATTATCTATGGCTGCCCCAAATGAGGTGGTGGTCAGATGAGGTTTTATATACTGATTGCTATGTTGATTGGAGCTATTTTTTTTCAGGGAACAATAATGGGTTTTTTTGAAATTTTCGGTGTTACTCCCAATCTATTGTTGATCATTGTGGTTTATAATGCCTTCTTAAATGGCTCTAAAGAGGGAGCACTTTTGGGATTATTGGGTGGGCTGTTTGCAGATCTTGCCATTGGTAGTTATATAGGTATGAACGCGTTAACTATGATGCTGGGTGGATATTTGGTGGGGCTTATGGAGACTAAGCTATATCAAGACAGCCGAATAATAGTATTTTTTCTAGTGGGTT
Organism: uncultured Peptococcaceae bacterium; assembly: GCA_964530215.1. Classification (GTDB taxonomy): domain Bacteria; phylum Bacillota; class Desulfotomaculia; order Desulfotomaculales; family Desulfocucumaceae; genus JAAXTT01. Next base: position 121 of record CAZHAJ010000037.1, on the reverse strand, counting down.
TCACTTCTTTTATTACTCAGCTGCTGAATTACTTGATTTTAAATATTTTTGGTGTAAATATCGGCTTTTATGGTGTGCTTTTTGGCGATCTTGCCATTGGTAGTTATATAGGTATGAACGC
>CAZHAJ010000036.1:0-13927 GCA_964530215.1 uncultured Peptococcaceae bacterium | reverse complement strand
TGAGGGTGGCCGTACTGTGGGGGCTGGGGTGGTTACCTCCATCCTGGCGTAAAAACAAAAACAATTCTACAGCAACAGTCAAAAGTGGGAAGTCAGAATCCAGAAGTCAGAATCCAGAATTTCAAGAAATGGCTCTCTGTTTTTGGGGTAGACATAAATGGAGAGTAAATAATTAGATGGAGAGATTGATGTTTTTGTATATCAATCTCTCTTTTATGATCAAAAAACACACATAAATGCAGGCTGGGTGTGCGGATTTCAGTCCGCTCTAAATCTCCGGAATGTTTTCTAAAATTTTGTCCCCTGGATTCTGGCTTTGGAATTCTAATTTCTCTGTACTCGGTCTACTCGTGTGTTGTCCGCCCTAAAATTTATTATAGAATCCTATGTGTTAAGTGTGTTGCCGAGCAGGTAGAATATGGTATAATGGGGCTGTTTGATAGGCAAACTAGAAAATATCATAGTTTTCTTCATGTCACTGTAGCTATTGACAGGCTAAAGTAATTATGATAAATTGTTTTAGGTTATCCTCAAAATAGGAAGTAAGAGGTTTTTTTTCTTTAGGAGGTGGAAACCCGTGCGTGTGGGTGTATCTATGGCTTGCACGGATTGTAAGCGTCGCAACTATACAACCAATAAGAACAAAAAGAATGATTCTGGCCGGCTTGAGATGAAGAAATACTGTAGATTTTGCCAAGTCCATACTGTCCATAAAGAGACTCGTTAATATTTTTAAGCAATTTGTCTCAATTTTATTTATGTAGGGGCTTAAAATTAATACCGTTTGTGGAAGTGTATATTTCCGCTGTTTAAGGATGTGCAATTGAATGGCTTTGCTCAAGAAACCAGAAAAAAATGAAAAAGAAAAAGCTTTGACGGCCGATCAAGCTGCTGAAAAAAAGAATACAGACAAAAAAGTTCCTGTTAAGGCAGAGACAAAAAAGGTCGTCTCGGTTAAACAAGATAGAGAAAGCAGCTTGAGTAGGGTGAAGTCTTACTTTAAGGGTGTTGTCAGTGAAATTAAGAAGGTTCACTGGCCTACCCGAAAGGAAGTACTCATCTATACTGCAGTAGTTGCTGTGGCAGTAATTATTGTTAGTACCCTTATCTGGGTATTCGATTCTGCTATGAGTAGACTTATGCAGCTGATTATCCGATAGAGCCGGGGGGTGAGGGATCCTATGGGATCCCTTATATGAGCAAACAATGGTATGTTATCCATACTTATTCAGGTTATGAAAATAAAGTAAAAGCAAATCTTGAGAAAAGAATTGAATCCATGGGTATGGAGGAAAAGATCTTTCGGATCCTTGTGCCTATGGAGGATGAGATTGAGATCAAAGACGGTAAGCGAAAAGTTATAAAAAGAAAAGTCTTTCCGGGATATGTTTTGGTTGAAATGATAATGACAGATGATTCATGGTATGTTGTCCGCAATACCCCAGGTGTAACCGGTTTTGTGGGCAGCGGTTCAAAACCTATACCCTTGACTGAAGAAGAAACAACCCAGATTATGAGAACCATGGGAGTAGATGTGCCTAAAATAAGGATGCGGTTTGAGATAAATGAGAGTGTCAGGGTCAAAAACGGTCCTTTTGAAAATTTCGACGGTATTATCGAGGAGATATATCCAGACAAAGGCAAGCTAAAGGTAAAAATTTCTATGTTTGGCAGGGACACTCCGGTGGAACTGGAATATGCCCAAGTGGAAAAAATTAATTAAAAAACTCTATTAATATTACATAGAGCTGAAGTTTACACAGTTATCAGAGATTAAGGAGGTGTAATGGTTATGGCAAAAAGAGTTGCAGGTGTTATTAAGCTCCAGGTCGCTGCGGGAAAAGCTACTCCTGCTCCGCCAGTGGGTCCGGCATTGGGTCAACATGGTGTAAATATTATGGCCTTCGTCAAGGAGTATAACGAGCGCACTGCTAATCAGGTAGGCTTGATTATTCCGGTTGAGATCACTGTGTATGAGGATAGATCTTTTACCTTTATTACTAAAACTCCGCCAGCTGCTGTCCTTCTGAAGAAGGCTGCCGGTATAGAGTCTGGTTCAGGAGTTCCTAATAAAAATAAGGTTGCAAAACTACCTCAGTCTAAAGTACGCGAAATTGCCGAAACCAAAATGCAGGATCTAAATGCTGCTTCTATAGAAGCAGCTATGCGTATGGTTGAAGGCACGGCACGCAGTATGGGTATTGACATTATCGAAGATTAAGATGTGGCTGTTAGCAAATCAGAAATAATAGATACCGGTAAGAGCTGACAGCGGAAAGCTGAAAGCTATAAAAGTGGGAGGACTTGTTCGGTCCGTCTGCACCACAAGGGGGATTATAAAATGTCTAATAAACAAGGTAAAAAGTATACCGATGCCTTAAAGCAAGTGGAACAGGATAAGTTATACGATCCCAGTGAAGCCTTGGAGTTGGTGAAAAATCTGTCCAATGCTAAGTTTGATGAAACTGTGGAGGCAGTAATAAGATTGGGAGTAGATCCCCGTCATGCCGATCAGCAGGTTCGTGGAGCGGTGGTATTGCCCCATGGTACGGGTAAGACACGGAAAGTAGTGGTTTTCGCCAAGGGTGATAAGGCAAAAGATGCCGAAGAGGCCGGTGCTGATTTTGTTGGCGCCGAGGATATAGTGGAAAAGATTCAGAAGGAATCATGGTTAGGTTTTGACGTAGCCATTGCTACGCCGGACATGATGGGCTTGGTGGGTAGATTGGGTCGTGTTCTTGGACCCCGCGGATTAATGCCCAACCCAAAGACAGGTACGGTAACATTTGATGTGGCCGAAGCAGTTAAAGAAGTAAAGGCTGGTAAAATCGAATATCGCGTTGATAAGGCGGGTATTATTCATGTTCCCATCGGCAAGGCATCTTTTGATGCTGACAAATTAGTAGATAATTTTAAAGTTCTCATGGAACAGTTGATTCGTGTAAAGCCTCAGGCTGCAAAGGGTCAGTATCTAAAAAGTATTACCGTTTGCTCCACCATGGGGCCTGGCGTAAAAGTAAATGCAGCAAAGCTCTAGGCCTAATGGATAAATATAATTAAATAGCCGTGCTGTAGACAGCTGGTGTCCAAGGACTTAAAGTGTTTCGCCAGCCTAGGCCCAAGGAAATGCTTAAATAAGCAATACTATTTATAGCGGGCCCATGTCTACTGGGTCCATTTTTAGTTTTCTGAAAGGAGGGTTTAATGCTTGATTACCAAAAAAGAAAAAGAAAAAATGATTAGTGATCTAAGGGAAAAATTTAAAGAGGCTCCAGTTGCAATTTTAGCTGATAACAAAGGCATAAATGTTGCAAATATGACTAAGTTGCGTGCCAATATGCGAGAAAATGGTTGCGTATTGAAGGTTGTAAAAAATACGCTGGCAATTAAGGTGGCACAGGAAATAGGTTTTAATGATTTGGAGCAGTATTTGGTGGGTCCCACTGTAATCGCTTTTGGTGGAGAGGATTTGGTTGCCCCGGCCAAGGTTTTCAAGAAGTTTATTAAAGAAACAAAAGTTCCCCTTGAGATTAAGGCAGGCATACTGGAAGGTAGAGCTATTGATGCAAAAGAAGTGCGTGCTTTAGCAGATCTGCCCACCAGAGAGGTTCTGCTGGGTAAGGTTCTCGGTGGGATGCAGTCTCCTATGTACGGATTTGCATCTTCGCTCCAAGGAACTCTCAGAAATTTTGTATACGCTTTGGACGCGGTGCGTCAGCAAAAAGCAGAAGAATCGGCTTAAATCAATATATTATTTTTTAATTAATAGGAGGTATTATAATGTCTAAAGTAAATGAAGTATTAGAGTTAGTAAAAGGTTTAACTGTTTTGGAATTGGCTGAGTTAGTGAAAGCTTTTGAGGAAGAGTTTGGCGTTACCGCTGCTGCTCCTGTTGCAGTTGCGGCAGCTGCTCCCGGTGAAGCACCCGCTGCCGCTGAAGAAGAGAAGACTGAATTTGATGTTGTTCTCGTGGGTGCTGGCGACAAAAAGATAAATGTTATTAAAGCAGTTCGTGAAATCACCGGTCTGGGCCTGAAGGAAGCCAAGGAATTGGTTGATGGAGCTCCCAAGCCCATTAAAGAAAAGGTAAGCAAGGAAGATGCCGAAGCAGCCAAGGCTAAGTTGGAAGAGCAGGGAGCCACTGTTGAACTGAAGTAGTTGTGGGAGAATCAGTAATTCAAATTGGAGGCATTTGACGGATATAGTTGATGCCTCCAATTTTTAATGTTTTGGAGATGTTAAGACATTGACATATTTAAAAGCATATGATAAAGTAATTAAATCGTTGCAAAAATATTTTACCAAAATATAGGGCTTGCTGTGATAATAAACTGTATCTGTTGGCATTATTTGGGTAATAATATTATAAGTTAAAATAGGTTAAAGCGAGGTTTAATCAATATCAGAGGACCTTGCTTTTCGTTGTTTGTTAAATTATATAACTCTTCTGGGGGTGTGGTGCATTAGATGGCTGCCTACATGACTGCTGGTTTAGAAGGCCAAAGGGTAAGAAGAGATTTTGGCAAATTAAAGGAAGTTTTAGATTTACCAAACTTAATTGAGGTGCAAAGAAATTCGTATGATTGGTTTTTGCGTAAGGGACTGAGGGAGGTATTTTATGATATTTCTCCTATTCAGGACTTTACAGGCAATCTTGTACTGGAATTTCTAGACTATGCCCTCGGTGAGCCTAAATACTCTGTGGAAGAGTGTAAAGAGCGTGATGTTACTTTCGCAGTACCCCTTCGGGTAAAGGTTCGCCTGATTAACAAGGAAACAGGTGAAGTTAAGGAACAGGAAGTATTTATGGGTGATTTTCCATTGATGACTGACAAAGGTACTTTTATCATTAACGGTGCCGAAAGGGTTATTGTCAGCCAGTTGGTGCGTTCACCCGGGGTGTATTTTGGGGACACCCTTGATCCCAGTGGGAAAAGACTATATACAGCAACCATTATACCAAACAGGGGTGCTTGGCTGGAGTTTGAAACAGATGTTAACGATCATATTTTCGTAAGAATTGATCGTACCAGAAAGATCCCGGCGACAGTACTGGTTAAGGCACTGGGTTATGGAACAAAAGCAAAATTAATGGATCTTTTTGAAGAAAATAAATATATTTTGGAAACCTTGACCAGAGATAATACTGATTCTGAGGAAGAGGCGCTGGTGGAAATATACAAGCGCTTGAGACCGGGTGAGCCCCCCACAGTAGAAAGTGCTAAATCTTTACTGGAAGCTTTATTTTTTGATTCCAAGAGATATGATCTGGCCAATGTGGGCCGTTACAAAATACAAAAAAAATTAAAACATGGTGTTCTGTATCGTAATCCAGAGGAAGGCGCCAAAGAAGAATGGAGCCAGTATTTAAACGCGATGGTTCCGGCCGATAAAGAATTTATTCGTGAGCTGGTACCTGTGGATATTATTGAAACGATAAAATATCTTACAAAGTTAATTGATGACGAAGGCGTAGTGGATGATATTGACCATTTAGGCAACAGACGCTTGCGTTCGGTGGGTGAGCTTCTCCAGAACCAATTTAGGATTGGCTTATCCAGGATGGAGAGGGTGGTTCGGGAGAGAATGACCATCCAGGATGTCGATGTTATTACTCCCCAGGTTTTAATCAATATAAGGCCTGTGGTTGCATCCATCAAGGAGTTTTTTGGCTCCAGCCAGCTCTCACAATTTATGGACCAAACCAACCCGTTGGCTGAGCTTACTCATAAGAGAAGGCTCTCGGCACTGGGACCTGGTGGTTTGAGCAGAGAAAGAGCGGGTTTTGAGGTAAGGGACGTTCACCATTCACACTATGGCAGGATGTGTCCCATTGAAACCCCCGAGGGACCTAACATCGGACTGATAGGTTCTTTAAGCACATATGCCCGGATCAATGAATTCGGATTTATTGAAACTCCTTATCGCAAGGTTGATAAAGAAATCAGCCGGGTTACCGAGGAAATAGTATATCTAACAGCTGATGAGGAAGAAGGGCACATTATTGCCCAAGCCAATGCTGTCTTGGACAGTGAAGGTTATTTCACTGGGAAAAAAGTAAATTCCCGTCATGGCAGAGATGTATTGATGGTTTCCCCAAACCAGATTGATTTTATGGATGTTTCGCCAAAACAGGTATTCAGTATTGCTACTTCCTTGATACCGTTTCTTGAGCATGATGATGCCAACCGGGCATTGATGGGTGCCAACATGCAGAGGCAAGCGGTGCCGCTATTGAAGTCCCAAGCACCGCTGGTGGGAACCGGTATTGAGCGCAAAGCTGCCAGGGATTCCGGAGTTGTTGTGCTGGCTAAAGATTCAGGAGTTGTTGATAAGGTTTCTTCAACCGAAATTGTCATCAGGACAGATGAAGGCAAGCTGGATGCTTATAAATTAAGTAAGTTTAAAAGATCTAACCAGGGCACCTGTATTAATCAGAAACCCATTGTTAAAAAAGGCACAAAGGTTCAAAAGGGTGATGTCATTGCAGACGGTCCTTCTACAGACTTTGGGGAATTGGCCCTGGGCCGCAACATACTGGTGGCCTTTATGCCTTGGGAAGGTTATAACTATGAAGATGCAATTTTAATTAGTGAGAAATGTGTAAAGGAAGATTTTTTCACCTCTATTCACATAGAAGAATATGAAAGCGATGCTAGAGACACTAAGCTGGGACCTGAGGAGATAACAAGAGATATCCCCAACGTAGGGGACGAAATATTAAAGGACTTAGATGATCGTGGAATTATCAGGGTCGGTGCAGAGGTAAGACCCGGCGATATTTTGGTGGGTAAGGTTACCCCCAAAGGTGAAACCGAACTTACTGCGGAGGAACGCCTTCTCAGGGCTATCTTTGGTGAAAAGGCCCGAGAGGTTAGGGATACGTCACTGCGTGTGCCCCATGGGGAATCCGGAAAAGTCGTGGATGTAAAGGTTTTTTCCAGGGATAATGGTGATGAATTGCCCCCCGGGGTAAACCATTTGGTCAGAGTATATATTGCTCAGAAGAGAAAAATTTCAGAGGGTGACAAAATGGCAGGCCGCCATGGCAATAAGGGCGTTATTGCCCGTATTTTACCCGAAGAGGATATGCCTTTCCTGCCTGACGGTGCTCCGGTGGAGATTGTTTTAAACCCATTAGGGGTTCCTTCCAGAATGAATTTGGGTCAGGTTTTAGAGACGCATTTGGGTTGGGCAGCCAACGCCATGGGCTACAATGTTGCCACTCCGGTTTTCAATGGTGCTTCCGAGAAAGATATATTGGATGCTTTATCAGAAGCGGGCTTGCCTGAAAACGGCAAAATTACTTTGTATGACGGGAGAACAGGAGAACCCTTTGACAGTGATATAACAGTGGGATATGTGTATATGCTTAAACTGGCTCACTTGGTAGATGATAAAATACACGCCAGATCAACCGGACCATATTCTTTAGTTACCCAACAGCCCCTGGGAGGAAAAGCCCAGTTTGGTGGACAGCGTTTTGGGGAGATGGAGGTTTGGGCCCTGGAAGCTTATGGTGCTGCCTATACTCTGCAAGAGATTCTTACTGTTAAGTCCGATGACGTGGTGGGCCGGGTTAAGACATATGAAGCTATTGTTAAGGGAGAAAATGTGCCTGAGCCAGGTGTTCCTGAATCCTTTAAGGTATTGATAAAGGAACTCCAAAGTCTTGGATTAGATGTGAAAGTTCTTTCCGAAGACGAGCGGGAAATAGAAATAAAGGATATTGAAGAGGATATAAATGAAACCGCTAAAAACCTTGGTTTGGATTTAGCGGAAGGGAAAATGCTCCCGGATGCGGATGAAGCGGGACCATACGTGATTGAGGAAGATGAGCCGGAAGATGATAAGGATTTTGACAAAGATTTTTTAGATGAAAATTTCAATTTTGATGATAAAGATAACATATAGTTTGTGATCTTGATTTGGATGGGAGTGTGGTTTAAGTGCTGGACCTAAACAATTTTGACCGGATTCGCATTGGCCTGGCTTCCCCTGATCTCATCAGGGAATGGTCAAGCGGAGAGGTGAAAAAGCCTGAAACCATCAACTACCGTACCCTTAAGCCCGAAAGGGACGGACTGTTTTGTGAAAGGATTTTTGGCCCTACCAGGGACTGGGAATGTCATTGCGGCAAGTACAAAAGGGTTAGATATAAAGGTGTAGTCTGCGATCGGTGTGGTGTTGAGGTTACCCGGTCAAAGGTGCGCCGGGAGAGATTAGGGCATATAGAGCTGGCAGCTCCGGTTTCTCATATTTGGTACTTTAAAGGTATTCCAAGCCGGATGGGTTTATTGCTGGACATGTCGCCCAGGGCCTTGGAAAAGGTTTTATATTTCATATCATATATTGTAATTGAGCCCGGTGATACCGGGTTGTTGAAAAAACAGCTTTTGACCGAAACCGAGTATCGTGAATATCGTGAAAAAGCCCCTACGGGATTCAAGGCAGGCATGGGGGCGGAGGCGATACTACAGCTCTTAATGGAAATTGACTATGAAGAAATGAGCAAAGAGCTGCGCCAAGAGCTTTCGGAGGTTACCGGTCAGCGAAAGATTAGGGCTATTCGCAGGCTTGAAGTGGTAGAAGCTTTTCGCAAGTCAGGGAATCACCCGGAGTGGATGATTCTAAATGTTATTCCGGTAATCCCTCCTGAACTTAGGCCGATGGTTCAGTTAGACGGCGGAAGGTTCGCCACCTCTGATTTAAATGACTTGTATAGAAGGGTAATAAACCGAAACAACAGGCTAAAAAGGCTGTTGGACTTAGGTGCTCCGGATATCATTGTCCGCAATGAAAAAAGGATGCTTCAAGAGGCAGTAGATGCTTTAATTGATAACGGCCGCCGTGGACGTCCCGTTACAGGACCAGGAAATCGCCCCTTAAAGTCATTAAGCGATATGTTAAAAGGTAAACAGGGACGGTTCCGTCAAAATTTATTGGGTAAAAGGGTGGATTATTCAGGGCGTTCCGTTATTGTTGTGGGTCCCACCCTGCAGTTGCATCAGTGCGGACTCCCCAAGGAAATGGCCCTGGAGCTTTTCAAGCCTTTTGTTATGAAGAGGCTGGTTAATAATGGTCATGCCCATAATATAAAAAGTGCTAAAAGAATGGTGGAAAGGGTAAGGGCTGAGGTTTGGGATGTTTTAGAAGAGGTAATTCGTGAGCATCCGGTGCTTTTAAATCGTGCACCCACCCTGCATAGACTGGGTATTCAAGCCTTTGAGCCTGTTCTTGTAGAGGGCAGGGCTATTCAGATTCACCCCATGGTTTGCACAGCATACAATGCTGACTTTGATGGAGACCAGATGGCGGTGCATGTTCCCTTGTCTGCTGAAGCTCAGGCTGAAGCTAGGCTGCTAATGATGTCAGCCCATAATATATTGAATCCCAAAGATGGAAAACCTGTGGCCATTCCTACCCAAGATATGGTGTTGGGATGCTACTATCTCACCATGGAGACTGAAGGTGCTTTAGGTGAAGGCAAGGTCTTTTCCAGTCCGGAGGAGGCGGTTCATTCATATGAAAATAAATACATTAGCCTGCATGCCAAAATCAAAGTTTTGGTCAATGGCGAAAAAATAGAGACAACTTGTGGCAGGTTGATTTTTAACGAAGTAATTCCAAAGGGATTGGGATTTGTTAATAAAATTGCCGACAAAAAAGAGTTAAGTCTTATTGTGGATGAATGCTATAGGGAGTATGGTTTTGCAGTAACCGGGCAATTGCTGGACGGACTGAAGAATCTGGGCTTCCATTATGCAACAAAGGCAGGCGTAACCATCGGTATCAGCGACTTAACCATACCTATTAAGAAAGAAGAAATATTGGCCCAGACTGACTTGGAAGTTGAGAAGGTTGAAGTTCAATACCGCAGGGGCTTGATTACCGATGAAGAGCGAGAGCAAAAGACCATAGGTTTGTGGAATGATGCCACCGAAACCGTTACTGCTGCCATGATGGAAACCTTGAATCGTTTGAATCCCGTGTATATGATGGCTAATTCCGGCGCTCGGGGTAATATCCAGCAAATCAGGCAGTTGGCCGGTATGAGGGGTCTTATGGCAGATCCTTCAGGTAGAATCATTGATATGCCCATTAAGGCCAACTTCAGGGAAGGTCTCACCGTATTGGAGTACTTTATATCCACCCACGGTGCCAGAAAAGGCTTGGCCGATACAGCCTTAAGGACGGCTGACTCCGGATATTTGACTCGCAGATTGGTGGATGTGGCCCAAGATGTCATTGTCAGGGAAGTTGACTGCGGAACTCAGGAAGGTATTGAAGTATCCGAGATTAAAGACGGCACCGAGGTAATTGAGGTTTTGCATGACAGAATTGCCGGAAGAGAAGTTTTAGAGGATATCACGCATCCCAATACCGGAGAACTGCTGGTTCCCAGCGGAACAATTATCACCAATAGGCAGGCAAACGAAATTGTCAAAGCTGGCATTGGTACAGTGAAAATTCGTTCTGTGCTCACCTGCAAGTCCCAGTTTGGTGTCTGCATACGCTGTTACGGCAGAAATCTTGCCAACGGTCATATGGTGGACATCGGGGAGGCTGTGGGTATCATTGCCGCCCAGTCCATCGGAGAACCCGGTACACAGCTAACCATGCGTACATTCCATACCGGAGGGGTCGCCGGAGACGATATTACACAAGGTTTGCCTAGGGTTGAAGAGCTTTTTGAGGCCCGCAAGCCAAAAGGGCAGGCAGTTATCGCAGAGTTTGACGGTTTGGTTTCCATAGGAGAGGTGAAAGGCCGCCGAGAGATCGAAGTGATTGGAAACGAAGGAGAGAGAGAAACATATCCTGTTCCGTACGGAGCACGTTTGGGAGTTCATGACGGAGATAGAGTAGAGGCAGGGGACGGTCTTACCGAAGGTTCCATTAATCCCCATGATCTATTGAAAATAAAGGGGCCCACCGGAGTTCAGGTATATCTTCTTCAGGAAGTGCAAAGGGTTTATAGACTTCAAGGGGTTGACATTGATGATAAGCATATAGAGGTTATGATTAGACAGATGCTCAGAAAGGTAAAAGTTGAAGAGCAAGGAGATACAGACCTTTTACCCGGAGGGCTCATCGATGTATTTACTCTGGAAAAAGAAAATGAAAGAGTGGTAGCTGAGGGCGGAGAACCCGCCACAGGCAAGCAGGTTCTGCTGGGAATTACCAAGGCCTCTCTGGCAACCGATTCCTTCCTGTCTGCAGCTTCATTCCAGGAAACCACTAGGGTACTAACAGAAGCGGCAATTAAAGGGAAAACAGATTCTTTGCTGGGGCTAAAGGAGAACGTGATTATAGGCAAACTGGTTCCTGCCGGTACCGGGATGACTCGATACAGCAATATTGAAGTGCTGGATGTTGCAGCGGAAATTCCGCCGGATGATTCATTGGAGGAACAGGGGACTGCGGATGTAGTTTAGGTAGCCTATGATTATGTTTTTAATGCAAAAAAGACGTTTGCTGTCAGGGAGTCGGTGTGGGTTTATAGGCCGATTCCCTGATTTTACAAATTCATAAAGACTTGAGTTATAATTTGTTGACAAGGGCTATTTCAAATGATAGTATATACAAGTGTCTATAATTAGGGGGTATGCGTTCATGCCCTTGGAAAAATTGTCAAAAGCACATAAAAGGGTTGTCGGTTCTAAGCAGACTTTAAAATATTTGGCTCGTCATCAGGTTAAGGAAGTTTACTTAGCTAAAAATGCTGAGCGAAAGGTCATTGACCCCATTGTTCAGGCTTGTAAAGATAAGTCCGTGCCCATAGTCTATGTAGAAAACATGCTGACTCTTGGAAAAGTATGCGGCATAGATGTTGGTTGTGCAGCAGCAGCAATTGTTGAAGGATAGTCTTGGGCTTGAAAGGGTTGCATGGTGAATAGAACCCGTAAATCATTGGCAGCCTGTATAAAGGAAGGAGGTGTGTTTGGGTGCCTACCATTAATCAGCTTATAAGAAAGGGAAGAAAAGAGCTTACTCGTAAATCTACCGCTCCGGCGTTAAAAGAGTGTCCCCAAAGGAGAGGTGTGTGTACCAGAGTGTATACCACAACTCCCAAGAAACCGAATTCCGCTTTGCGTAAAGTAGCAAGGGTCCGGCTTACAAATGGTATCGAGGTGACCTCATATATAGGTGGAGTAGGCCATAACCTACAGGAGCACTCAGTGGTTTTAGTGCGTGGCGGCAGGGTAAAGGATCTGCCCGGTGTGAGATATCATATTGTCAGAGGAGCACTGGATTCTGCCGGTGTTCAAGATAGAATGCGCGGACGGTCTAAATACGGTACCAAAAAAGCTAAGAAATAATTTTAATATATAATACTTCCTTTAGAAAAGGGGGGAGATTTGTGCCTAGAAAGGGAAATATTAGGAGAATAGAAGTTAATGCCGACCCGGTATATGGTAATAAAATTGTTACCAAGCTGATCAACCAGATAATGCTGGATGGTAAAAAAAGCATTGCTGAGAAAATTGTCTATGATGCTCTCGCCATTGTTGAAGAAAAGAGCGGCAAGCCTGCATTGGAGGCATTTGATCAAGCTATAAAAAATATTATGCCTGTTCTGGAAGTTAAAGCGCGCAGGGTTGGTGGAGCAAATTACCAAGTGCCCATCGAAGTAAGAGCTGAACGCAGGCAGACATTGGGCATTCGCTGGTTGACAAACTTTGCTAGAGCCAGAAGCGGCAGGTCTATGGAAGAAAAGCTGGCAGCTGAAATTTTAGATGCTATCAATAATGCAGGTGCCGCTGTTAAGAAGAAAGAGGATACACATAAAATGGCAGAAGCCAATAAGGCCTTTGCACACTACAGATGGTAATGAGGTGAAGTCTCGATGGCGCGACAGTTTCCTTTAGAAAAAACACGAAATATTGGAATAATGGCTCACATAGACGCCGGAAAGACCACCACAACAGAACGTATTTTGTATTACACCGGTAGGTTGCACAAAATAGGTGAAGTTCATGACGGTGCAGCTACTATGGACTGGATGGTACAGGAGCAGGAGCGGGGGATAACAATTACCTCTGCTGCCACTACATGCGAATGGCGGGAGCATTGTATTAATATCATTGATACGCCCGGCCACGTGGACTTTACCATGGAGGTGGAACGCTCTCTTAGAGTGCTTGATGGAGCGGTTGCTGTTTTTTGTTCTGTGGGTGGAGTTGAGCCTCAGTCCGAAACGGTCTGGAGGCAAGCGGATAAATATGGGGTTCCCAGGATTGCATACGTAAATAAGATGGACCGCATGGGTGCTGACTTCTTCAGAGGTTTAAGCATGATCCGTGACAGGTTAGGTGCAAATCCCATTGCTTTGCAGATTCCCATCGGAAGCGAAGAGAATTTCAAGGGCATTGTGGATTTGATTCAAAACAAGGCAATAATATACAGTGATGAGTTGGGTACCGTTACCGAAGAGGTAGAAATACCTGATGATCTTTTGGAGGTGGCTACTGAGTACAGGGAGAAAATCCTTGAGGCAGTGGCAGAGGCAGATGACGACTTGATGAATAAGTACCTTGAAGGGGAAGAGCTTTCTGTACAGGAGATTAAGCAGGGTATCCGAAAAGCATCGTTGACAGTAAAAATAATACCGGTACTTTGCGGATCTTCCTTTAAAAACAAAGGTGTTCAGCCTTTGCTAGATGCTATTGTGGACTATCTGCCGGCCCCCACCGATGTTGAATCGATAGTGGGTGTGAATCCAAACACAGGCTCAGAGGATAAGAGAGTTGCAAGCGATGAACAGCCTTTCTCGGCATTGGCATTTAAAATCATGACAGACCCCTATGTGGGTAAGTTAACTTATTTCAGAAGTTATTCAGGAAAAATGACTTCTGGTTCTTACGTTTACAACTCCACCAAGGGTAAGCGGGAGAGAATCGGCCGCATTTTAAGAATGCATGCAAAT
>CAZHAJ010000035.1:0-14589 GCA_964530215.1 uncultured Peptococcaceae bacterium | reverse complement strand
GAAAGAAATTTCCCAAGGATTTCGACATTTTTTCCTGATTTACCGTAATAAAGCCATTATGCATCCAATAGCGAACGAAGGGTTGTCCGGTGGCAGCTTCCGTTTGAGCAATTTCATTTTCATGATGGGGAAAAACCAAATCATGCCCCCCGCCATGTATGTCAAAGTTATTGCCCAAATATTTTAAAGACATTGCGGAACATTCTATATGCCATCCGGGTCGGCCCGGACCCCAGGGACTGTCCCAAGCGGGCTCCCCTTCTTTTGCTGCCTTCCACAAAGCAAAATCCATGGGATGTCGCTTTCGAGGGTCCACATCCACCCTGGCCCCTGCTTGCATTTCCTCCGGTGATCGTCCGGAAAGCTTGCCGTACTGAGGGAAGGAAGATATATCAAAATATACGTCGCCCTCCACCTCATATGCATGTTCCCGTTCCATCAAAACCTTTATCATATCGATAATTTCATCAAGATGCTCTGACACTTTGGGATGAACATCAGCTCTCATGGTGTTTAGTGCATCCGAATCCAAAAAAAACTCTTCAATGTATTTTTGGGCAAGCTTAATGGGATCCTCTCCCTCTTCGGCAGCCCTGTTTATTATCTTATCATCTATGTCAGTAAAGTTTTGAACATATTTAACCTTATAACCCTTATAAAGAAAATAGCGCCTTATAGTGTCAAATACCACCAAAGGCCGGGCATTTCCCAGATGTATATAATTATAAGTTGTAGGACCACAAACATAAATGGACACTTTTCCGGGATCCCGTGGGACAAACTTCTCCTTTTGTCTGGTAACGGTATTATATAACTGCACCTTAATACTCAACTCCTTCAATCAAATGCTTGCTTTTTTAGAGCTTTCTCCAAGGTTTTTAGCTTCCAATTTCTCCAATTTTTTTTCAAGTACCTGAATATCAGAAATCAAACTATTGATGGCTTCATACACCGGATCCGGCAGCTGATCGTGACGCAAATCAATACCGGGTGATCCCCCGTGATCAATTTTGATGCCGTCTTTAACCACAACTCTGCCGGGCACTCCCACCACAGTGCTGTTGGGCGGCACTGCCCCCAATACCACAGATCCTGCTCCCACCTTTGAGTTTTCTCCCACCGTAAAAGAACCCAGAATCTTCGCTCCGCTGCTGATTACCACATTGTCACCTATGGTGGGATGTCTTTTGCCTTTTTCTTTTCCGGTACCACCCAAGGTAACTCCCTGATATATCGTTACGTTATTGCCGATTTCTGCAGTTTCACCAATCACAACACCAGCACCGTGATCGATAAAAAAACCCTCACCGATTACAGCCCCGGGATGAATTTCTATATTGGTCAAAAATCTTGATAACTGCGAAATAATCCTGGCCGTTAGAAACATTTTATGGCGGTAGAAAAAGTGGGCCACTCTGTGCATGATAACGGCATGAAGTCCGGGGTAACATAAAAGAACCTCGGGCACACTTTTAGCAGCCGGATCTCGCTCAAAAACAGCATTGATATCTCTTTTCAACCTGCCGAACATTTTTATCCCCCTATCAAAACTGACATTTTACAAACAATCTATGACAGGCGACAGGTACTTGTTCTCCCGATACACCCTACAATCCCTCAACCCTTGCCAAAGCTTCCTGCAGACGGCTGACGGTTTTTTGAACACCAAGAATCGGTATCACTCTATGCAGATCCGGGCCGTGGGCCTCACCTGTGATAGCTATTCTAAGGGGCATAAAGACTTTTTTACCCCCAAGACCCAACTCCTTGGCCACTTCTTTTAAAATCTTTTTAACCGAATCAGGATCTATCAAGGAAGCCGCTTCCATCTTTTGCTGCATTTTTATTAACACAGCCGGAACGTTCTCCTGCTTCATAATCTCATGGGCCTCATCGTTAAAGGGCCCCAGTGATGCTTCAAAAAATATTTTTGATTTCTCGGTAATCTCTGAAACACTGTCCAGATATTCCCTCATCAGTAAAACCAGTTCCTCTATCCATCCACGCTTTTCTGGCGAAACAGTACCTTCCAACAAACCGCCTTGCTGCAAATAAGGGATTGCCAGGTCAGTCAATCTCTCAACAGAACATTGACGAATATAATAGGCATTGAGCCAGTTCAGCTTGTCTAAATCAAATACAGCCGGACTTTTGACAACTCTGTCCAGCGAAAACTGCTCCCGAATCTGCTGAACTGTCAAAACCTCTTCTTCTCCCCCCGGAGACCAACCCAACAACACCAGAAAGTTAACAAGTGCTTCCGGCAGGTACCCAAGACCAATATACTGCTCCACAGAGGTAGCCCCATGCCTTTTACTCATTTTACTGCGGTCTTTACCCAGTATAAGTGAAACATGAGCAAATTCCGGCAAATCCCAATCAAGAGCCTGATAAATCAACACTTGACGGGGGGTGTTGGAGAGATGTTCTTCTGCTCTGATGACATGACTAATCTTCATGGTGTGGTCATCCACCACAACCGCAAAGTTATAGGTTGGTATACCATCGGACTTAACAATTATAAAATCACCTATACCAGAACACTCAAACGTAACATTACCTCTCACTAAGTCATTGATGACGATAATTTTTTCTTCCGGAACCTTAAAGCGAATAACCGGATTACGACCCTGCGCCTCAAAATCAGCCTTATCTTGTGCAGAAAGATTTCTACACCGCCCCAAATACCTGGGAAGCTCCCCTTTGGCCATCAACTCTTCTCTTTGAGCGGCCAACTCCTCTTCGCTGCAATAGCAATAATAAGCATTGCCGGTGTCTAACAATTGACCGGCATATCTGTTGTATATATCCAATCTTTCTGTTTGGCGATATGGACCGTTTGGTCCTCCTACATTAATCCCTTCATCCCAATCAAGCCCCAGCCACTTCAGAGAATTTAATATATTCTCTTCGGATGACCTGCTGCTCCTCTCCAAATCCGTATCTTCTATTCTAACAATAAAAGTACCGCCATATCGGCGGGCAAAAAGCCAATTAAAAAGAGCTGAGCGGGCGCCCCCGATATGAAGAGGACCGGTGGGACTCGGTGCAAACCTAACTCTGACAGCCAAAAAAAAACCTCCATATTTTTAAGCTAAATAAGTACCCAGTATGTAGATTATATTATTTCATTAAGCTAAAATCAACAAACCCTATGTTATCATAAATCCACTACTTGCCAATCAAAACCACCGAATAAGCTGCTATGCCTTCGCCGGAACCGGTAAAGCCAAGCCCTTCGGTGGTGGTTGCTTTAACACTCACCGAAGAACAAGCAATTTCCAAGGTCTCAGCTATTTTGCTTTTCATACTGTCAATATAGCCCGATAACCTGGGAGTCTGAGCCACAACAGTGGAATCTATATTAATTATTTTATAGCCTTCTTTCCATAGCTTGTCCTTGACCCTACTTAATAAAATCAAACTACTGATACCTTTATAGCTCTCATCGTTATCGGGAAAATGACTACCTATATCTCCCGCTGCCGCGGCACCCAAAAGAGCATCTATTATGGCATGCACTAAAACATCAGCATCAGAATGTCCTTCCAATCCCTTATCATATGATATCTCAACTCCGCCCAAAACCAACTTTAGTCCTGGCTTTAAACGATGGACATCATATCCAAACCCGATCCTCAAAAAACCACTCCTTTAAAAACTTCTCCTCAACGTTTAATTCTTTTTATCAAGAAACGCCGATGCCACAATCAAATCTTCTCTGGTGGTTATTTTTATGTTTCGATAACTGCCCCGGACAATTTTTACTGGTTGGCCCACGGCCTCCACCATGGAAGCATCATCCGTAAAAATATGCTTCTTTTCTTCAGTCGTTCTATGAGCTGCCATAATTATTTCATATCGAAAAGCCTGGGGAGTTTGAGTAAGCCATAACACATCTCGATCTAAAGTCTTAACAACAAACCCCTGGTGATCAGCAGCTTTTACAGTGTCCTTTACCGGTACCGCCAAGGTTGCTGCCCCATGCACAAGTACACTATCAATCAGTTGACCCACCTCTGCACTTGTCACCAGAGGCCTTGCACCGTCATGTATTAAAACAAAATCACAATCAAATGGAATTGCCAGCAGTCCAAAATAAACGGACTGCTGGCGATTTGCTCCACCCGAAACCACTTTTATAATTTTTTTTAAGCCCCAATTGCCTGTTTCTTCTTCAAACCGCGGCAACTCATCCGGTGGCACCACCAAAATAATGCCCTCCAGAGCTGAAGTTTTCTCCAGCAGCATAAGGGAGTGGATTAGCACCGGCATACCTTCAAGACAAAACATTTGCTTATTTATACCATCCATACGGGTGCTTTGACCGGCGGCAGCCACCACAGCATAAATTTTAGCCAAAAAGGTTCACCTCATGAGGGTATTGATCATTGGTATAATCCTTGCGATCTGACGAACTTGGTTTTGCAAATATCATTCTGCCTGCTGCTGTCTGCAAAACACTGGTGACTACAACCCCGATGGTTTGCCCAATAAACTTTCTGCCTCCGTCCACCACAATCATGGTACCATCATCCAAATAACCTATGCCCTGGCCTGTCTCTTTTCCATCCTTAACCACCTGGACAGACATCTCCTCACCCGGTAGCACAATGGACTTAATGGCATTGGCCAACTCATTGATATTGAGCACTTTCACCCCATGCAGCTCAGCCACTTTGTTTAGATTATAATCATTGGTCATTATCTTGGCACCCAATTTTTGACTAAGCTGAACCAACTTGGTATCCACCTCAGCCTGTCCGTCTACACCCTTTGTACCCTCATAGATCTGTATCGGTATCGAAGAATCTTTTCTCATCTCGTTAAGAATGTCCAGACCCCGGCGGCCCCGATTCCTTTTTAGCAGATCGGAAGAATCAGCAATATGCCTGAGCTCCTCCAGTACAAAGGCAGGAACCAACAATGTGCCTTCTATAAATCCACTTTTACATAAATCTAAGATCCTGCCATCTATAATCACACTGGTATCAAGAACCTTGCAATTGTTCTTGGTTTCAGCTTTGGCAGTCTTATCCCTGCCAAACTTGGTGATACCTCCAAGAAAACTAATTATTTCCTCTCTTTTCTTGATGCCGATACTAAGACCTAAGTAGCCAAGGAGAATGGTGCCAAACACCCAAATAATAGATCCTATGGTGCCGAGAAAGGTTAACATTGAGCCTAACAAATTAGCAATAATAAGTCCAAAAATCAAACCCACCGTACCCATGATTAGATCATAAGTGGGGGTACGCTGTATAAATTGTTCACTAACATTAATAATTTTGAGGGAACCTCGGATAATCCAAGGCACTGCCAACAATCCCAGTACCAACCCAATTAAACTGCCCAAGGCATAAACACCAAAGTGAAGATTTCCCAAGCCCGGAGGAAGAATAATAATTCCATTGTCCACTAATAATATCGAAGCATAAGCTCCCAGCACCGCAAACAATAAGACTAAAAGAAAATAAACTACTCTTTTAAGCAACATTTCACCTCCTTTATACTCATATTATAAACAAAATAAACCAACCGAATAATAATATCACATCATATTATTGTCCGCTAACTATATTATAGGACTTTGTCCTCTCAGTCACAACTAAAAATCCGATATAAGTAAAAATATGGTTATAAAAAAAACGCCCGAATGGGCGCTTATGCAAACGCACTATCTATTAGAGACTGAGCCCTCTCTTCTTCTAATTCTGTGGCCAGCACCAACTCACTAATCAATATTTGCCTGGCGTTTTCCAGCATCTTCCGCTCCCCTGAGGACAATCCTTTTTCACGATCACGGGTAATCAGATTCCTAACCACTTCCGCTACTTCATACACGTCTCCACTTTTTATCTTTTCTAAATTGGCCCTATACCTACGGTTCCAATTTGTGGACATCATGCTGCTGTTATCCTTAAGAATACCGATTACCTTTTGAACACCACTGCTGTCGATAACTTCTCTAAGTCCGATCTCCAGGCAGTTACTTATGGGGATCATTACCTTCATGTCCCCCACCGGAAGCTTTAAAATATAGTATTGGCGCTTCTCCCCCAAAATCTCCTTTTCTTCTATGGACTCTATGATTCCTGCCCCATGCATGGGGTACACGACTTTATCCCCAATCTTATACAATGCCGGACCCCTCCCTCTTAGCGTATGAAAATATTATAACACAATGCATTTCCCCTGTCAAAAAAACTATAATTTTAGCATAGCTGCTAAGCAGTGTCAACAATATTTTAAATATTTCCAAGTGGTTTGACAGAACAACTTTTTGCTAGTTATAATAATCATTAAGCAAACTAGAAATGCTATAAATTGTGGACTTAGCTCCCATGCAATATGATTAGTAGATACATAAAATTTTCAAGGAGTGAAACCGTTGGAAAAGAAAATAACTTTAGAAGAATTTCGAAATACGGTTTCAGAAACACTTTTATACAATCGAAGTATTTTGGATGTATTAGCCAAAATCCATGAAAACAGTGCAACTCTTCAGCGTTCGGTAATAAAATCAGTTACCCGCTGCGGATGCATTGAAATCAACGCATCTAAAGCAAATATTGAATCTGAAAGCAGTTTAACCGATCTGCAGCAACTTATGGACTCCCATGTAAAAGGCAATCTCTGTGAAGGCTGCAAGGAAAGCATAGCAAGATCGGTGGGCAGCTTGCTCTTTTACACCACTGCTGTCTGCAACCTTTTAGACTTAGATGTAAATGATATTGTGCTAAATGAACAAAAGCAAAAAAAGCTTCTGGGTCTTTATAATCTCGCTTGATACCTAGACTTGCAATTTCTTGCAATAAACAAAAATAGAGATGGGTCAGCAAAAGAGCAATCCCATCTCTATTTTTAACTCTTAAAAAAACTGCTAAGATCTTTAGTACCTTTCTTGACCCAATTGCTCACGATAACGGTTAAGGCCATCCTTTATTGACCTTGCCCTGACTTCTCCAATACCCTCAACATCATCCAGTTCCTCAATAGAAGCAACAAGGATCATTCTCAAAGATCCAAATACAGCTACCAAATTCTCAATTACCGGAAGAGGCAGACGTGGAATCTTCTCTAAAATACGATAACCTTTTGGCTCCACACTTTGATCCAAAATACTGGCACTTCCTGAATAGCCCAGTGTTCTGGCAATCAAGGTTAAATCCAGCAGGTCTTCAGCCGGCCAACTGGAAATCATGTCAAATATATCCTCCGGAGTCTTATCCGCTGCACCGATATAATAATCCTGAATCACCAGAAGTCCTTCATTTTCAACATTGGCCACCAGTTCCTCCATCTGCATGGTAATAAGGCGCCCCTCGACTCCCAGTTCACTAATGTATCTTTCAATTTCAATAACCACCCGTAGAACCATTTCCGCTCTCTGAATAGATTTTGCTACATCATAAAGCGTAACAGCTTCGGAGAATTCCAATATGCTTAAATCATTTACCACCCTGTCAAACACTGTCCTATATTTTTCCAAAGTCTGCAGTGCTTGATTGGCTTTTGACAAAATTACTCCCAAATCCTTCAGTACATATTTAACATTGCCTTTATAAATAGTAATAACACTTCTGCGCTGAGAAATAGATATGGCCAGGGCATCAATCTGTTTAGCTACCCGCTCGGCAGTACGGTGTCTGATTCCCGTTTCACTGGATGGTATGCTGAGATTAGGAACCAATTGTGTATTAGCAGCAATTATTTTTTTAAAATCCCCGCTGATAATAATTGCACCGTCCATTTTACCTAACTCATAAAGACTGGCGGGACTATAATCAGCATCTAATCTGAAGCCACCTTCAGCAATCTCTTGAATTTCAGGACTTTCGGTAACCACTATTAATGCGCCGGTCTTTGCCCTGAGTATATTCTCTAACCCTGCTCTTAAGGGAGTACCAGGAGCTACTACTTTCAATATTTTCAGCAACTTATCATCCATCTCAACTTGCTCCAATACAAATTATTCCTTATATATATAAGATTTTTCCTCATGAAAAATCAACTATTCACCCTAAAGAGGCACTTATTGCTTCCTGCAATGTATCCATCCTAAGTATCTGAACATTTTTTCCGGAAAACTCAATTGAAGACTTAGGTATTATGCAGGTGGAAAATCCCAACCGGGCAGCTTCATTGACTCTTTTCTCCAGCTGAGGTACAGACCTTATCTCCCCGGTCAGACCTATTTCTCCAAAGGCTACTGTACCGTTTGATATAGGCAATTCCTTAAAGCTCGAGGCTAAAGCCAACGCTATTCCAAGATCTGCGGCTGGCTCATCCAACCTAACACCGCCCACAGCATTTACATAAGCATCCTGGCCCCCCAGAGATAAACCAACTCTTTTTTCAAGAACTGCCAGAATAAGAGAAACCCGGTTATAATCAACACCGGCAGTCATCCGCCTTGGAGTGCCAAACCCAGTTGAGCACACCAAAGCCTGTATTTCCACCAGCAACGGTCTGTTTCCTTCTATAGTGGGAACAACAATAGATCCCGGCACATTACTAAAGGGTCTGTTGCTTAAAAACATTTCTGAGGGATTGGATACCTCCCTCAAACCGCTACCCTCCATTTGAAAAATACCTATTTCATCTATCGAACCAAAACGGTTTTTTACGCTTCTTAAAATTCGAAAGGAGTTGTGTCTCTCGCCCTCAAAATACAATACTGTGTCCACCATATGTTCTAGTACTTTAGGGCCGGCCAACGAACCTTCCTTAGTAACATGTCCAACCAAAAACACTGCAATACCTTGGGTTTTAGCCAAACGCATCATTTGGCCGGCACACTCCCTCACCTGACCGACTCCGCCGGGTGATGAGGACATCTCTGACTTTTCCACCACCTGGATAGAGTCTATTATTACCAGATGAGGATTTGCATCTCTAATATTTGATTCTATTGCATCAATATCTGTTTCAGCCAACAAAAATAGGGGTCTATCGTCTGCATTTAATCTGACCGCTCTCATTTTTATCTGCTGAATAGACTCCTCACCGGAAACATAAAGAACCTTTTTGCCTTTCAGGGATAATTCAGAAGCCATTTGCAGAAGCAATGTGGATTTACCAATGCCCGGATCTCCTCCAAGAAGAACCAAACTTCCCGGAACAACACCGCCGCCAAGTGCTCTGTCAAGTTCTTGAATACCGGTATTGAAACGGTTCTGCTCCGACATCGAAACCTCGGAAATGGGACAAGCTGCGGACACAAAACTCTTTGGGACGGGTGAAGCTTTGGGGGCAGAATATTCTTCCACCATGGTGTTCCATTCACCACAGTCATTACATCGCCCAAGCCAACGAACACTTTCATAACCACATTGGGTACAGGCAAACCTAGTCTTGGATGCCATAAGCAACCTCTTAGCTAGTCTTTTTTATATTTTGCAATTTTCCCTTTACTTTCATTAAAATTATACACTTTGTCCCTAAAAATCACAAGAAATTTGTTCCAGTATTCACCAGTAACAGCTGGCGTTAATATCACAAAAAAGCAGCGATCATTGCTCGCTGCTTTTTACTTGCTCAAATCAACGCTTACTGCCAGCGTTTATATCCTTTTCACTAGCTGCCGGCATCTAGTATGCTGGTGTTACTTATCCCTTCCTTGCCTTTATATCATCTCCATCCCGATACATAATCACTTTATCTCCATATTTGATGGCTCCACTTAAAATCTCTTCGGATATTCTGTCTTCTATCTTTTTTTGTATTGCCCTTCTGAGGGGCCTTGCCCCATATTCTTCATCAAAACCTTCTGCAGCCAGCAGCTCTTTAACCCCATCGGCAAACTCAAGATTAATATCGTGTTCTTTAATCCTGGCTGCAACTTCCCTAAGCATAAGCCCCACTATCTCATCAATATGCTCCTGCCTTAAAGAGTGGAATACAATAATCTCATCCAACCTGTTTAAAAACTCCGGCCTAAAAGTACGCTTCAGTTCATCATTTACTCTGGCCTTCATTTTTTCATAACCAATTTCACTTTCATCGCCAACTCTAAAGCCCATGGTTGCTTCCCGTCGGATGGTTGACACACCCACATTCGAGGTCATAATGATTACCGTGTTTCTAAAGTCTACCGTTCTTCCCTTGGAGTCGGTAAGACGACCGTCTTCCAATACCTGAAGCAAAATATTAAAAACATCGGAATGTGCTTTTTCAATTTCATCAAACAAAATTACTGAATATGGCTTACGGCGTACAGATTCGGTCAACTGTCCCCCTTCATCGTAACCAACATATCCCGGAGGTGCACCCACTAAGCGGGAAACTGCGAATTTTTCCATATATTCGCTCATATCCAGACGTACCATAGCCTCTTCATCACCAAACAAAGATTCAGCTAGGGCTTTAGCCAACTCGGTTTTACCAACTCCGGTGGGACCCAAAAATATAAAGGAGCCAATGGGCCTTTTGGGGTCTTTCAGTCCTGCCCTAGCCCTGCGAACAGCCTTAGAAACTGCTTTTACAGCTTCCTCCTGGCCGATAACCCTATGATGCAGGATCTCTTCCATCTTGAGCAGTCTCTGGGCTTCTTCCTCAGCCAGCTTCTTTACGGGCACTCCAGTCCATACTGCCACCACTTGTGCAATATCTTCATCGGTAACAGTAAGCTCTTTATTTCCCCGCTCTTTGTTCCACTCTTCCCTGGTTGATTCCAATTCCTTTTTAAGGCTATGCTCATTATCTCTAAGTTGAGCTGCCTTTTCAAATTCTTGATTATTTATTGCAGCTTCTTTTTCCTTTTGGATATCCTCCAACTGCTTTTCAATATGCTTAACCTCCGGAGGTATGGTATATGCCTGAAGTCTTACTCTGGAAGAGGCCTCATCCACTAAATCAATAGCTTTGTCAGGTAAAAAACGATCTGTTATATAGCGGTCAGACATTTTCACAGCTGCCTCCAAAGCTTCGTCTGTGATAACCACCCTATGGTGAGCTTCATATTTATCTCGTATTCCCTTTAAAATCTTAACAGTGTCCTCCACAGTGGGCTCTTCTACCACTATAGGTTGGAAGCGTCTTTCCAAAGCCGGGTCTTTTTCAATATATTTTTTATATTCATCCAAGGTTGTGGCACCTATACACTGCAAATCACCCCTAGCTAACGGAGGTTTTAAAATATTTGCAGCATCTATTGCCCCCTCAGCCGCACCGGCTCCAATGATAGTATGAAGCTCATCGATAAAAACAATGGTATTTTTTGACGCAATAATTTCTTCGGTAATTTTTTTCAGTCTTTCTTCAAATTCTCCCCGATACTTGGTACCGGCCACCATTGCAGAAATATCCAATGTTACAACCCTCTTGTCCAGCAATACCTCCGGTACGTTGCCGCCTATAATTCTCTGGGCTAAGCCCTCAGCAACAGCAGTTTTACCGACACCGGGCTCACCTATGAGAACCGGATTATTTTTGGTTCGACGGCTGAGAATTTGGATAACCCTTTCTGTTTCTTTGTCCCGTCCCACCACCGGATCAATTTTTTCTTGTTTAGCCATTTCAGTTAAGTCCCGGCTGTATTGATCCAGGGTTTTTGTATCAGAACCCACCGAACTTACTCCCGACACTGATGCGTTTTGATCATTTTTGGGCAGTCTGGCTCCCCCCAGAAGCTGTAAAACCGACTGCTGAACCCGCCCGATGTCAGCACCCATGCTTCTTAGAATTTGAGCCGCCACACCTTCTCCTTCTCTTATTAAACCCAGCAAAAGGTGCTCTGTTCCCACATAACTATGTCCCATCTGACGAGCTTCTTCAAAAGAAAGCTCCAGCACCCTTTTCCCTCGGGGGGTATAATTTATCTCATTGGCATTGACGGGCCGGTGCCGTCCCATTAAAAGCTCTACAGCCTGATTTACAGCATTTATCTCAACACCCAAATTTTCAAGGGTTTTTGATGCTATTCCCTCGCCTTCCCTCAACAGGCCCAATAGTATATGCTCGGTACCTATATAAGGATGTCCCAATCTGGATGCTTCTTCTTGGGCTAAATACAATACTTTTTTTGCTCTCTCAGTTAGTCTGTCTTTCATTTATAAAACCTCCTGACCTACACAAAATGCAAATATTTAATGCTTCAACTGCTAAAATCAGCTTTTTCTTCATCTAACATTATGCCCAATCTTTTCTTTATTAAGGCGGCTCTTTTTACTCTGATAGCAAAGTTGGAAACATCTTTTACAGAGTCTTTTACTAAAAATGCAGGCCTTATTGCCACCATTAATTCAGTAACTAATCCTATGGGCAAATCCTTGATAATGCCTAAGCTAACACCAAGTCTTAGGTCGGAAAGCAACCGAACAGCCTCTTCGGAAGTCATTATGCCTGCATATCTAAGGACACCGTATGCTCTGCCCACCTTATCCTCTATTAGTTCCCTTCTCTCCTTCATCAAAGCATCCCGGGCAGCCCGCTCATTATTAATTATCTGTTCCGCTACTGATATAATATTTGCTATAATATCACTCTCGGTTTGGCCCATGGTAACTTGATTTGACAGCTGAAAAAGATTTCCCGAAGCATCAGTACCTTCACCGTACAAACCCCTGACAGTTAGCCCAAGTTTAGATACTGTGCCCAAAACATCTTTTATTCGATTTATCATAACCAGGGCAGGGAGATGCATCATCACCGATGCCCTGAGTCCTGTTCCGGTATTAGTGGGACAAGCAGTAAGATATCCTAGTTGTTCACAATAAGCATAATCCAACATTGTCTCCAAACTATCATCTAAGTTGTCTACTATCTCCCAAGCCTTGGTAAGCTGAAAGCCGGGCAGAATGCTCTGCATACGTAAATGGTCTTCTTCATTTACCATAATGCTAATTGTTTCATCATCTTTTATTGCCACCGCTTTTTGGGGATAGTTTTCCAACAGATCCGGACTGATGAGGTGCTTTTCCACCAATATCTGTCTTTCCACAGCGGACAAACTACTCATTTCGCAAAAATTTAATCCGCCAAACTTTATTTTTAATTCATCACTTTCCACCGCAGCTTTAATGGACTGAAAAATATCCTTTGAGTCCTCGATATTTAACAAGTGAGGAAAGGGCATTCCGATGATATTTCTGGCAGCCCTTATCCTGCTGCTTACCACAACATCAGATTCCGGCCCTTCGCCCATCCACCCGCTATGACTATTATTTAAAGTTTCCTTTAAGGACAAATCAATCTACACTCCTGTCCAATTTTTTCTCCAGCTCTTTTATTTCATCTCGCAGTACCGCAGCATTTTCGAACTCTTCCCGATCAATAGATTCCTTAAGCTTTAGTTTAAGATTTTCTATTTCCTTGGATAGTTTGACCTTTACCCCTGTGCGTTTCGGTATTTTACCGGTATGCCTTGTTGTCCCGTGTATTCGTCTGCAGATAGGATTTAGCCTGTCTGCAAAGTGTCCGTAACAATCCCCACATCCCAGCAGTCCCGAAGCTGTAAACTGACCTTCACTAAACCCACAAGTGGAACATTTTTTATCAGTCTCTGTAAGTGAGGTAAAAGGTGCTGCATGATTTGAAAAAAGACCCGCCATAAAATTATGCAGATTTAACTGCGGTAAGAAACCAAAACCTCCAGATTGTATTTCTCTAGCACATTTTTCACAAAGATTTATTGCTCGCTTTTTATTATCTTTAAACTCAGTTATATGGACTACTGCAGGACTTGCCTGACAGCGCTCGCAATTCATTTTATTCACCTTTCTTCTCTTCTCTAAAATTTAGTAATGTATATATCATGGACTTAAGCATCATAGCCCGCAGCTGATCCTTAATATTCATAGCAGCATTTAGCACATTATTATCTATAGTCGCAATTATCATAGCGGCTTCTCTACGAGTAATGATACCCTCTTCTAACATTCTTAAGGTTATACCTTCTGCCGCCTTCTGACTTATAGATGAGCCAATCATCTCAGTAAGATGTATTACCAAGTCTGTCTTTCTGTCCATCGGTATCTTGATGATACGAACATAACCGCCCCCGCCACGTCTGCTCTGAACAACAAAACCCCGCTCCACTGAAAATCTTGTTGTTAAAACATAATTAATCTGAGAAGGTACACATCCAAACTGTTCCGCCAGCTCGTTTCTTTGTATTTCCACCTGTTCTCTGGCATTAAATAGGGCTTTAAGATGTTTTTCTATTATATCGGATATATTTGACATATATTTTCAACTCTTCCCGTTTGTCTGATTTTCACTGACCTTATCTCATTATTAACCTTTTCTGACCTTTTGACAAACTTCTGTATCTATTATAATTTCCCTTTTTGCTTAACTAATAAAAGGATTATTAATTATTTCTCTGTTTTGCGCCAAAAAAAACAAGCTTTCCACATGAAAAGCTTGTTTTGTCTGGCTCCTCGAGTAGGATTCGAACCTACAGCCTACCGGTTAACAGCCGGTTGCTCTACCGTTGAGCTATCGAGGAACATTGTTACACGCAAAAACTATTTTAGCACGGCATTAAGGGACAGTCAAGTGTAGGCTAATGGGTATGGGCTGATGGGTAACTATCAGCTATCAGCTATCAGCTATCAGCTATCAGCTATCAGCTATCAGCTATCA
>CAZHAJ010000034.1:11593-14922 GCA_964530215.1 uncultured Peptococcaceae bacterium | reverse complement strand
TTAAAAATTTGCTTTAATCAGGATTAAAAGGAAAAAGTTTTCCGATAAATCCAAAGGAAAGTAAAATTGAGTGTTTTAAAGTATATCGGTCTGTGGGCAGGATTTCAGAAGCTATCGATCTGGCGGTAATGGCGGTGCCCTCCGTTAAGGTGTTGGATGTTGCCAAAGAGTGCGGAGAAAAGGGCATTAAAAACTTGGTTGTAGTATCTGCAGGTTTTAAAGAAATCGGAAAAGAAGGTTTAAAGTTAGAAAGAGATCTTCTGGGTATTTGTCAACACTATGGTATGCGAATGTTGGGACCCAATTGTGCCGGTATGATGGATACCCACATTCCCATTAATACATCCTTTGCCAAGGGTTTTCCGATAAAAGGAGACATAGCATTTTTTTCCCAAAGCGGTGCTATGCTGGTGTCCATATTGGACTGGAGCTTCCAGGTGGGGTTAGGTTTTTCTAAAATCGTGAGTCTTGGTAATAAAGCAGATTTGTCAGAGATAGATTTTATCAAGGAAGCTGCGGATGATCCCTATACAAAAGTTATACTTTGCTACATAGAAGATGTTTCCGATGGGAATAGGTTCCTTGAGGTGGTCAGTCAAGCGTCTCGCAAAAAACCTGTAATTATATACAAATCAGGAAACAGTCAAGCGGGGGCCAGAGCTGCTTCATCTCATACCGGGGCTTTGGCGGGCAGTGATTTGGCATATGATGTAGCATTTAAACAATGTGGTGTTATCAGAGCCAGGACAATAACAGAATTGTTTGACTTAGCCATTGTTTTTGCTAAATCCCCTGTGCCTAAGGGGTCTAGGGTAGGTATAGTTACAAATTCCGGTGGACCGGGCATTATTGCATCTGATAATGTAGAGCAAAAAGGCTTATCCATGGCGACATTCACAAAAAAAACCTTAGATAATTTAAGAAGGGGTTTACCTGCTGAGGCAGGGATATATAATCCGGTGGATGTATTGGGGGATGCCAAGGCAGATCGTTATAACTTTGCTATTGAGCAATTGTGTTTAGAGCATGACGTAGACTGTTTAGTAGTAATTTTTTGTCCCACTGCCACTAACAATCCCCTTGATATTGCACAGGTGTTGATTGAAAGCAAGAGAAAATATTCAGATAAAGCATTCTTTGGGGCATTTATCGGAGGTGCTTCTGTAACCGAAGCTAAAGATCTTCTAAATGAGTCTGGGGTACCCTGCTTCACGTTTCCTGAGCCTGTGATTACTACCATTAAGGAAATGGTGAAGTACGGAAATTTCAGAGATTCAGTGAGAATCTTTGAGGAAATAAAATTTAACGATACAGATTCCGCTAAAGTCAGAAAAATACTCCAACAGGTAAAGAGGGATAATCGTTTAGTTTTACTGGGTAGCGAGGCTGCTGAAGTTGCTTTAGCATATGGAATATTTGCGGCACCCATTGAATTGGCAGTGTCGCCCCAGGAAGCAGTGGAAAAAGCTGAAGAAATTGGTTATCCGGTAGTGCTGAAAGTTGCCTCACCTGAGATTTTGCACAAGACAGATGTAGGTGGAGTTAAGGTGGGTCTTACCTCTGCAGAACAAGTATACAATGCATTTATTGAGATAACAGACAGCACTCATCGTTATATGCCTCAGGCTATAATACATGGAATCGAAGTTCAGAAGATGATGCCAAAGGGCACAGAATTGATTGTGGGGATGACCAAAGATGTCCAGTTTGGACCGATGATTGCGGTGGGTCTTGGAGGTATTTATGTAAATCTAATCAATGATGTTTCCTTCCGGCTGGCCAGGGGTTTATCGAAGCAAGAGATAGGGCAGATGATAGAAGAGACTAAAGCTTTCACTTTGCTCAGGGGTTTCAGAGGTGAGAAAGCTAAGGACTGGAATGCCTTGGTGGACACAATAGGTCGTATTTCTCAGTTGGTTATGGATTTCCCGGAAATAGCAGAAATAGATATTAATCCGGTTAATGTATATGAAAAGGGCTTAAGCGCATTGGATGTAAAAATTACTATTATGGTGTAGTGAGGTGATCAAATTTGAAAAACCTGTATATTATTGGTTACCCAGGTACCGGCAAGACGATGATGGCTCTAGGTCTGGCCTTAAAGTTTAAAGAATTAGGCAAAAAGGTCGCTTACTTTAAGCCTGTAGGTATTCCTCCCAGGATAAACAGTCAGGTGGATGAAGATGCTGTCTTGATGAAGGAAGTATTGGAGATGGAAAGTCCTATAAGTGAGATTGTTCCTTGTCGGGCAGGACAGTCTTACTTAACGTCTGTAGTAAATACTCACTTATTTGATACTATTCAAAAAGCTTATACCTCAGTATCAAAGGATATGGATATCGTAATAATTGACGGAGCTATTAAGCCGCATATATATAAAAGCTGGGGTTTGGATGATTTATCATTGGCAATGAAATTTAATGCCGGGGTTTTGGTTACGGTAAAAATAGAAAATGATTTTAGTCTGGATGAAACAATTTTTTTAAATGATTTAGTGGCATCTAAAAATATACAGTTGTTGGGAACAGTGTTTAATAATATCCCCTTGCCGATATTATCTAAAGTAACAGATATTTTTTCTTCTATTTTAAAAGAAAAGGGATATCGAACCTTGGGTGTGATTCCCAGGTGTGATGATATTGCTGCACCAACGGTGGGAGAGTTTTATAAAGAGTTAGGAGGAGAACTTCTGGCGGGACATGACTATTTGCATTTGTTGGTGGAGGATATTATGGTGGGGGCCATGAGTTTAGAAGGTGCCATTAAGTATCTTCGCAGGTCTGTCAACAAAGCTGTGGTATTGGGTGGTGACAGATCTGATATAGCTTTGGCTGCATTGGAAACTGGTACTTCGGCATTGATTTTAACCGGAGGAATGTATCCGGATGTTAAGGTCTTAGCAAGGGCTGATGAGAAGAGGGTTCCGGTAATCTTAGTGCATTATGATACTTATACCACTGTTGAGATGTTAAACAGAGTCACCAGACATATAATTCCTGGGGAAAATAAAGCAATTCAAATAATAAAAGAAAATATCAGCAAATACTGTGACTGGAAGTCTGTTTTGGCAGAATTGATTTAGAGTTGCGGGGGGAAATAATTGTTTCCGTTTTTTTATATTGACAGGGGATTGATTCAGCAATAGACTTAACATATTAAATTCTTAAGGAATTTAAATATATAGGTGGTGGAGTTATGACAACCCCTAAAAATGATAATAAACAAAAAATATTATTGGAACTGGAAGAGGTTTTTCAGGAAGTAGCCAGACATATGACCAGCAGGGTGGCACAAATTTGTGAAAATAAGCTGACCCATCCCCAATTTTT
>CAZHAJ010000034.1:0-11493 GCA_964530215.1 uncultured Peptococcaceae bacterium | reverse complement strand
TTTTGGTTAATGATTCCAAGGTTGGCTGACACAGCCAACCTTGATTTGGCAAGCGGATTCATTAAAACAGTAAAGTATGGTGTAGATGATATGAGAAAAATTATTTTGGCAGTAATATTGATGGTGTTCTCATTACTGGGAGTGACTTTTTATTATTGGTACAGTAATGCTAATTACGTTAAAACAGAGGATGCAAAAGTTGATGGTGCAGTAATTAAGGTGAGTTCCCAGGCGGCAGGCAAGATAATTGATGTTAATGCCGGAGAAAATGAAGAGGTTAAAAAGGGGCAAAGCCTGGCTCAGTTGGATAATGCTTTGTTGCCAGGAACTAATCCGGAAACTGCCATTATCAGGGCCCCCATGGACGGGGTTATTATTAAGAAAATGGGAAATACAGGCGAAGTTATTTCCCCGGGACAACCTATTTTTATGATGACAGATCCTCAAAATCTCTATATCACTGCAAATATTGAAGAAACAAAATTATCTTCAATTAAACCGGGACAAAGAGTGGATGTTTGGCTAGATGCTGTTCCGGGAAAAGAGTTCAGCGGTGAAATAGACAGGATTGCCGGAGCATCTCTCTCTACTTTCTCAATGTTGCCTTTAAGTAATACATCATCCGGGTTTACGAAAGTAGTCCAAAGGGTTCCGGTAAGTATTACGCTGGATTATAACGGATATAAGCTTATGCACGGAACCAGCGCAAAGGTTAGAATTCATATTAAGTAGGTGGTTATCCCATGAATAATCGTCCCCTGCCTTGGCCCGCACTTATGGTGTTGGTTTTGGGGGCTTTTATGGCTATTTTGGATGGTAGTATTATAAATGTTGCTCTGCCCAGATTAATGGCCATTTTCAATGTCAATCCCAGTCAGATTCAATGGATAATGACATCTTACCTGCTTACCTCAGGTGTGGTGGTCCCCGTCACAGGTTATCTGGGAGACAAGTTCGGATATAAAAAGGTTTATATCTATTCCATGATGGCTTTTACATTGGGATCTGCCCTCTGTGGTATTGCATGGAGCAATAATTCCCTTATAGTATTCCGGGTTGTGCAAGCATTGGGTGGGGGTATGCTTATACCCTTAAGTATGTCAATAATTTATAGAATTATCCCCAGGCAAAAGATGGGTATGGCCATGGGGGTTTGGGGTATATCGGCAACCATGGCCCCGGCCATAGGCCCTACCCTTGGCGGTTACCTGGTTGATCACTTCAGTTGGCATCTAATTTTTACCATTAATATTCCCATAGGGATAATAAGCATTTTGCTGTCCCATATGTTTATAGCAGAAACAGAGATGCAAAAAGATTTGAAATTCGACTTTTTAGGTTTTTTTCTTTCCAGTGCCGGCTTAGTATGCCTTTTGTTAGCCATTAGTCAGGGTCAGATAAAGGGCTGGAATTCCCAATATATTGTTACTTTGCTAGTATCATCAGGGTTTTTACTACTAATTTTTTGCCTATGGGAACTTCATATACCCGATCCGATGCTTCAGCTGAGACTGTTTTCCAACAGAGCTTTTGCTGCCAGTATTATGGCGGTAAGTATTTCTTCGGTGGCAATGTTTTCGGCAATTTTCCTGGTGCCCATGTATTGTCAGACTTTAAGGGGTCTTTCTCCTGTGGAAACAGGAATTCTGATGATGCCCATGGCTTTGGCAACCGGTTTGATGATGCCCATCAGCGGCAGGCTTTTTGATAAAGTGGGCGCGCTGCCTTTAGGTTTGGTAGGAATATCAACAGCCGGTTTTTTTACATATATATTAAGTACGTTAAACTTAAACACCGACCTACGGTGGATGCAAAGTGTATTGGTCTTGAGAGCCATGGGTTTAGGTCTTTGTATGATGCCTCTTTCAACAGCAGGGATGAATACAATTTATCCTGACTTGGTGGGAAGGGCATCTGCGATTAATAATTTAGTCAGGCAAATATCTTCTTCATTAGGTATTGCCTTCATGACCTACGTAATGACACAAAGACAGTCATACCATGCTGCCCGGATGGCCGATGAAATCAATATTACTTCAGTAAGCACAGTTAATTTCTATAATAACCTTCGGTCAATGGCGGATTCTTCTATTGGTCCAGGAACTGGCGATGTGTTATCTAACACATATTTGGCCCTAATAGTGCAAAGGCATTCCTTGATGCAGGGTTTAGGGGATGCATTGTTGGTTAGCTCTATGCTTACAGCTTTAATTATTCCCTTTGTGTTTTTGTTAACCAAAAAGAAAGTTGAAGAAGCCAGATTAAAGGAAAAGAAAAAGTATGCTCATCCCGTTACGCAGGAAGCAAAGGACAATATTTTATTAACCAGTGCAAAATTTGAGTAGGTATTAATATATAAGGAGTGATTAATGTGAAGGTAGTTGCTTTTAACGGAAGTCCTAAGCCAAATGGGAATACTGCTCAGTCCATCAGGATAGTTCTTGAGGAGCTAGAAAAAGAAGGGATTGAAACGGAATTTATTCAACTTGGGGGGAAAAAAGTTTTCGGGTGTCTGGCTTGCATGCGTTGCAGGCAGATAGGTAATAACCGGTGTGCCCGTAATGATGATGATATGAATAGTTTCATTGAGAAGATGGTGGAGGCAGATGGTATAATCATCGGTTCTCCTACATATTTCAGTAATGTTACCTCTGAAGTAAAGGCGCTTATTGATCGTAGCGGATTTGCCGCCAGGTCGCTGCTGAAGGGTAAAGTAGGAGCCCCTGTGGTTGCAGCCCGAAGGGCGGGATCCAATTTTGTTTATTCAGCTATAAATTTTTATTTTGGAATTTCGGAAATGATAATTCCGTCAGCCAATTACTGGAATTTATCACTGGGAAGCATCCAAGAGGATCAAGAGGGTATAAGAACATTCCAAACATTGGGGAAAAATATGGCCTGGATTTTAAAGAAAATCAATAAATAATATTTAGATAGACAAAAGCATTTTTTTGTTACAGTAACTAATAAATTCACTTATCAGGGGAGATATGGTTATATTTTTATTGTATGCCAGGTAAAAGGTTCGAACTTCCCTAAAATCATCCAGTTCATAGACGTTTATTAAGTTATGTTTTACGAATTCAGAGGCAGCTATCTCAGATACTACCGAAATACCCATACCCTCCCTTACACATTGGATTAAAACCTGTACGCTGTCGAAATAGCCCACAATATTTAATTTTGCGATGTCTACATTAAAGTTATGCAAAATTTTCTCTAATACTGCTTGAGTTCCGGAACCCTTATTGCGAAAGAGTAGGGGATGGGCAGTTAGCTCACTGATTGACACCATGTTTGGAAAATAAAGATCGGGGGGTGTTATGACAACGAGTTTTTCCTTCATAAGGGGTATGAATTTTAGTTTATCTGAAAAGTATTTATAACCAACGATACCCAGGTCCCTTTCACCCTTTGTCAGCAATAATGCCACTTGTTTGGAATCTGACTTATCTATGGTGAAGCGGGAGCCTGGGTGTATTTTTGAAAATTTTGAGATTAGTTCAGGTAATATATGCTGGGCAGGAACTGTGCTGGCACTGATTCTCATATGTCCTTCTAGCCTAGCATTATAATCCCGCACATTATTTATGGCCTTCTGTTTTAAAGCCAGCATCTCTTTTGCTATGGGATAGAGTTTTTCCCCATAACAATTTAACTTAACAACTTTCCCCAGGCGATCAAACAGTTTATGCCCCAGGTATTTTTCCAGGTTATTAATATGTGTGCTAACTGTTGACTGGCTTAAGTATATGCTTTGGGCGGCTTTTGAAAAACTTCTTTCTTCTGCCACCTTAGTGAAAACATAAAGCTGATGCATAAGCAACGGTTAATTCCCCCCCCAGCCTTGCATATATCATCTATTATATCAATAATAAAGCATCTTTTTTAGCGATAAAATGTATTTTACTAACAATATTTCTTTGGTAAAATAAGGTGTATTTTATCAAAGGCAGGGGGAAAGTCATGAGAAACAAGAAGTTGTTAGTTATTGCTGCGGGAGGTCTATTGGGGGTTATAGCTGTAATGCTTGTAAAACTTGGAAATCCAGCCAATATGGGCTATTGTATAGCCTGTTTTTTAAGGGATATAAGCGGTGGCCTAGGTTTTCACAAAGCATCACCGGTTCAATATATGAGACCGGAAATATTTGGACTAATTATAGGGGCATTTATAGCTGCTTTAATGTCAAAAGAATATAAAGTGGTGGGCGGCTCAAGCCCTTTTGTAAGATTTTTTCTAGCCTTTATTTCTATGATTGGAATGCTTGTATTTCTAGGATGTCCTATTCGGGCAATTTTAAGGTTAGCCGGCGGAGATTTAAATGCCGGTGTAGGTATTTTAGGGCTGATAGCGGGGGTGTCAATAGGGATATACTTTATGAACAAAGGATTTACTCTGGGAAAAACATCAGGACAGACTAAAATTAACGGCTATATTTTCCCCGGGATAGCAATTGTAATTGCAATACTGTTGGTATCTGGTGCAAATATTTTTATCTCCAGCGAGAGTGGACCAGGTTCCATGCATGCACCAGTGATGATAGCGATTATTTCCGGATTGATTATAGGCGTTCTGGCCCAGCGCTCCCGATTTTGCAGTGTGGGAGGCATTAGAGATTTCATCTTCTTCAGAGATTCCTATCTGTTAACCGGCTTATTAGTATTACTGGCAGTAACTTTTTTAGGTAATGTTGCGGTTGGATCTTTTAAAATCGGTTTTTATGGACAGCCGATAGCTCATACCGATGGTATTTGGAATTTTATGGGGATGCTGTTAGCCGGAACTGCATCTACTTTGATTGGCGGTTGCCCTTTAAGGCAGCTGGTCGCAGCCAGTGAAGGAAATACTGACTGTGCCATAACTATTATTGGATTATTGGCAGGAGCTGCATTTGCCCATAATTTTGGTCTTGCGGCAAGTCCGGACGGAGTACCTATGGCAGGACAGATGGCAACAGTTATCGGCTTAGCGTTGGTGCTTGCTATCGGTATAAAGGGAACAAATAATATCCAAGCAGTTATAGGAGGTGCAGGTATTGGACAAAAAAGTTGATGCCCGGGGTCTACTTTGTCCGGAACCGGTACTGCTTACAATGAAAGCTATTGAGCAGAAAACATCCGGACAAATTGAGGTTTTGGCAGATAATGGAGCAGCAGTGGAAAACATAACCCGTTTTGCAGAGAATAAGGGCTGGGAGGTTAAGATTTCGGCATCAGAGGGTGACTACCTACTGATTTTGTCAAAATAATCATTAAACCGATATTAAGATAAAAAGCATTTGCCGAAAGGCAGATGCTTTTTATCTATAATTTTAATACGAGTAATTAAAACACCTTTTTGTTGACACAATAACAAGTAGCAACATAAAATTCGATAAGGAAGTGTCACAATGGGAAAAGAGGGTGTTTCAGGCAATAAAATTGCAGCTACATACATTGGTACAATTGTGGGGGCGGGATTTGCCACCGGACAGGAAGTGCTCCAATTTTTTTTAAAATTTGGATTAATGGGACTTGTGGGCATAATAACAGTTACAATTATGTTTATTGTTTTTGGATATATCGTTATGGATATGAGCCAAAACTTAAAAGCGGCTTCTCATTTAAAAATAATCAAATATTCAGGCGGGAATTTCTTGGGAATAATAATAGATTCTATCATTATCTTTTTTTTATTTGGTGCCTTGACTGCAATGATCGCAGGAAGTGGTGCATTGTTTATACAGCAATTTAATTTATCAAGCCTACTGGGAAATATAGTTATGGCTTTGTTGACAGCCCTGACAGTACTGTCAGGAATAGGGGGAGTCATTAATTCTATAAGCATTATAGTTCCGTTTCTGCTTGCAGCAATAGTTACTACCAGTGTTTATTCCATAATAAATACTCCCCCTAACCTTAATGTCATTGCCCCCGAGTTAGCTGAAACCGGGTTAGTGATAAATTGGTTTATGGCTGCTGTTTTATATGTCTCTTATAATTTGATTATA
The DNA here is from genome assembly GCA_964530215.1 of uncultured Peptococcaceae bacterium. Lineage (GTDB taxonomy): Bacteria > Bacillota > Desulfotomaculia > Desulfotomaculales > Desulfocucumaceae > JAAXTT01. The sequence goes on along the minus strand of CAZHAJ010000034.1, from coordinate 5,501 downwards.
GCTGTTGGTGTACTTTCTTCCCTGGGGGTAAAAGCCGAAAATAAAAAAGTAATAAGAAACGGTGCTGTTTTGGGTGGTTTGGGGTTGGGGGCAGGGGCTGTTATGATCTATATTGCCTTATCAGGCAATATAAGTAAGGTTGCCGGGCTGGAAATACCAATGCTATATATCGCTGGAAATTCATTGTTTTTACAGAGTATATATACATTTGTTTTAGCGGCAGCCATTTATACAACTGCAGTGGGTTCGCTTTATGGTTTTGTCACAAGAATTATCGATATTCAAAAGCATCCAAGCAAAGGAAGGATTGTAGTAATTACGGCCTCTATCGCGGCATTGCTATCCAGTCAGTTCGGTTTTTCAAATCTAGTTATATATTTATATCCTTTGGTGGGCTACGGGGGTATACTGTTGCTGATCAGCTTGCTATATGGAACAGTAAAGCAGTTATTTCAAGGAAACAGTTAGCATTCTTGCACATATCCTCTGCCCAGGTATGCCTGTTGTACTCTGGTGTCTTTTTTTAGTTCATCCGGGTGTCCTGACAGAACGATCTCTCCATGGTCCATAACATAAATCCAATCAGCAACCTGCATGGCAGCTCTGGCATTTTGCTCTACTAAAAGGATTGTTGTTCCCTTCCTTTTCAGGTCTTCTATAGTTGAAAAAATTTCCTTTACTAATAATGGTGCTAGACCCAGAGAAGGCTCGTCCAGCAACATAACTTTTGGTTTAGCCATAAGACCTCGACCAATGGCCAGCATTTGCTGCATTCCACCGCTCAATTCACCTGCAGGATCTTTGCGGCGGGATGACAGGGCCGGAAAAATCTCTATTATTTCATTTACTTCTGCTTTTATTTTATGTTGGTCTTTTCCCCAACGGTGATAAGCTCCCAAAATCAGATTGTCTTCAACAGACAAAGAACCAAAAATTTCTCTGCCCTCTGGGACCAGGCAAATACCTTGCTGGACTACCTTTTCCGGAGGCATATTTTTACTATGCTTTCCGTCTAAAATAATTTCTCCCTCAGAAAATCTATAAACTCCGGCCAATGTTCCCAGAAGCGTACTTTTACCGGCACCGTTGGCACCGACAATGGCAGTAATGCTGCCGGGAGGTACATGGAAAGACAAACCTTTTAAGGCATGATTCCAGCTATGCCAGGTGTGCAGATTAGTGACTCTAAGCAATTATACAACCTCCTCACCCAGATAAGCTGCTATAACACCGGCATCGTTCTGAACTTCATGGGGATTCCCTTCAAAAAGTTTCGAGCCGTGATCCAGTACTATTATATGGTTAGAAATGGACATAATTAAATCCATATTGTGTTCCACAACCACTATGGTCATTCCCATATCCGCTAATTTTCTAATCAGATCCCCTAAAATGTCGGTTTCACCTTGGTTTAAGCCGGCAGCCGGCTCATCAAGCAATATCAATATCGGTTCCATTGCCAGAGCCCGTGCTATCTCCAAGAGTCTTTGCTGCCCGTAGGGTAATATTTCCACCGGCACATTTTTTTTATCAGTAAGACCCACCAGTTCTAACTTTTCCAAAGCCTTTTCATAAATTTTCTTTTCTTCAACGGCTACACCAGGAAATGCAAAACCTGCTTTCAGAAGACCTTTTTGTCCATGCCGGTGTGCACCCACCATAACATTTTCCACAGCGGTCATTCCGTTAAAAAGCTGAAGGTTTTGGAAAGTTCTATTAATACCCATAGAAGCAATTTTTTCCGGGGGATTTCCTGTTATCTCAATGTCGTTAAAAACTATAGAACCGGAATCAGGTTTAATTAACCCGGTGATTAAGTTTAATAAGGTGGTTTTGCCTGCTCCGTTTGGTCCTATAAAAGCCACAATTTCCCCTGACTTCACCTGGAAACTGACATCTGCAACCGCAGTTACGCCCCCAAAATTTTTGGTTAAATGTTCTATTTCCAGCAAATTCATTGTTTGGCCCCCTTGTCCTTGTTGTTGGGTAGCCTGATTTCCCGGGCAATATCAGAAACCGAATCGGCTCCACTAAGGAGATGCTTGATTTTTCTCTTTGAAAAATAGTCTTTTATTCCGCCGGTGAGACCCTGGGGCATGAAAATCATCACCACAGCTAATATTAGACCAAAGAATATTATTTCAAATTCTCCGCCCGCGGTGGGAATGATTTTAGGGACAGCAGCTTTTAGGAACTCAGTTAACAATAATACAGTGGTTACCCCCAACAGAGGTCCCCAGATACTGGCAAGTCCTCCGATAGCAGCCATAAGTACAAATTCCACAGAGGCCGAAAAACCAAAGGGTGAAGGGCTCATAAAAGTAATGTAATGAGCGTATAAGGAGCCGGCAATGCTGGCATAAACGGCACTTACAACAAAGATTTGAACTTTATATTTAAAGGCTGGAATTCCCATACAGGTGGCTGCAATTTCGCTGGCATGCAACGCTCTTAGGGCCCTACCGATTCTAGTTTTCACAATGTTTCTGGCAAATAGAATTGCCAGCATCACAAAAAACCATACCAGATAATAATAACTGACTTCTGTGTTGAACTCCCACTTGCCGATATAAAAGTATGGAATACCGGAAAAACCTGATGGACCTCCGGTAAGATTGACCTGTTCATTTAGAAAAATATAGATGATTATGCCTGAACCTAAAGTAGCCAAAGCTAAGTAATGTTCTTTAAGTCTTAAAGTGGCTATTCCGATAAAAAAAGCAACAAGCCCCGTGATTAAAGCTGCAATTAACATGGCGGTGAGAGGCGGCAAATTCATTTTTGCAGTGAGCAGTGCGGATCCATATGCCCCCAACCCGTAGAAGGCGGCATGACCCAAGGATACTTGCCCGGCATAACCCATTAAAAGACAAAGTCCCACCACTACAATGGTAAATATGCCTATAATTACAAAATTGCCTAAAAAATAGGTGTTTGGTATAAACATTGCCACCAATATAACTGCCAGGATCAATATTAGTATCGGTATGTTTGTTATTAATATTTCTTTTATACTGTTTATTTTCACTTGATAGCTCCGCAATTATATATTTTGTTAAGGTTTATACTCTTTGGCCTTCGGGTTTTCCTAATAACCCTCCAGGTCTTTTTAACAGTACTAACAGAAGGATTAAAAAGGAAATAGCATCCTTGTAACCGGATGATATTAATCCCGCCCCCATGGCTTCCAGCACCCCTAGCAAGAACCCGCCAAGTATTGCTCCCGTGGTATTGGTTAACCCTCCCAGTACAGCAGCCACAAATCCTTTTAAACCCAACATCAGTCCCATGTCATAAGTTGCAGTGGTAATGGGAGTGATAAATATTCCTGCCAGAGCACCGATGGCAGCACATACACTAAAGCAAAAAAGTGACATCCGTTGAGGACTAATCCCCATCAAGCTTGCAGCTAATCGATTAATGGCACAAGCTTTTAGCGCTTTTCCCATGACGGTACGCTCAAAAAATATAAAGAGTGCGGTAACCACAAAAATACTCAGCAATAAGATCCAAAGACTTTGGCGATTCATGATGGCACCAAGAATATTGATTGGTTCTCCAGCAGAAAACTGCTGAAGGGGGTAGGATTGTGTACCCCATAATAGCAAAGCCATTCCTCGGATTGCTACAGAAAAACCGATTGTAATTATAATAACTGTGACCACCGGTGAATTGCGGGCCGGATTTATTACAGCTCGTTCAAAAGCTGCTCCAAAAGCTCCCACTGTAACCACAGCTGTCACAATTGCCAACCATAAAGGCAGTCCTGTTTTCACCAGATTTGCGGTAATTAAGGCTCCCAACATAACAAATTCACCCTGGGTAAAGTTTATATGTCCCGTTACTGTATAAATAGTAACAAAACCTAGAGCAATCAATGCATATATACCACCCAAAGTTATGCCGGTTAAAAAATATTGTAATATTTCGCTGCCAAAATGCATTGGGATAACCCCATTTCTTTTTATAGCTCATTGTCGTTAAAAAACAGCAATACTGCTGTTTTCCTTAGAAAATATACCACATAGGTTTATGTGGTTACAAGATAAAGTTTAATTATTACTGGAATTGCAGGTTGGCTATAGGTGTGAATAACTGCAACACATTACACTTAGTGCAATGTGTTGCAGACAATATCTATTTTAGAATGGTCCATTTTTTATCCACAATTTTAACCATAACCAGAGAATCCAATTGAAGTCCGTTATGATCTTGAGGTGACATATTAAATATTCCGGAGATGCCTGCAAAGTTTTGAATGTTTTCTAATTCATCTCTAATCTTACTGGGATCATCACCGGCCTTTTCAATAGCTGCTACAATTAGTGAGATTGCATCATGGGCATGACCGCCAAATGTGCTGCGGGGTTGATTAAATTGTGTTTCATAAGCTTTTGCATAATCCACCAGTACGTTTTTTTGAGGGTCATTGTCCGGCAGGTCCTCGGCAACAAGAAGTCTGCCCACAGGGAAAATAACATTGTTGGCAGCGTCTTCAGCAAGATCTATAAAGGTTTGGTTTCCTATTCCATGACTGTGTATTAACGGAATATCAATCTGAAGTTGACGGTAATTTTTAGTTAAAATGGAAGCAGAAGGTGGTATTGCCCAGACCACAACAGCATCAGGATTACTTGATTTAATCTTGGTAAGCTGAGGTGTCATATCATTATCAGTGGCTCCAAACTTTTCCATAGCAATAATTTCGAGACCGTTTTGGGGTGCCTCCTCTTGGAACACACTCCTGCCGCCGTCACCAAAGGCATTATTCATGCTTAGGAAGGCAACTCTTTTCACACCGGTACTTACTAAGTATTCAATTATCTTGTTAACCACCACCGAGTCACTCTGGGCGCTTTTGAAAACCCATTGCCTTTGATCAACCGGGTTTACAATAGCACTGCCGGCAGCAGCCGACACCATTGGAATCTGGCTTCTTTGCACGGTGTCGATAATTGCCATTGAAGTTCCTGTGGTACTGGGACCTACTATTGCCAATACTTTATCTACCTCAATGAGTTTTTTAGCGGCCTGAACTGCTTTGGTTTCATTGCTTTCATTATCTTCTATGATGATTTCGACTTTTCTGCCGTTAATGCCACCGTTGGCATTGATTTGCTGCTCCAGCAGAAGGGCAGTATCCCTTTCCGGTATCCCAAGGGAAGAAGCTGGTCCGGTAATATCAAAAATAGCTCCTATTTTATATACTTCTTCCTGATTGCCTTGTTCACCGCTACTTCCGCAACCTGAAACCAATGTCAGCAGCATTACCAGCGAAAGCAATAAAATGATTAGTTTTTTTGATGAAATTTTCAATTCTTATCCCCCATTCATTGTGGTTTTATATAAACGGAAAGTAAACATTCCGATTATTTTTCCGCACAGAGAGGTTTTGGGGAAACAAAAAAGTACCCAGAGGGTACTTAAACAACAGTTCTCCTCCCATAATACCATCCTTCGTAACAGTTGAGAAATTAACAATTAAAGTGTGCTTCTTCGGT
>CAZHAJ010000033.1:0-15034 GCA_964530215.1 uncultured Peptococcaceae bacterium | reverse complement strand
AACAGCGATTATCCGGTGTTAGGGGGTGAATTTAAAGTTGTTGAACCAAGAAGTTAAAAAAGCAGTGATAGAAGAATGCAAGATTCATGATAGTGACACAGGTTCTCCTGAAGTTCAGATTGCTATTTTAACCAAAAGAATACTTAGTTTGACTGAGCACTTAAAGCAGCACAAAAAGGACCATCACTCTAGAAGGGGACTTTTAAAGATGGTGGGACAGAGGAGATCACTGCTCAACTATCTTAAAAAACGTGACTTTGATCGTTATCGCAAACTGATTGAAAAGCTGGGACTTCGTAAATAGAGTTCAAATAAGCGGAATTTATTCCGCTTATTTTTTATATCGTTTTTTATATCAATAATGGTATTTTGCGGTATTAAAGAAGGAAATACTATGAAATATATAGAATACCATCGAATAGATGATATGGGATTTGGAGGATCGCAAGATGTTTGAGGGAACTGTATTGGTAAAAACAATGGAAATTGCAGGAAGGAAAATGGTTTTGGAAACGGGCCGCTTGGCGAAACAAGCCAGCGGAGCTGTCTTGGTCCGATATGGTGATACTGTTATTTTGGTTACGGCCACCATGTCAAAGAATAGAAAAGATATTGATTTTTTCCCACTTACCGTTGAGTATGAAGAAAGATTATATGCTGTGGGTAAAATACCGGGGGGATTTATTAAAAGGGAGGGTCGTCCCAGTGAAAAGGCTACCCTTGCCGCCAGACTTATAGACCGTCCTATTCGGCCGCTTTTCCCCAGTGGTTTTAGAAATGAGGTGCAGGTAATTGCTACCGTACTTTCGGTGGATCAAGACCATGCACCCCAGATGGCTGCAATGATTGGTGCTTCCGCTGCCCTACATATTAGTAAAATACCTTTTTACGGGCCCATTGGAGGTGTTGCGGTAGCAAGAGTTGACGGAGAATTGGTGTTTAGTCCAAACTTGGAGCAGACTGAAAAAAGTGACCTGCATCTAGTGGTAGCGGGTACCGCAGATGCTGTAATGATGGTGGAAGCAGGCGCTAAGGAAATACCCCATGAAGTAATACTGGAAGGTATCAAGGGAGCTCATGATCTAATAAAGGAAATTACCCATTTTATAGAAGAATTCAGAAATGAAGCTCTTGCGGCCGGGTTAGCACAAGATAAGGTTGATCCTGAAATTGATATGATTCCGGTTGAGATTGAGGAAGCAGTGATGCCGATTGCCATGGAAAAAATGGAGGCAGCTTCAAAGTACTGTTTGGAAAACAGGTTGGACAAGTCTTCCAGGGAGGATCGCTTTGAAGCCGTTAAGGAAGAAATCCTGTTGCAATTTGCTGAAGCTTACCCGGAGCAGGATGCATCAATAAGGGAGATTGTAGACTCTGCCGAAAAGAAATCTCTACGTCAAATGATTTTAAAAGATAAGATTCGTATAGATGGTCGTAAGACTGATGAAGTAAGATCGGTATCCGCAGATATAGGAATTTTACCTAGAACCCACGGCTCCGGACTTTTTACCAGGGGACAGACACAGGTGCTTTCGGTAGTTACATTAGGGGCAATCTCGGAAGAGCAGAGATTAGATGATTTGACATTGGAAGAGACAAAGCGTTTTATGCATCACTATAATTTCCCTCCGTACAGTACTGGGGAAGCTAAATTTATGCGCTCTCCGGGACGCCGGGAAGTGGGGCACGGAGCACTAGCCGAAAAGGCTTTGGAGCCCATTATCCCTTCTGAAGAAGCTTTTCCATACACCATCAGGGTAGTATCAGAAGTACTTGAGTCCAATGGCTCCAGTTCCATGGGCAGTATATGTGGAAGCTGTCTTGCCCTTATGGATGCCGGGGTTCCCATTAAAGCTCCGGTAGCAGGGGCAGCCATGGGTCTTATTGTCGAAGATGGCGAAACGGCTATTTTAACGGATATCCAAGGTCTTGAGGATCATTTGGGCGATATGGACTTTAAAGTTGCGGGCAGTAAAAACGGAATAACTGCTTTACAAATGGATATAAAGGTAAAGGGTGTTACCCATGATATTTTGGAGAGAGCAGTAATCCAAGCAAATGAAGCAAGAATGCACATACTGGATAAAATGACTGCTAAGATAGACAAGCCCAGGACAGAGCTGTCACCTTATGCACCACGAATCATCCATATTACTATAGATCCTGATAAAATAAGAGACGTAATAGGGCCGGGTGGCAAAATTATCAAGAAAATAGTTGAAGAAACCGGTGTTGAAATAGATATTGAAGACGACGGAAGAGTATATATTGCGGCAGTTGATCCTTCTGCGGGAGAGAAAGCTCAGGCTATAATCGAAGGTATAACCAAGGATGTCAAGGTGGGAGAATTGTATAACGGTAAAGTAACCAGAGTTACAGACTTTGGTGCTTTTGTTGAGGTTATTCCAGGCATTTTTGGACTCCCCGGCAAAGAAGGGCTGGTGCATATTTCGCAGTTAGATCATCAAAGGGTTGCTAAAACTGAAGATGTTGTAAGTGAAGGCGATACGGTTTTAGTTAAGGCCATAGGTTATGATAACCAGGGTAGACTTAAACTCTCTCGCAAAGAAGCGATTCCGGTGCCTGAAAATTTACCTGCAAACAAAGTTGAAGATGATTTTCGTGGAAACAGAGGCCCTAGGATGCCCAGGGGTTAGGGCAAATAAATGTAATTTAACATGCAAAGTGATTGTTTAAATACGGCTTAATAGCCGTATTTTTGATTTTTGGACGCTATAGCCGTCCTTTGCTTAATCATTAAAAAGCCCAAATAAATAATTTATACTTTTCTTGTTTAGGCAGAACGTGATAATATAATTAGTATTAATTTACCCATATAACTTTGTAAAGCAATGTTTAATTACCAAGGTTGATTTGCAGATAGGATGGCTTTGATGAGTATAAAAGTAGGCATAATCAGTTTAGGATGTTCAAAAAACTTAGTTGATACTGAAATAATGCTGGGTTTGATCTCTGAGGCAGGGTTTTTAATTACATCGGAAGCCGCACAAGCGGAAGTTATGTTAATTAATACCTGTGGTTTTATTGAGGCTGCTAAAGAGGAAGCTATAGAAGCAATTTTGGAGACAGCACAACTTAAAAAACAGGGAAAGTTGAAATTTCTGCTGGTGGCTGGATGTTTGGTGCAGCGCTATCGTAATGAGCTTTTGGCAGAAATCCCTGAGATTGACGGTGTCCTTACTCCCGGAGATATAGGAAGGGTTGTATCAGTTTTAAAAAGTATTATGGAGGGTAGTTGTCTGCCTGGGGGACCTGATTATGATTATAGTGTTGAAACCCCAAGGCTCTTAACTACACCTTCCCACTGGGCATATGTTAAAATTTCTGAGGGGTGCAATAACTGTTGTTCATACTGTGCTATTCCTGGTATCAGGGGTAGATATAGAAGCAGGCCAATAGAGGTTCTGGAAAAGGAGGTAATATCCCTTGTAAAAAAAGGGGTTCAGGAAATAATTTTAGTGGCTCAAGATACCACGGTATATGGTGTCGATTTATATTCCAAGCCGTTGCTTTCGGAACTTCTAAAAAGATTGGCGGCAATAGGGCCACCTTGGATTAGATTGATGTACTGCTATCCCACGGAGTTTAATCAAGAGATGATAAATGTGATGGCTCGTGAAAGCAATATTTGTAAATATGTAGATCTTCCTTTGCAGCACATTAACAATTCCGTTTTATCAAATATGAATCGCAGGGGCACATCTGAAGATATTAAAAAGTTAATCTTTCGATTGAGGGAAGCTATGCCCGGACTGACATTGCGAACTACTTTTATGGTTGGCTTTCCCGGTGAAGGTGAGTCTGAGTATCAAGAGCTATATAAGTTTATAGAAGAAACCAGGTTTGACAGAATGGGTGTTTTTAAGTACAGCCCCGAAGAAGGAACTGCCGCAGAACTTATGTCGGATACGGTATCTGATGAAACTAAGGAGCGGAGATACGGTGAGATTATGGCTTTGCAAAGGAAGATATCTCTTGCCAGTAACCGGAAAAAAATTGGCTCCAATCTGTTAGTCCTAGTGGACGGAAAGAAAAGCAGACGAGGGAGCCTTTATATAGGCCGAACCGAGGGTGATGCTCCGGAAATAGACGGCAACGTTCTCTTTTCTTCAAGAGCCTGCAAGTTAAATGCGGGTGACTTTGTAAATGTTGAGATAAGCGGAGCCTTTGATTATGGATTAAGAGGAGTATTAGTTGATAAATCTTCCTAATCGTTTAACTTTGGTGCGTATTTTTTTGATCCCTATTTTTGTTGCAGTGGTAACTCTAAGGATTCAATATGGGGACTATATAGCTGCAGCAATCTTTATTCTGGCTGCGAGTACCGACGGACTGGATGGCTACTTTGCCAGAAAACGCAAGCAGATTACTAATCTGGGAAAAATAATGGATCCCTTGGCTGACAAGTTGCTGGTTTCCAGTGCCCTTATAGTTTTGACTGAGCTTCACCGCCTTCCTTCATGGGTGACATTGATTATAATCGGACGTGAATTTGCCGTTACCGGACTAAGGGCACTGGCGGTTTCGGATGGTGTGATCATTTCTGCAGGTAAGCTGGGGAAAGTTAAAACTGTGACCCAAATTATTGCAATTGTCGCATTATTCTTCTTAAAAGATCTGCCCCATTTACTTGTCTATTCCTCTGTAGCGGTGGCAGTTATATTTACGCTATGGTCAGGTTGGGATTACTTTTATCGAAGTTGGTCTGTAATTAAAAAAGACGGTTTCTGACTTTGTTATTAGTTATTTATTGCTTAATCAAGGAAAGGCAGGTAGGGCTTACAGCCTTTACCTGCCTAATTTAGATTAACATATGTTATAATTACTCATTGTAAAGGATAACTTGCTAAGCATTAATTGACAAGTGGATGTTAGCTAATAGATTAACTAAACGAGGGGAAGGTTGATAATGCAGTGGAATGGCATTAAGGTCCCTGTGGTCATCTTAGCTTTTGCGTTGGGACTGGCAGCCTTTTGGGGCATACAAAAAATATATAATCAATATAGCTATGAACGTCCCTTGGCTAAGCTTCTTGAGGAAAATGCCAATATAATAACCCACAGCATTAATGACCAGGGACCGGTATTAGAGATAGAAGTTAATCTGGCGAAATCAAAAAATTTGCAGCAGGATTACAGTGGTTTAAACAAGGACTTATTGAACTTGTTTGATAAAAAGGAATTTAAAATAGAACTGCAGGGCCAGAGGGAGCAAGTTTTTAATGAAATATATCCTGATATTAAAATGGCTTTGTATGAGGCAATAGACAGGGGTAACTATTTAGACATGAAAAGATATATAGCTGAATTGGCGACCAAAGAAGGATTTGAAGCAGCAGTATGGATTGATCAAGATAATCTTTATATTCAAGTTGAGCGTGGAGACAGTTATTTTCAGGAAATTATCCCGCGGGTTAAAACAGCAAGCGGGTTGCAAGATCTTGAAAGGAGCGGGACATTCTGATAAAGGAAATAGGGCTGGGTTTTGGTTTAGCCGCGTTGATTTTTTTTGCCTTGGCCGGCTATGACATTTACCCTTTTATATTTATGGCGGCAGGCGGAACAGCTATTTACTTTTTGGCAAGGGCTAAAGGTCTGATATCTAAGGATTTTTCCGGAACAAGCTGTCCGGCAGTAAAGAAAGATGTGGTTTTTGAAGATATTGGGGGACAAGCCAGTGCAATAAATGAGCTTAAAGAAGCTTTGGAGTTTATAAAAAATAACAGTGCCATTAAGACACTGGGAATAAGACCCCTTAGAGGCATATTATTAACAGGACCTCCGGGGACTGGTAAGACACTACTGGCAAAAGCCGCTGCCGGTTTTACCGATGCAGCTTTTGTGGCAGCATCAGGCTCAGAGTTTATTGAAATGTATGCCGGTGTAGGCGCCCAGAGGATAAGAAAGCTTTTTAAGGGTGCAAGGGAAATGTCCCAACGAATGGGTAAAACCAATTCTATAGTTTTTATTGATGAAATAGAGATACTGGGTGGCAAAAGAGGGCAAAACAGCAGCCATATGGAATATGATCAAACCCTCAATGAACTACTGGTTCAGATGGATGGAATAAAAGTGGATGACCAAGTGAGGGTATTATTAGTGGCTGCCACTAATCGTGTCGATATGTTGGATCCCGCATTAATCAGACCAGGACGTTTTGATCGTCAGGTTAAGGTGGATTTGCCCGATAAAGAGGGTAGGTTGGAGATACTAAAAATTCATACCAGAAACAAACCATTGGCGGAAGATGTTGACCTGGTGGCATTATCTAAAGAAACCTTTGGTTTTAGCGGTGCTCACCTGGAAAGCCTAACCAATGAGGCAGCAATATTGGCTATGCGCGAAAAGCTCCAGGAGATTAGGCATTGCCATTTTCATGAGGCTATTGACAAAGTTATGATGGGAGAGCGATTGGACCGTAGGCCGTCAGAGGCTGAACTCAGGAGAGTGGCTATACATGAGGTGGGACATGCTTTTGTCAGCGAAGATGTTAGACAGGGGTCGGTATCAACATTAACAATAACACCCAGGGGACAGGCTTTGGGATACATGCGTCAAACACCTGATGATGATACTTATTTGCATACCAGGGATCATCTGGAGGATCAGATAGCCATTATGTTGGCAGGTGCTCTGGCGGAAGAGCTGGTTTTAGGGGTAAGAAGCACTGGGGCAGGCAATGATTATCTGCAAGCTACCCGGACAGCAGACCAGATTATAAATACGGGAATGTCCGAACTGGGAGTAGTGGATCCCGAGGTGTTGCCCAGAGATCTCAGATACAGGACTCAAAAGAAAATTTTGCAGATTCAGGAGGACCGGGTTAATTATTACTTGAAAAGCAGGAAGGAAAACCTTTTATCGGTGGTAGAAGTGTTGCTGGAGCAGGAAAAAATAACTGGCAAGCAGTTAAGGGAGATAATGTCACAATAGTAACGATATAAGAAAGGATAATTGTCTATAGGGACTGTAAGGTGTTTATATTGCTCTCTGTCAATCGTTGGGGCAGAACTCATTTATGGAGAGCCGGTAAAGCCAAGCTGTGATCGACATAGATATGTAGGTCACAGTTAATTTTTTATGAGCCTAAGTAATACGTCTTTTAAGCCCCTGCAACATGTTGAAGCCTTTCCATCGAGCAGAACTCTTGTTCCATCAGGCTATTTGCTATATAATATAGTTGTTATGGGAAAAATGTGTTATTATTAGGAACAACTTCCGGGGGTGATCGTACTGAACAGTGATAACAAAAGCCTGGAATATAAAATCGGAAGATTCCTTAATAATAATGGATTAACTTTATCTTTGGCGGAGTCCTGTACAGGTGGTATGTTATCAGCCAAAATCACAGATGTACCAGGAAGTTCAAACTATTTTAAAGGCGGAGTAATATCGTACCACGATAGGGTAAAATATAAAGTGTTAGGGGTTTCTGATAACGCTCTGGCCGTCCATGGGGCGGTTAGCTCAGAGGTGGCCCGTGCTATGGCTACGGGAGTACAAGAGCTTCTGGATACCAATATTGCTGTAAGTATAACAGGGATAGCAGGACCCGATGGCGGGACAGCGGAAAAGCCTGTGGGATTAGTATTTATGGCCATAATAGGACCATGGGGTGAACAGGTTGAGAAGATGTATTTTTCCGGTAATCGAAGTATGGTAAGAGAAAGCACTGTTGCCGCTGCCTTAAGTATGCTTTTTGAATATATGTTAAACGAACCCAGGACTTGATTTTTTGCTAATCAGATGAAATGTAAATGATTAAAGGAGAGTAAATATTTTGCAAAATGAGCTTATTAATTTCGGACAGTTAACAATCAGTAAAAAGACGGCACAGGCCCTTGCAGATATGGGATTTGAGGAGCCTACGCCTATTCAAGCCAAGACGATACCTCTGTTGTTGGCGGGAAAAGATATAATCGGGCAGGCACAAACAGGAACAGGAAAGACAGCAGCTTTTGGTATTCCCATTGTAGAAAAGGTTAATTTGAAGGAAGGTGTACAGGCCCTTGTGGTAACACCTACAAGGGAACTAGCAATACAGGTTGCCGAGGAGATTTCCCGTATCGGCAGGTTTAAAAGGATAAAGACACTGCCGATATACGGTGGGGAATCAATTGAGCGGCAGTTAAGGGCCTTGCGTTTTGGAGTTCATGTGGTTATAGGTACTCCAGGCAGACTTTTGGACCATCTTAGAAGGAGGTCTATGAAACTTGATCGTGTGAAAATGGTGGTATTGGACGAGGCAGATGAAATGTTGGATATGGGTTTTATTGACGATGTTGAGGCCATTATGAAGGCAACCCCAGAGGACAGGCAGACATTGTTTTTTTCTGCCACCGTATCCAGAGAGGTGCAGGATCTTACCAAGCGATATCTGAATGATCCTGAGTTTATTACCGTAAGCCGAGGCAACATTACAGCACCTCAGATTGAGCAGGTTTATTTTGAAACTAAAGAACGCAATAAGGTGGAAACATTAACCAAGCTGTTGGATTATATGGATATTTCAAAGGCTATAATCTTTTGCCGTACCAAAAGAGGGGTTGACGAGCTGGTTGCCAAGATGGAGGCCAGAGCATATCCGGTAGCCGGTCTTCATGGTGATTTAAGTCAATACCAAAGGAATCAGGTTATGAGACGTTTTAAGAACAACCAAGTGGAGGTTTTGGTTGCCACAGATGTTGCGGCAAGGGGATTAGATATAGAAAATATCTCGCATGTTATTAATTATGATTTGCCTCAAGACGTGGAGTTTTATGTTCATCGAATCGGACGTACCGGCAGGGCCGGTAAGGAAGGGATGGCGGTTACACTTATAACGCCAAGAGATTACCCTCAATTAAGATTGATTGAAAAGACCACCAAGACCAGAATTCGTCGACAAAATCTGCCGGATTCTGCCGATCTGGCCGAAAGACAGAAGGAAACACTGAAGGAAAAGATTCGTGTGGTCATTGGTGAAGGTAAGTTGGGTCATTTCAGGTCGCTGATCGATCCTTTATTGGATGATTATGACCCTGTTGACATTGCCGCTGCTGTACTGAAGATGTCAGAACCTGAAGGGGTAAGTGTGTATAAAGAGGATTCCGGCAGTAGCAGTACGGTATTATATAAAAATACCGGGGCAAAGTCCGGGATGGTTAGGCTTTTTCTTACGATAGGGCGATTGGATAGAATTAAGCCTTCGGAATTGATCCAAATATTAAGCGATGAATCCGGTATGCCTTCTAATTTAATTGGGGATGTACAGATTTATGATCGCTTTACCTTTGTAGAGGTTTCTGAGGATTGGGCCAGTTGTGTCATCGGGAGTCTGCATAAACAGACTGTAAAAGGGAGAAGGATTAGTGTGGAGCCGGCAAGGGGAAGACAGTAACCTAAATAGTTCGGTATAACAGCCCGGTTACAGTGCTTGAAAAAGAATGGACTAATAAAACAATAACCTTTAAAATAGTGATAAGATCGCAGTTAAAGGCAAAGCTTAGAATCAACCAGAAGTATTGATGTCTAATAATATTTAGGGGGCAAATGTATAGATGTCAGTTATTGATAAAAAAAGGGCATTAGATACTGCACTTTCTCAAATTGAAAGACAATTTGGCAAAGGAGCGGTAATGAAACTGGGGGACTCATCAGTTAAGCTCAATATAGAAACAATTCCCACCGGTGCCATTTCACTGGATGTGGCTTTAGGGCTGGGCGGGGTTCCCAGAGGCAGAGTTATAGAGGTTTTTGGACCGGAGTCTTCAGGTAAAACCACAGTAGCACTGCATATAATAGCAGAGGCGCAAAAAATCGGGGGAGCAGCTGCTTTTATTGATGCAGAACATGCTCTGGATCCAAACTATGCGAAAAATATAGGTGTAGATATCGATAATTTACTTGTGGCACAACCTGATACCGGTGAACAAGCTCTCGAAATTTGCGAGCACTTGGTGAGGAGCGGTGCTATTGATATTGTGGTTGTAGACTCAGTGGCAGCCCTGGTGCCTAAAGCTGAGATTGATGGAGAAATGGGGGACTCACATGTAGGGCTTCAAGCCAGACTTATGTCCCAAGCATTGCGTAAGCTTACCGGGATTACAAGCAAGTCCAGTACAGTAGTTATTTTTATCAATCAACTAAGGGAAAAAGTAGGTATAATGTTTGGTAATCCCGAAACAACTCCCGGCGGTCGTGCTCTGAAGTTTTATGCTTCTTTAAGGCTTGAAGTCCGTAGAATAGAATCTTTAAAACAAGGTATTGACACCATTGGCAATCGTACCAGAGTTAAAGTTGTTAAAAATAAAGTTGCTCCGCCATTTAAACAGGCCGAGTTTGATATTATGTTTGGTGAAGGTATTTCCAGAGAAGGTACTGTTCTGGACATGGCAGCTGAACTCAATATTGTTAATAAGAGCGGAGCTTGGTATTCTTATGGGGATGACCGTCTAGGACAGGGTAGAGAAAATGTAAAAGAAATGCTAAAAAATCGTCAAGATTTAATGGAAGAACTGGAAAGCAAAATACGTAAGCATTATAACCTTATTGTCGAAACTGACAGCAATGCAGGTGTTAATAACGAGGCAGAAGTAAAGTAATGTTCGGTGAGGATTACGATAAAGCTTGTAGAATGGCATATAAAATGTTGGCCTATAGAGATAGGACTCAGTATGAAATAAGCCGTAAACTGAAGGAAAAGGGTTTTGACTCGAACACTATTGTGAAGGTTATTGAATTTTTACAGGAATATAATTATGTTGATGATTTGGCTTTTACAAAGAAATTTATAGAGAAAAACAATCTGCATTCAAAAGCCAGGATTCGTGGAAAGCTCCAGGTTTTGGGGGTAAGGGAATCTGTAATTGATAGGGCATTTAACTGGGCCGGGGCGGAGTTTGAATATGAAAGAGCATTAGTATTAGCATTAAGACAAGAGAGCCGAGGAAAATCAATAATAGAAGTAGTTTCTTTCCTGAAAAACAGGGGGTTTAATCACAGTACGGTATTAAAGGTTAGTTATTACCTGGAAGCTTTGCGGGGAGTAGATAATCTTGACAGTTAGTATATAAAAATGTACAATTATATGTGGGAGAAAATAGAATTGGATTTCTACAACTTGCGGGTTTGAATATATAGATGATATAAAATAGCCATTTCAAGGCCCTAACTGTAATGTGGATAGCAAGGAAGATGCTTGCTGTAGTTTAAATTAGGGGTATTTATACTCCTCCCGTTGCGGGTAAGTTTAAGTAGATACTTTTTTGTTTTCTGCCGAGTTTTCTCGGTTTTTTTTGTTAATGAGATAATAATCGATATATTTTGAAATAGGAGGTGAAATGTTGGATATAAGCTACGTAATAATTACTGTAGTTGCAGTAATTATTATTTCTGGAATTATAGGGTATTTTGTTAGAAAATCTATAGCTGAAGCTAAGATTGTCTCAGCTGAAGTTCAGGCAAGAAAAATTATTGAAGATGCCGAAAAAGCTTCTGAGGCAAAAAAAAGGGAAATATTGCTTGAGGCTAAAGAAGAGAGTATAAAATTAAGAAATGAAGTTGAAAGGGAAAATAAAGAGCGCAGAACAGAATTGATGCGCACAGAACGTCGCTTAATACAAAAAGAAGAAAGCTTGGACCGGAAAACAGAAATTCTTGAGAAAAAAGAGGAGTCTCTCACCGGTAAAGAGTCTGAAGTTGAGAAAATAAAACAAGAAATTAAGGAAGTTTATAAAAAACAAGTAACCGAATTGGAGAGAGTTTCAGGATTATCTTCTGAAGAAGCCAGGCAAATTCTATTGGAAGATATTGAGAAGGAAATTCAACATGAGTCTGCAAAATTAATTAAAGAAATCGAAAGTAAAGCTAAAGAGGAAGGCGAAAGGAAAGCCAGAGACATAATATCATTAGCGATACAGAGATGTGCGGCAGATCATGTGGCAGAAACTACAGTAGCGGTTATACCATTACCCAGTGATGAAATGAAGGGTCGCATTATAGGTCGTGAAGGAAGGAATATAAGGGCTTTTGAAACCCTCACCGGTATAGATCTGATAATTGATGATACTCCGGAAGCTGTAATACTGTCGGGATTTGATCCTATACGCAGGGAAGTTGCCAGAATAAGCCTTGAAAAGCTTATAGTGGATGGCAGGATACATCCTGCCCGTATTGAAGAAATGGTGGAGAAGTCCAAAAAAGAAGTTGAGGTGCAGATACGGGAGGCAGGAGAACAAGCAACTTTTGAGACAAGTGTTCATGGTTTGCATCCTGAATTGGTATATTTGCTTGGCAGGTTGAACTATAGAACCAGCTATGGTCAAAATGTGCTTAAACACTCAACAGAGGTTTCACATCTGGCAGGCTTGATGGCGGCAGAACTGGGGGCGGATGTTCAGCTGGCCAAGCGTGGTGGATTATTGCATGACATCGGAAAAGCAGTGGATCATGAGGTGGAAGGCCCCCACGTGGCCATCGGTGTGGATTTAGCCAAGAAATACCGTGAGCATCCGGAAGTAATTCATGCTATAGCCGCTCACCACGGGGATGAGGAGCCCAAAACTATTGAAGCTGTTCTAGTGCAGGCGGCTGACGCAATTTCTGCAGCCAGACCGGGTGCACGAAGGGAGACACTGGAAAACTATATCAGAAGGCTCCAGACTTTAGAGGAAATTGCCAGTACCTTTGAGGGGGTTGAAAAATCTTTTGCCATCCAGGCAGGTAGAGAAATAAGGATTATGGTCAAACCCGACAAGGTTGATGATCTAGCCTCCATCAGATTGGTAAGGGAAGTAGCCAAAAAAATTGAGGATGAATTGGACTACCCTGGTCAGATAAAAGTTACCGTTATCCGTGAGACCAGAGTGGTGGATTACGCAAAATAGAAAAGAACCTTTTTTATAGGAAAAAGGGGTTATCCTCTAAGGGTAGCCCTTTTTGTATTAGAAGCGAACAGTAAAAAACTTGTTTTAAGGGTGAATTTAAGGTTGGAAAAAATTTTTATTCTCACGCAACAGTAGCTTATGCAGGAATACATAAGAAAAGAAAGAAGAGAATACACAACAGCAGGTTGAGGAGGATGACTTTTATTGGAATATATAATAAACAAAAAAGAACAGGCTTACGACGGGGTGGGGTTGCTTATTTCCATATTGGTTCGTTATCCCGAAGTATCCACGATAAATTTTGATCCGGAACACCAAATCTTAAAATTCAAGTTTATTGCGTTAAAGACCAGCAGTGAAGAGGAGATGTCTTCTTTAAAGCAGCAAATGCTGGATTGTATCGAGGTGTTTAACAGTTTGCAGGGCAAACAGGTTCGGCTTGGTAAAGTTAGTCATCAACATTTTGATAATTATACAATGATCGAGATCAAAAGGGATGTGGAAACCCTTGTAAGAGAAGAAATAGATTTGATGGTAGCTTTGTTTAGGCAAAATTTGGAGAACAGTTTAGTGCAGGATGACAGTGGGAATTATTATGAAGAAGATATTATTATGCAAGAAGAAATTATTGACCACATGCTGGAAGTTGTTAAAGACTGTGCTGTTGAAAAAAAACTTTTTGCCTTTAGGGAAGAGGGTAAAGTATTAGTATTTAATAAATAACGAGGTGCAGCTCATTTTGCGTTTGTTAATGATAGGTGACATTGTAGGGAGTCCCGGAAGGAGAGCAGTAAGGGAAAATTTGCCGGATTTAATAGGGCAGTTTTCAATTGATTTGGTGGTTGCAAATGGTGAAAATGCAGCCGGAGGCAGCGGGATAAATAGGGAAACAGCAAAAGAGCTATTTTCATATGGTGTTGATGTAATTACCATGGGCAATCATGTTTGGAATCAGAAAGAAATATTTACTTATATAAAACAAGAGAATAGAATCATTAGACCGGCTAACTATCCCCAGGGAGCCCCGGGGCATGGTGCCGGGATATTTAGAACAAAAATAGGTACTCCCGTAGGTGTGATAAATGCATCAGGAAGAGTTTTTATGCAAGGATTGGACTGCCCTTTCCGAATAGTGGATAAGTTGGTTTGCAGTCTTAGCGAAGAGACAGATGTGATTCTGGTTGACTTTCACGCTGAAGCAACTTCAGAAAAAGTTGCTTTGGGCTGGTTTTTGGATGGACAGGTAACTGCCGTTTGTGGAACCCATACTCATGTGCAACCCGCAGATGAGAGGATTTTGCCTCAAGGCACTGCATACATTACTGATGTTGGGATGACAGGCCCGAGAGATTCTGTAATAGGTGTGAAAAAGGATCCAGTAATAGAAAAATTTTTGACTCAGATGCCAAGACGTTTTGAGGTTGCCCAAGGACTTTACCAGTTTAATGCAGTCATGATAGATGTTGATGAAGAGTCTGGAAGAGCTAGGGGAATTGAAAGGATACAAAATTTTGAGTAGCCTGTTTCATCCCTTTATGGTGATAAATACTTTTCAAATAAAAGGAATTAACATGCCAACTATAGAATATAAATTTTAACATAATTACAAAACATAAACTTATTTATGATCAGGGGAGGCAACCAAAGTGGATGTGTTAAAGGTGTCGGCAAAATCTAATCCAAATTCTGTAGCAGGGGCTTTAGCCGGTGTATTAAGAGAGCGTGGTTCCGCAGAGGTTCAAGCTGTTGGTGCCGGTGCTCTAAACCAAGCCGTAAAGGCAGTTGCTATAGCCAGGGGATTTGTAGCTCCAAGTGGGGTTGACCTCGTCTGTATACCTGCATTTACAGATATAGTGATTGAAGGGGAAGAAAGAACAGCTATAAAGCTGATAGTTGAGCCCAGATAGATTAAGGCTCTCTGTCAATTTTTGGGGTAGACACCATAGGAATTTAGAGGAATAAAGAAGTCAGAATCCAGAATCCAGAATATTAAGAAATGGCTCTCTCAATTGTTGGGGTCGACCCCATAAATGGAGAGTAAATAAGGCTCTCTGGCAATTGTTGGGGTAGGCCTCACAAATGGAGAGTAAATAGTACCAGCGGTGGTTGACTATGTGGTCAGCCACCGCTTATATATTAAATTAGTG
>CAZHAJ010000032.1:0-15165 GCA_964530215.1 uncultured Peptococcaceae bacterium | reverse complement strand
TGCATCTCAAACAGTTCCACCCTGACCCTATTTTGATCAACGTCCATTAATTTAAGGCAGAATTCTGCTCTCATTACTATATTGGCCATTAACTGTGCCGGCCCATCATGAATATCTCTTGAAAGCCTTCTGCGTTCTTCCTCTTGAGCTTTTATTATGCTTATGCCCAGCTGCTGGGCTTGTTTCATTTCACCATATGTTCGAGACAGATCCATTATATTGCCGGCTAGATAATTGGTAATAACAGAAAATTGTGAAGCCAGGGCATCTGCTTTATTTATTAAATTGTCCATTTTTCGAAGGCTTCTCTCGATATTATCCCGTTTAAACCGAAGAAGGTTCTCTTGGCCTCGCAGCTGAGTCAGCTCAATTTGCTTCTCGCGGGCTTTATCATAAGATTTTTTAATATCTTCTTCGTTATAAGTATTAAAATTCTTACTAACTGTAGCCAGGTGTAAACGTGCCTTTTTTTCCTCATTGGTTAGTTTATCCACTTGTGTAAGCAGTTTTTCTACTTCATTGCGGGTTTCACGCAGTTCCTTTTTAAGACGCTGATACTCAAACCGGCTCTCTTCGGTTATATCAAACACTTGTTTTTTTCCATTTTCTATTGCACTTAAGGTTTGACTAATAACGTTATCCAGATCGGTGAAATTTGATATAAGTTTTTTAAAGATATATCGTGTTATTATATCTGAATCTTTTTCTTTAACATCAATAAATTCGGTTGCTAAACTATAGTTGGGATATTCTTCAGCTATTCTGACAACTTTGGCTTTTATAGATAATTTGGCAGTTCTTGCTCTGTCCGATTCCAGATCAAATTTAATTAATATACTGTCACCAGCAGCATAATAATTTGAACAAACGATTTGCATTCCGGTGGTGCTTAGATTCAATGCTGTGCCATCATTAAAGGCAGGAGTTCTTTCAGTATTTGTGTTTAGCAAAGCAATGTGTGTTTTAAGCAAGGTTTCTATGCGAAAGGATTTCCTTCGGTCAATTTTGTTATATTTTGTGGGTAGAGATAGGGTAATATAAGTAACGTTACCGTATAAAAATGAGCTGACATTACAGATGAAACCTATTACCGAAGAGTCGGTTTCGGCCTTTATGTATAATTCCTGCTGGACCGAAAGGGGCATTTGTATTTGATCAAGCAAGGGCATGGTGATGATGATGCGTTGAGAGGTAATATTGTGAATTGTGGATACATACTCGACATTATCATTTTCTTTGGAGCTTATTAGAATTTTTTGGTTCTGATGAAAAGTGTGTCCTAATAGTTCAAAGATCATTATGCCCACCCAATATGCTGGAGTCTGTTAATTTATAAAAATATTCTGTTATTATTGTATTATCCCTTTTTTACCTTTGAAAAGAAAGTAAATTTTTCTATTATAGTGTACTATAAAGAGAGGGTTTGTAATATCTTAAGCAGATTTTATGTCAGTGACAGTATAGTGGGAGGTGTAAGATGACTGAGGTTGAAATGGTCAAAGAGTCAGAAAGGGCAGTGTTGGTGGGAGTAAAGCTGCCCGGTGATTCCATCGAAGCGGTGGAAGAATCTATGGATGAGCTTGCCAGGTTGGCAGAAACCGCAGGCGCTGTGGTTGTGGATAGCTGGCTGCAGAAGAAAGAAAGACCTGATGCAGCAACTTATTTGGGCAAGGGGAAGATACAGGAAGTGCTCCACTTTTGTCAGCAAAATGAAGTGGATTTGCTTATATGTGATAGGGAGCTGTCTCCCACCCAGACACGGAATCTGGAAGAACAGACAAATATAAGGGTAATCGATAGGTCGCAATTAATTCTTGATATTTTTGCGATGCGTGCTATAACAAGAGAGGGTAAGCTTCAAGTGGAGTTGGCCCAGATGAACTATCTTCTTCCTAGACTTGGAGGTCAGGGACTTATTCTATCTCGCCTGGGCGGAGGTATTGGAACCAGGGGGCCCGGTGAAACCAAACTGGAAATGGATCGCAGAAAAATCAGAAAAAGAATTTCCGATTTAAGTAAAGAGTTGGAGGATGTTAAGCGCCATAGGCAATTACTAAGACACGGTAAGGGTAGGCATTATCCCCAGGTGTCCATTGTGGGGTATACAAATGCAGGAAAATCTACCCTGCTTAACAAACTTACCGGAGCTGGAGTAGTGGCAGAAGATAAACTTTTTGCAACATTGGACACCACCACCAGAAAGGTTGTACTGCCCAATAATCAGATTGTGCTTCTTACGGACACAGTGGGTTTTATCAAGAACCTGCCCCACCATTTGGTAGCAGCATTCCGGGCTACTCTGGAAGAGGTTGTAGAGGCGGATGTGCTGTTACACATTATTGACAGTTCTCATCCCAATGTGTCTCAGCAAAGGGAGACCGTACTCAGTGTCCTTGAATCCCTTGGTGCCGGCAGTAAACCCATAATTACTGTCTATAACAAGATAGATAAATTAAACGAAGAAAATTTGGCAATATTGGGAAATGAAAAGGGTTCGGTTATGATTTCATCCTATACCGGACTGGGATTAGACAGATTATTGGATGAGATTGCCTTATATGCATCGAAAAGAAGGGTAAGAAAAAGTTTCGCACTTCCTTTTTCAGGGAGCTTTCTGTTAAAAATATTGCATGAGAGGGGTAGAGTTTTTAAGGAAGAATACTTTGCTGATAAAATCATAGTAGATGTAGAGATAGAAGAAATATGGGCAGCCAAAGTGGAAGCTATGTTGAACAATATAGCTGATGACAAAAAACGGTAAGGGACGATAATGATTTAAAAATTAATCTGTTATATCAATCAAATATATCAGCCATTTGTAACCAGTCGTGAGGTGCAGGAAGCACATATTTTTTCACTGGTTAATACAGTGCCGCATACTTCACAGTAGTTAAGTGCTTTTCCTGCACAGCTTTTACAGTAGAAATCTCCCCGCATTTCAACTTTACTGGCAAAAAAGTCTGCGTCATCATAATCCATCCATTCTTCGCATAAATTGCAGCGAACTTCTTCCATGTCGCCCAGCAGATACTCAATGGAATCAAGAGTTTCATTATTGGCAATGCCTATTTTTAAAATCACCTTATCACTTAGGGTGAGGTTTTCGGTCAAATATCTATGCAGTCTTTTATGCTCTTTGGAAGGACCATATCTTTTAATAAGGTCTGTTACCTTTTGGTCACTAACCTTGGCAGAGGAAGCAAAAAAGTTTTCAAAGTCTTCCACCGTCATTTTGTCAAAGGGCAATGCCCAACAATCGTACATATATCCTGATATAGCCACTACGTCTTTGAATTTAATTCCGTCAAAAAGCACTTCCAAAGCGTCCATCATTTTCTCTTTTAAATCAAGGATATCATTCTTAACTCTTTCACGTCTAAGAATACTCAACACTTCATCCGCCTGGTGTAATAAGTTGTAAGAGTGCTCCTTCAGTCGGTTTAAGATTCTGTCATTACGGCTTTTAATTTTATTTTTATAAAAAGACATATGTTCTATATTGGACCAAAGGTTTTCCACTTCACTGCGTACTTGTATCTCGAAGTTATATTTATTGCCATCCCATGCATAAATACCGTCGTAATGATGATTCATCTTGCCGTTTTCATGGGTTGTGGGCAGATAAATTAAGGATGCGATTTGAGTGAGTCGCATTAGTTCTTTCTTTTCTTTTTCCAGAAGGGTAGTTACATTTTCAACATCTTCTTCCAATTCAACAATGATTAGGAAGCCGATGATATCAGGAATATCAGCTAATGAAGTGGCGTTTTTATATTGCTCCTTACGCTCAATTTTTTCTGCTATGCTTTCCCAGGATTTAATCCGGACTTCAAAGCGGTAAAGAGGGTATTTCTTTACTTGAAGTCTATAACTGGTTTGATACCAACCGAAAAACTGTTTAAAATCATTCAACAGCTCTTCAGAAGCTTTGTTTATGTTGGAAATATTGTGATAATAAGCTTGTTTTATTTTTTCCATAATATCCAAAGGATTATCCCCCATAAATTATAAATGCACTTTTTACTACCGGTTTTTTCATTTAATATTATACATTAGTTTATAGTATTATAAAAAGGTTTTGTTTTCTTCCACTGCTTGTTCCCACTGTTCATAAAGTAACTTTAATTCTTCTTTTTCCCTTTCCAGTTCATTATTTTTTTTCAGCAATAGTTCAAGGTCTAGATAAACTTCTGGCTGAAACACCTCATGCTCAAGAAGATAAATCTTCTGCTCTGAATTTTCGATCTTGGATTCAAGCTGGGCGAGATATCTAGTGTTTTTTTCTTTTTTACGCTGATTTTCTTTTTCTATCTGATACAGCTGACGGGCCTGTTCTTTGGAATAAGAAATGTCTCGACCTGCATTGAGATTGTCATCAGATTTTTTATAGTTAAGGTAATCATCATAATTACCATGAAAATCCAGGATTTTATCAGAACTAATCTCGATAACTCGTGAAGACAGTTTGTTCAAAAAGTATCTGTCATGGGACACAAATAAAACAGTACCTTGATATTCCGCCAAGGCATCCTCCAGTATTTCCCTGCTATAAACGTCTAAGTGATTTGTGGGCTCATCTAATAGGAGAAAATTCGGGTAGCTAAGCATGATTTTAGATAAGGCTAGCTTTGATCGCTCTCCGCCGCTGATTTGCTCCAATGTTTTGTGAACATCATCACCACTAAATAGGAAATTGCCCAAAATACCCCGGATGTAACTTTCTTGCAAGTGAGGAAATTGAGTCCACAGGTGTTCCAATACTGTTTTGGAGCCAACTAGATCGGATTGTTCTTGATCATAGTAGCCCAGACAGATGTTGCTACCCATAATAATATGACCACCCAGAACCTTTAACTGCCCGGAGAGAGTTTTAAGCAAAGTAGTCTTTCCGGACCCGTTGGCTCCTAATAGTGCTATGCGTTCACCTCTTAGAACATCAAAACTGATTTTTTCTAATAATACCTGACCCTGGTAACCTATAGACAGGTCCCTTACCTTAAGTACCTCTTTGCCGCTGAGCATATGGACGGAAAAGGAAAATTTTGCAGATTTAAATTGACTGGGTTTATTTATTAGCTCCATCTTCTCCAGAAGTTTTCTCCGACTTTGCGCTCTTTTCGTTGTAGAAGCGCGGGTAATATTGCGACGGATAAAATCTTCGGATTTTGCGATTAATTCCTGTTGTTTTTTGTATTGCTTAAGTAAGTGTTTATTAGCTTCGCGCTTTAATTCCATGAATTTACTGTAATTTCCGGTATACCTTTTTAATTGACCTTGGTCAAGCTCATATATGCTGTGCACTAAAGTATCCAAAAAATACCTGTCATGGGACACCACAAGTATTGTACCGGGATAACTGATAAGGTATTTTTCCAGCCATGACAAAGCTTCCAGATCCAAATGGTTGGTTGGCTCGTCCAGTATAAGTACATCAGGATTATAAATCAGCAACTTTGCCAGATATAGTCTTGTTTTCTGTCCGCCGCTTAGAGTATCCACCACTTGTTGGTGGTTTTCTTCTCTAAATCCCAAGCCGTTGAGTATAGATTTAACATTAGATCTGAATTCATAGCCACCATTGCTGCGAAACTCTTCTGAAAGCTGGGAGTACTCTGCTGAAATCTGTTGAAAAAGATGCTTGTTCTCACAGACAGCGGGGTCTCCCATTTTCCTTTCCAATTCTCTAAGATAATTTTCTTGGTGTATAAGGGATTGAAATACGGAATACATTTCATCAATAATGATAGCCCCCGAGGAAAGCTGACTTTTCTGAGGCAAATATCCCACAGTGATGGTCGTGGGTTTATGGATATATCCTTCATCTGCCGATAGTTCCCCGGATATTATTTTTAATAAAGTGGTTTTTCCTGCACCGTTGTGACCCACCAGGCCGATTTTTTCCCCTGCATTGAGAGTTAGGTCACTATTATAGAGAATTTTTTTGTCTCCGAAAAATTTTGATATTTTTGAAGCCTGTATTACAATCAAGTTAAACAACTCCGAAAAATTTTGTTTGATAAAGGTTTTAGCAGTATCAAAGATTATTATATAATATAGATACAGGTTTACCTGTTTTTATTTTGGATGGAGTGACATTTTTTTGAATGATATTTGGATACTGCCATCAGGTGAGTGGGTTGTATATTCAGATGAGGCAGATATAATTAAAGATTTTACGTCTTTGGCTGACTTAGAGATGGTTACTACATATCATGGAATATTTAAAAAGCATCAGGCTGCACAGTTTAAATTTATTGATAACAGTGAGCTTTTAAAGTATGTGTGTTATAAAGCAGGCTTTGCTTATCAGCAGGTTATGACTATGAAAAAGGCCCCAGGAACACGATATAGTCACCAATTTAACTTACATACAGAACAGCCTTGCTTATTGGTTGAAGTAGAACCTGTAAGAAAAAAGAACAGGAAGAAGAGGAGGTAAATTGAGTTTTGTATATTACTAAAAAGATTGCTGGTTATATCAAACCCATAGCGGGTATCATATAACCAGCAATCTTTCAGTTGACTATACTTTTGCATAAAGGGCATTTTCTGATTCCTCATATAATGCCTCAAATTTACCCTTTTTGTCGATACCAAACTGATTAAAGAAACCCTTGCCGAATACCTTTGTCTTTTTAATCTCCATTCCGCCTTCTGTTACACCGCGAATTCTGATGGTTTGACTTGCTCTATCGTAGGCCAATTCTATTCTTTGCGTTCCTAATTTCTCTCTTGCAATATTGTTTAGCACTATTGAAGTTTTGGACAAAGATACAATCGGTGCCTTTTCCTGCCTTTCACCCCTGGGTTTATAAATTTCAAATGCCATTTTATCGCTCCTTTCAATGTAGCAATCAATCTTACCTGCTAATTCTAAATTAACTATCATTAGCTGTCAATAACATTTAACAATTTATTTATTATATAACTTATTATAATTGTATTTAATTTTCAATGTATACGTATTATTATTAGCCACAATAAGTAATATATAGTTTTTACTTATTATGGGCAACTCATTGAGTCGTCAAGATATATTGACATTATTACTTAGTAAAGAGAATAAGTAAGCTTTTTCTACAAAGTATTCATATTTGTGACATAACATCCTATTAAGCAAGGATTGTTAGCAAAGCATGTCCATTGTTCTATATTAATTACAATAGCCCCTGAAAAAAAATCAGGGGCTATCAGCGTTTTTATAAATTTAGTTTATTTTGGTAACCTGATCTGAATCAACAGCATCTGAATCTTTGGCTACATAAGTTTTACAGCAGGTGGCCATGCAACTGCCTGCTGCTTGAGTGGATAACTGGGAGGCCATGGTAGCATCAATGCGATCTGGTTGACTTGCACCAAATCCATCAGTGGATACAAGTATTTCGTTTGCTTTGCATTTGTTGCCTTGCTGCCAATAATGACAATCATGTACGATACAGTGGATATGCTGGTTCATCGATTCACTCCTTTCATTACGTATTCTTTAAGGTATTCTTTCACTTTTCCTTTATTATGATACATGGAGAGTCTTCATCTATGGACGGAAACAAAGGGGCTATATATAATGGTAGAACAGATGCTTGTTTAAGCAAGAAATGTAAAATACTTTAGCCGGCTAGCAAGGTGGTAAAAATGGAGCAAAAAAAAACTAAGGTCATCGATTTAAATTGTGATATAGGCGAAACTTATGGTTTTAAAGAAGAGCCAAGTGAAAAAAGGATTATTAAAAGTATTACTTCTGCGAACATTGCTTGCGGTTTTCATGCAGGCGATCCTTTAAAGATGCTTAAAATGGCCGAGTTGTGCAAGAAAAATAATGTTCAGGTGGGTGCTCATCCCGGTTATCCGGATCCCTTGGGCTTTGGCCGGCGAGATATCGAAATTACCCCGGAAGAGCTGGAAGCATATTTGCTATACCAATGGGGCGCCATGGATTTTTTAGCGGGTTACTGGGGACTTAAGGTTAAGCATATCAAGTTGCATGGTGCGTTATACAATAAGGTTGCTTATGATGAACAGCTTTCAAGAGAAGTATTTCGAGCAGTCAGTAAGCTGGACAGCAGTTTAATATTAGTTGCCCCATGGGCATCGGTGATGTACAAATTGGCTGTTGAAAGTGGTGTCCGGGTTGCAGGGGAGGTTTTTGCTGATAGAGCTTACACCAGGGATGGCTCACTGGTTCCAAGGAATAAGCCTGGGGCAGTTATGGATAATCCCCAAATGGTGTTGGATAGGATCTCGGAAATTGTCAGAGGAGAAATTAAGAGTGCCGACGGAGCTATTTTAAGGGTGCAAGCAGATACAGTTTGTCTTCATGGGGATACGGTAGGTGCTGTTGCACTAGCTGAAATGATACGAGAAAGTCTTGCTATGCAAGGTGTTTCGGTAATTCCCATGCAAGAATTTATTTAAGGGTGATAATATGATAAAGCCATTATTAAAGCCTGCCGGAGATTCCGCATTATTATTAGAGTGGGATGTCCCCGTGAATCCTGAATTAAACAAACACATATATGGGTTGCTTTTGCTGCTGGAGCAGCGAAAAATTGACGGAATCATTGAAACTGTTCCTGCATTTTGCAGTCTGATAATTTACTTTGATCTGGCAATTACAGATTTTTGGCAATTATCAAATCAGATAAACGAATTGCTATTAGAACTAAGGCACCATGATTTAAATGTTGTAGCTAGGACGGTGACAATTCCTGTCTTTTATGGCGGACAATATGGTCCCGACTTGGAGTATATTGCAGGGGTAAAAGGTATTACTCCTGAAGAAGTTATAAAATTGCATTGCTCTACCGAATACCATGTATATATGATTGGTTTTCTTCCGGGGTTCCCATATTTAGGGTTTGTTGATAACAAGATAGCCACGGGCCGCAGAAGAGAAGCCCGAGCTTTTGTTTCCAGTGGTTCTGTTGGTGTTGCAGGGAGACAGAGCGGTATATACAGTATGGCCAGTCCGGGAGGCTGGCAGATAATAGGACGCACACCAATTAAGCTTTTCAAACAGGATAAAGGGGAGTTTTTGCTAAAAACTGGAGACAAGGTAATTTTTAAGCCTATGGGTAAGGAAATACGCTTTAATGATGTAAACCCCGATGCATGGAGGGAATTGATTGGGTAAAATCAAGGTTATTGAGGGAGGACCGTTAACCACCATCCAAGATTTAGGTAGATATGGATATCAAGAAAAGGGTGTGCCCAATTCCGGAGCAATGGATCCTATTTCTTTCAGCTTAGGCAATATTGCCCTGGGAAATGCTGCAAATGCTCCTGGTTTGGAATGTACTTTACCGGGACTTAAACTGGAATTTAATGATACCGAATATATCTGCATAACCGGGGGAGATCTTTTGCCCATTTTGGACGGCAAATCATGTCCCATGTGGAAAACGGTCAAAGTTAAAAAGGGGTCGGTTCTTACCTTGTCGGGGATTAAAAAAGGGTGTAGAGCATATGTATGTTTTGCCGGTGGATTGGTCTGCCCATCAATAATGTCCAGTGCATCCACGCTTTTGAGAGCGGGTCTGGGAGGTTATAATGGCAGGGAATTGAGAGCCGGGGATATGCTTGCAGTAATCAGTATTCCCGGTAAACCTAATGTAGAGGTGCCTGACGAATTAAGAACAAAGATTTTTTATCCCCAAGAAGTACGTGTTATTAGGGGTTCGGGGGAATATTTCAGTCATGGGGCAAATCAAGTATTTTTAAACTCAGAATACCGCATAGGTATGCAATGCGATCGAATGGGTTGCCGTTTAGAAGGTCCCATTGTAGAAAATTCAGGCAATCTGTCGATATTTTCCCAGGGGGTGCCTTTGGGGGCTGTTCAGGTGGATGGTGAGGGGATACCTACAATTCTTCTAAAGGATAGACAGACAACGGGAGGATATCCGGTTATCGCCACTGTGATTAGTGTGGATATATGTCTTTTTGCCCATTTTAAGCCAGGAGATAAGATTTTTTTTAGGTCAATAAGTCTCAATGAAGCAACAGATTTATATAGAGGTAAAGTGAGTGGGATAGAACGTTTCAAAAAAGAGCAGAAAAGACGGTAGGAAAAAATCTTAAATACAGATTTTCTTGGTATATTGACGATATGTTATAATTATAGGATATATGGGTAAAACGAAAGGGCGTAATTGCCGTTGAATAAGCTGGCAGCCGAACTATATGCAGAAGTACTGGTGGATATAGATTCCAGGGGTGTTGACCGCAGTTATCATTACGGCATTCCTTCTAAGTTATCTGATTTGGTCACAGTGGGCAGCATTGTTTTGATATCCTTCGGAAGAAGAAAAATAACAGGATATGTTTTGGAGATCAATTCTGACCTTAAATTTCTTGCGGAAGAAATTGAGGTTAAAAATATTGAAGATGTTCTGGATACAGGTCCGGTATTTACTCCTCAGCAGTTGAGTTTAGCCCGATGGCTTTCTGAGTATTATTTATGCACCCTGGTTTCAGCTTTGCAAACCATTATATCTCCCAGAATACGTGGTACCGGTCCGAAAAAGATAAAGGGTTTATACCCAGCGTCCGGAGTTACCGAACTAAATTTTAGTGATCGGGCGGTAAAAAGCAGGCAGGTTTGGCAGGTTGCTAAGGAAAATCCGGGACTTACCCGCCGACAATTGGCTGTTTTGGCGGGCGCTTCGGAAACAGTGGTGGGTAAAATGGTTTCTATGGGTTTATTGCAGCATAGGGAAATAAAAGTGCGCCGAAACCCATATCCCAAAATACAGACTATTAAACAGCATAAGTATAAGCTGACCTCAGAGCAGGACGCGGCTTTAAAAGAGATAATAAGTGCAATGAAACATTGGAAGCCAAAAGTGTTTCTGCTCTTCGGAGTGACGGGCAGCGGAAAGACGGAGGTTTATATTCGGTCAATTATTCATGCTTTATCCGCCGGAAAAAGAATATTGGTAATGGTGCCGGAAATAGCCCTTACTCCTCAGATGGTTATTCAATATAAAGGTTATTTTGGTGAGCAGGTAGCGGTACTGCACAGCAGGCTGTCTGACGGAGAAAGATATGATGAGTGGAACAGGATAGCGGATGGAGAGGCTTCGGTAATTTTGGGCACCCGCTCTGCTGCCTTTGCACCTTTGAGCAATCTGGGGTTGGTAATAGTGGATGAAGAGCATGAACCATCATATAAACAGGAAGAAACACCCCGCTATCATGCCAGAGATGTGGCTTTAAAATTGATTAGTCAACATAATGCAGTGGCAGTATTGGGAAGTGCCACTCCCTCTTTGGAGTCTTATCAGAGGGCTTTGTCCGGGGGACCATACCGTCTTCTGACCATGTTAAATAGAGTTGAAGAACGTGCTTTGCCTTTGGTACAACTCATTGATATGAAGGAAGAGCTAAAAAAAGGAAATCCCGGGATATTGAGTGGAACATTGATTGATGCTATAAAAGAAAGGCTTGAACGCAAGGAACAGATAGTGCTTTTTCTAAACCGAAGAGGATATGCTACCTTGGTGGTATGCAGGGAGTGTGGTCTTGTTATGAAGTGTTCTCATTGTGATATTTCTTTAACTTATCACGTTGCGGGACACCTATCTTGTCACTACTGCAATGCTGTTTTCCAGGGTGAATATTGTCCCGATTGTGGAAGCAAGCTGGTGGAGCGTTTCGGTGCAGGTACTCAAAGGCTTGAACTGGAAATAAAAAAGCATTTTCCTGAGGCTGGCATACTTCGCATGGACAGTGATACAACCGGCAGGAAAGGTTCCCATGCCAAAATATTAAACAGTTTTCAGGATGGTAAAGCCGACATTTTAATAGGCACTCAGATGGTGGCTAAAGGTTTGGATGTACCTGATGTTACGCTGGTGGGTGTAGTTAATGCTGATACATCCTTGCACATGCCGGATTTTAGGGCAGCAGAGAGAACATTTCAATTAATTGCCCAGGTAGCAGGCAGAACGGGCAGGGGGAAATTAGGTGGGGAAGTATTGGTACAGACTTTTACTCCTAAACATTATTCCATTGTGTTTGCATCAAAACATGATTACACGAGTTTTTTTCAACATGAAATCAATATTCGCAAGAAGATGAGGTATCCTCCCTTTACAAGGCTGGCGAGAGTTTTAGTGTCCGGGAAGGATGTCGAAACAGTAACCGAGATGGCGGAAAAATTAGCAGTAACAATTAATAAAACGGCACAACTGCCTGATTATAACGGTCTAATTGAAGTTTTGGGTCCATCTGCGGCAAATATCTCAAAGATTAAAGACCGATATAGGTATCATTTAGTGATTAAATCAAAAAGCGGCAAATTACTGAAGGAGATTCTAATGGTTGCTATTGAGCACAGTAAAGTTAAACAACAAAAAGATAATGGCTTCGTGGTGGATATTGATCCCCAGAATCTAATGTAGAGTTTTACTTAAGACAATAAATTATGTTTAATACTTAAGGATAGGGAGGAATTATCTTGGCAGTATATAAAGTGGTACTTGAAGGTGATGATGTTTTGCGAGAGAGGGCAAAGGAAGTCACCAAGATAACATCCAATATTGCAAAGCTTCTTGACAATATGAGCGACACCATGTATGCGTATAAAGGGGTAGGCTTGGCTGCGCCTCAGATAGGGGTGTCTAAAAGGGTAATAGTGGTGGATGTGGGAGAGGGTTTGCTGGAGTTCATTAACCCTCAAATTATTGACTCCCAGGGAGAGGCTATTGATGTGGAGGGTTGTTTAAGTCTCCCGGAAATCATTGGAGATGTTGTCAGGGCAGATAATATTAGGGTAGAGGGATTAAACCGTCATGGTGAGAAAATCGAGGTTCAGGCGGAAGGTTACTTGGCCAGAGCATTACAACATGAAATAGACCACTTAAACGGTATCTTATTCGTGGATCTTGCAAAAAATATCCGCAGAGAGAACAGCTAATGTTCAAGAGGGCTATCAAGATGATTAGTTGTCAGCAAGGAGAGTAATCAATGAATATTGTTTTTATGGGAACTCCTGATTTTGCAGTTAACAGTTTAATTGCATTGGTTCGTCAGGGGATGAAGGTGAATGCGGTGATCACCCAACCGGATCGTCCTAAGGGCAGAGGAAGGAAGGTTTTACCCTGTCCGGTGAAAAAAACTGCGCTGGAATTGGGTTTGACTGTTTATCAGCCTGAAAGCATAAAAGAAGAATCCTTTATTGATATAATGAAAGATATTAAGCCGGATTTTGTGATTGTGGCAGCATTTGGCCGGATTTTACCAAAGTCGCTATTAGATCTGCCGAGGTTTGGCTGTATAAATGTTCATGCCTCTCTATTGCCAAAATACAGGGGGGCAGCTCCCATCCAGCGAGCTATTATGAGCGGTGAAAAGGAAACTGGAATCACAATTATGAAGATGGACCAAGGACTGGATACCGGTGACATCCTTCTTCAAGCTGTTACTCCGATCTTCCCCCAGGAAAACTTTGGTTCACTGTATGATCGACTGTCCCAGATGGGAGCAGATCTCTTAGTAGAAGCTATTGAACAAATATATTGCGGTAAGCTTAAAGCAATTCCCCAGAACCCTAAGGAAGCAACATATGCACCACCTTTAACTAGGGATGATGAAATAATTAATTGGAACAAACCTGCCGGCCAAATAAACAATAAAATTCGCAGTTTAGACCCCTGGCCGGGAGCAAGAACCAAGCTTGACAAAAAGATTTTTAAAATATGGAAAACAGGGGAATTTGACGAGAATTACCTTGACAAAGATTTCTCAAGATGTGCAATCAAGGAGGGACAACTTGTCAATATAAACGGATTGAGAATCATCGTCAAGTGTGGGGATATTTTCCTTGAGGTATTGGAAGTCCAGTTGGAAGGTGGAAAAAGAATGGATATCAAGAGTTTTCTCAGGGGAATAAAAATTAATTCCGGAACGGTATTGGGGCAAGAATGACATGAGAAGGGAGGCTGCCGGGTGAAAATCAATGTATCATATTTGAATAGTGATGCCAGAAAGAGACTATTCCTTGGTTTGTTGGCAGGGAGTGTAATAGCAGTGGGTTTGATTTCTTACGCTCTTTGGTTTTTTATTTTCAACCCGGGGCAATCTCTTATGAATCAGTTATTAGTGGTGTTATTGGCAATAGTATTGGGGTTGGCTGTTTTTACAGCATTTTTGGGTATGGCCGGTATGTTAATGAATCTATTTACTTCAAAAAGACTTCGGATATTTCAAACACCCATTAGGCTAGCTGTTAATACATTTTTCCCGCTAATAATCGGTATAGGTAAGATTTTCAGGATTGACGTCAACAAAATTAAGAGCTCTTTTATTGAAGTAAATAACCAGATGGTGAGGGTTGCCAGTTACAAGCTAAAGCCCGAGCAAATACTGCTGCTGGTTCCCCACTGCCTGCAAAATAATAAATGTCCACACAAAATAACTGTGGAGATTAGCAACTGCAGAAGATGTGGGGCTTGTCCCATCGGAGAAATTTTGAATATAAGTGATAAGTATCAAATCAAAGTGGGGGTAGCAACCGGGGGCACCCTAGCCAGAAAGTATATTAAAGACCATAGACCTAAGGCTGTGGTGGCTGTGGCCTGTGAGAGGGATTTAACCAGCGGAATTCAAGATTCTAGTCCGTTGCCGGTGTTGGGAGTTACTAATGAAAGACCAAATGGTCCCTGTCATAATACCTGTGTTGACTTGGAAAAATTATGTGAATCTTTAGAGTTCTTCTTTGACGAAGAAGTAAAAAATGAAGGCGGTGGACCGATATAAACAAGGGTAAATATAGTGCAAGGGATTTGGCGCTGCTTGTTTTAAAGGATGTGGATATTGAAAAGGCCTATGCAAATCTGGCATTAGATAAAATGCTGGAGATTCATAGGCCTGTGATTTTAGATAAAGCCTTTACTACAGAGCTTGTCTATGGCTCACTAAGGTCACTGAATACCCTGGACTGGATACTGCAAAAACATATAAATCAACCCATGAGCAAACAATCGTCTTGGATAAGGAACATTTTAAGACTAGGTGTTTATCAGATCATGTTTATGGACCGCGTCCCACCTTCTGCAGCAGTCAATGAAGCTGCCAATCAGGCTAGGCGATTCGGTCATCCGGGAGCGGTTAAATTTGTAAACGGTGTCCTCTGAAATATCCTTAGAAATCTAGATAAAATATAGT
>CAZHAJ010000031.1:0-15479 GCA_964530215.1 uncultured Peptococcaceae bacterium | reverse complement strand
ATCGATAAGTATATCGGCATCAAAACAAACAGTTTCGCCGCAATCAGGACACTTTACTTCAATGTAATCATCGTTTTCATCATCGTGTGGATATTCAAAGGCATCATCTTCCATCAGTTGAAGCAAGTCTTCATCAATGCTTTCGATATATTCTTCCAGTTGGTTTTGAGCTTGTGCCAATTGCACATAAGATTGGGCTATGTCGTCCAATACATCAATGATCCCATTTAGAATTCTTCCTTCACGGGAACTAGAGGATAAATCTGTCCCGGCGGATAGACCTTGCAGGTAAGCCACTTTTGAACGTAAGTCCTTCATAACAGCATCCCCCTTTAATCGGCTGATATAACTTTTTATTGCTATGAACGTCTCGGCTAAGTCTGTTGATATATTATTTCTCATTATTGTTTTTTTTAAACATATAGAAGGGATACTGTTAACTTATCAATAATTATAACTGTTAAGTTGATTCTTAATTTCCCGCCATTCCGGAATAAATGTATCCATGTGATTCATAAATATCTTGGTGTGATTTTTTTCCAGTAAATGCACTAACTCATGAACCAACACGTACTCCAGACATTGGTAAGGTCTTTTTGCTAATTGAAGGTTAAGCCAGATACGTTTTGCCTTTATATTACATGTTCCCCATCTGGTTTTCATGTTTCTGACACCCCAATGGAAAACAACAACCCCGATTTCCTTTTGCCATTTTTCCAGTAAAATTGGTATTTCTTTTTTTAGTTGCATACGATACCACTGGTTCAATACACCTTCCCGATATTTGGGGGTTCTTAATTCCCTCAGGTTTAACAACAGCCTATTACCTTCAACAGATATTTGATTACGCTTATGGTCATGACTTACCTCTAATCGCAAATGTCTTCCCCAAAGATAGATATCTTCTCCGGATACATATTTATTGTCTAAATGCTGGGGTTGGTTGAGAAGTTTTTCTTTTTGTTTGCGTATCCATGGGATTTTTGTCATAAGTAAAGTGCGAACTGAATCGGCATCGATATTTTGCGGTACAGAAACGCGTACATTTCCCATGGGTGGTAAAACATAAATATACATTCTTTTAATATTCTTTTTTTGAATTTCAATTTCAATGTTGCTTATTTTAATCTTTTCCAATTAAGTCTCCTTCGATTTGGGGACGGTTACAGATTGAAAAATGGCGGCCAAAGCCGCCCTCATCTTAAAAAAATATACGTTAATTATGCTCTCTTTAGATATTGACCTGTCCTGGTATCTATCTGTAAAATATCTCCGGTATTAATGAAAAACGGTACTTGGATAACATATCCGGTTTCCAATGTTGCCGGTTTAGAGCCGCCACTGGCAGTATCACCTTTTATTCCAGGGTCTGTTTCTATAACTTCCAGCTCTACACAATTTGGCAGATCAACACCGATGGGTTTTCCATGGAATATTAAAACACTAATTATCATATTTTCTTTAAGATATCTTACGGCATCTCCCAGCAAGTCGGTTGACAGCATTGTTTGATCGAAAGTTTCCATATCCATAAAATTATACTCAGACCCATCATTGTATAGATATTGAAACTCTCTGCGATCTACCCTGCCTTTAGGAAATTTGTCTCCCGGGTTGAAGGTTTTCTCTATAACCGCTCCGTTCTGCATATTTCTCAGCTTGCAGCGTACAAAAGCTGCGCCCTTTCCGGGTTTGACATGTTGAAAGTCAATGATTTGGTAAACTTCACCGTCTAGTTCCAGAGTTACTCCGGTTTTAAAATCATTGGTGGAAAGCATTTCTTCATCTCCTTTAATATTATTAACTATATAAATAATTGTGATTAACCCTTTGTGTTTATCCGCACACCATCAAGTGTTCTTTGGGTGTAGCGGTTAATAAGCTGTAGCCATTATCTTCAACTAACACTGTGTCTTCTATTCTTATACCACCCCAACCAGGCAGATAAATCCCAGGTTCCACCGTAATCACCATACCATTTTTTAAAATAGTACTATCATTTCCGGATAGCTTGGGATTTTCATGTATCTCCAATCCAATTCCATGCCCGGTACTGTGTCCGAAAAAATCTCCATAACCATATCGTTGTATAACCTCCCTGGTAGCCTTATCCACTTCTGAAGCTAATACTCCCTCCCGCACCTTTTCAATTCCTGTCAACTGTGCTTCCAAAACGATTTTGTATAGTTCGTTCATTTTTTTGTCTTTACTGCCCACAGCAACTGTGCGAGTTATATCAGAATTATATCCATCAAGAAGGGCTCCAAAGTCCATAGTTAAAAGTTCTCCCACCATCAACTTTTTATTTGTAGCAGTTCCATGAGGCATAGCGGATCTTGTACCGGAAGCGACAATCATATTAAAGGCCAGAGCTTGGGCACCATTTCTCTTAAAGAAAAACTCTATTTCCAACGAAAGCTCTTTTTCAGAAATCCCTTCTTTAATTAATGGAAAAATCATATCCATTGTTTTATCTGCCAGGGCAGCCGCCTTTGCCAATTTTGCAACTTCATCGGTATCCTTGATAATTCTGATTTTCTCCAGAAAATTGTAAAGCGGCAGTATATTATACTTTTTAAGATTATCCTTGAGGAATTGAAAGTGCTGATATGTTATATGGCTACCTTCAACGCCAAATTGATTCAGGTCAGAATTTTCACCAATTTCAGCAATGGTATTTAAATAACTTCCTGTGGCCACAACGACTCTGGTATGCGTTGATTGCTCAATGGCTTGTTCTCGATACCTGAAATCAGTAATTAGTATTGCCTCATCCATGGTGATAATCAGAGAACCGCTGGTTCCGGTAAATCCGGATAGATAAAATCTGTTTTCAGGTTTTGTGACATATAATGCAGTTATACCTTCTTTAAGCATTGTCTGTCTTACAAGCTGCA
The DNA here is from genome assembly GCA_964530215.1 of uncultured Peptococcaceae bacterium. Lineage (GTDB taxonomy): Bacteria > Bacillota > Desulfotomaculia > Desulfotomaculales > Desulfocucumaceae > JAAXTT01. Next base: position 12,582 of record CAZHAJ010000031.1, on the reverse strand, counting down.
AACGTTTTTTATACAATATAATCAGATCCTGTCGATAGTTACTTGGTCATTTCTGTTATTGCCCTGAGCCCCAGCAAATATCCTGATATTCCAAATCCGGATATTTGTCCTGCCGTAACCGGAGATATTACTGAATTTTTACGAAAGTCTTCCCGGGCATGAATATTTGAAATATGTACTTCAACTACTGGTATTGATATTGAGGAAATTGCATCCCTAAGGGCAATGCTGTAATGTCCATAAGCTCCTGGGTTTAGAATTACTCCTTTGTAGTGGTTCTGAGCCTGTTGTAGCCAATCCACCAATTGTCCCTCATGGTTGGACTGTTTGAAATCAACATCCACATCAAGGGAATCAGCTAAGTGACTTATTTCCAGCTGGATGTCTGCCAAAGTTTTTGAACCGTAAATACCTGGCTCCCTTTTACCTAACAGGTTTAAATTTGGGCCATTTAATACCAGTATTTTCATAAAAGCTCCTTGAACTTTAAAATACTTTTTATTTCGGGAATATTTTAGCATAGTAACGGTCTTTTGGGAATTACTAAGTTATTAATGACCGCTAAGTACCATCTCGCTGATCAATAAGGTTGGTGCCCCCATCCCCCCAAAAAAAGTCAAGTCGTTACCCACAGCTTCAATTTTTTTCATCATATCAATAATATTTCCGGCTAGAGCAACACCCCTTACAGGGTATGTTATTTTCCCCTTTTCTATCATAAGGCCTGCTACCCCCAAGGAAAAATCCCCGGATATTGGATTAGCAGTATGCATACCCAAAACTTCAGTAATATAGATAGCCTTATCCAGACCTGAAATTAATTCTTTTGGTTCAAAACTGCCTTTTTCTATAAAAAGATTAGTGGCTCCCACCTCCGGGGTTGCTTTAAAAGAGCTTCTTACTCCATTACCGGTGGATTTCACACCGTCTTTTTCCGCTGTATAGGAGTTGTATAATAACCCTTTAAGGTAACCGCCATTTACTAATTCTGTGCGAGATGTCGCAACACCTTCACCATCGAAAGGCATTGAGGCAATTCCTCCTTGCAGTGTACCGTCGTCCACAATGTTTATCCTATCGGATGCCACGGCCTGTCCCATCTTGCCGGCAAAAAGTGATCTTCCCTTTTGAACAGCCTCTGCAGTTAAAGAAGGTGCCAATAGACCGAGGAAGCCGTTTGCTACATATGGTTCCAAAAGCACCGGCAACTTTTGGGAAGGTACTGTTTTTGCCCCCAGCATTCGTATAGCTCTTTCCGCTGCCTCCCTTCCGGCTGATGCAGCGTCCAAATCTTTATATTTCAAGCCATAATTTATAGCAAATCCGGTCTGGCTTTCTTCGTTCTGTACTGCCACCAAGGCTATATATATACCGCAATAATTCCCCCGGTGATTTAGGTCTACTCCCTTGCTGTTCATGAGCGTTATTTCAGTCTCGGCATCGGTATAAATGGAACCTTCGATAATTTTTACCCTGGGATCATAGTTTTTAGCTGTGGTTTCCATTTTTTTTGCTAACTCTATTTTTTCTTCCACTGAGGTATCAATAATGGTTTTATCATACAGATCCAGTTTAGGGTATTTGAATGAAGGCGGAGGCAAAATTCTGAAGGGGTCGTCCGCGGTGCTGGAAGCATTTACTAAAGCTTGCTCAACCACATTTTCAATGTTTTTCTCGTCCAGCAGGGAAGTGTAAGCAAATCCTACCCGACTTCCCTTCATCAATCTTACACTCAAGCCTCTTTCGCCCGCTAGCTTCATTGTTTCCACTTTGCCTTCTCGTACTTTTATTTGCAATTCCCTGTCATTGCTCAAGAAAACCTCTGCCATATCTGCCCCTTTAGATGTTGCCCAGTGCAACACCTTTTCACCAACGACTCTGATATCATTTTCTGCACCAAGATTCATTACGGCACCTCCAAATTGATCTTGATATTAGGAAATCCATTAGTTTATTTAATCATTATCATAGGTTAAATTCCATATTTGCATACCTATTCCTTTTATAAAAAGAAAAAACTGCTATAAAGCAGCTTTCCATTAATGGAGACGTGTATCGGCAGTGGTTAGGGCAAATAAATGCCTTGCAGTAATGGGAGCCAATTCCTGAACTTCAGCCTCCGTTATTAAACTTGGATCCAGTAGTGCCAATATAGCCACTCTTTCGCCGGTATCTTGATCAGTATAAAAACCCAGGATGCAAAATTGCATATCTTCACCATAGACTCTGCGGGTGACAATGTCACCGATCTTCATAATATTCCTCCTTCAAGAAAACCATTAACATGGGCACCTAAGGCTGCCGGCAATTGTAACGTTCACATTTTTATCAGCGACATACAATGAAACCCTGTCAATATAGGCTATGCCTTTGGGAGGACAGTTGTTAACAGTAATGTTTATACAATAATCCTAATTAATTTTTCATGATTGCTACTTGTCACCTTTATAAATCCAACCATGATCACCATGATAAATCATCAATTTTGTCATCCCGCCGTCAACTGTAATATTTTCACCGGTAATAAAGCCCGCATTATCACTACAAAGAAACAGAACGAGGTTTGCAACATCAAGGGGATTTCCAACCCTGCCTGCAGGGTGTTGATCATTATCAGAACCGGTAAATTCGTTTTTGAAGGTGTCAATCCATCCTGGACTTATGGAATTTACCCGAACTTTTCCAGCCAGACTTATAGCCAGGGCATGAGTAAGCGCTGCTATGGCGCCTTTAGCTGACGTATAGCTCTCAGTGTTAGGCTGGCTCATTCTGTCCCTGGTAGAAGAGATGTTTATAATGGATGCACCTTCATTAAAATATCGGAGGAACAGCTTTGCCAGCATAAAGGGAGCGGTTACTCCTGTTTTTAGAACATAGTTAAAATCGTCATAAGAGCAGTCCTTAATGCCACCCATTGAAACACAAGCATTGTTAATAAGATAGTCTACCCTGCCATAATCAGAGATTACCTTGTCAGCAAATTCAAACAACGATTTTTCTTCAGTAAGATCTCCAACAAAATAATCATTAGGTGACTTATCGATAATGCATACATGGGCACCCCTTCTTTTGAATTCCGAACATATAGTTTGACCAATGCCACTGGCTGCTCCCGTAACAACAGCAACTTTATTATTAAACATGCCGGTCTCCTCTAAATAGTTTGAAAGAATGGTTTGAAGACTACTCCGGTATCCATGAAAAAACATAGTGGTTACCATTGGGAACATCAGTTAAAGGATTAGATATTTTCTTATATTCACCAATTAAACCTTTTTCTGCTGCCGATAAATGAAAATGGCAAGCAGCGATCCCCATATCAATTCTCTGAATATCATAACCAAAGGCTTTGCTGTAACCCGGTGATTTATTTTCATAGAAATGGTACATTTTCTTATCTTTGATAATCCGCCAAGGTTGTTTGTTTGAAGCAGACGGTGCCACTCGTACCATTTCCAGTGCGCGTTGATAAGCCCCTGCCTGAGACAATGATAATGGCGTGCTAAAACTCTCATTAAAAAATAAATCGGACCATGGTTTTCTTGAGTTACCTTTGGCCATAAATCTAACCAATGAATCCGCAAAGCTTTTTTTATCTGCTGCATAGCCAAAGGGAGATATTATGGGGAATAGTTCATCTTCATTAATGGACATTGCCCTTGCGAACTCACCTCTTTTAAAGGTGCCCCCAAGCCAGCAGGTCCCAAGACCCAACGAAGTTAAATATAAAATTAACTTTTCGAATTCATATCCAAGGGCCTCTAAGGCAAAATCACCGTTAATTACTGTTGCTCCGATATAATTTTTTGCCCCTTTTATAACTCCATAAGTTCCCAGCTTAGCAGTTTTTGTTTCATCGGATTTTAATATTGTGAATTTCACTTTTATTTTGAACGGATTAGAAAGCTTGTTGATAAAATCCTTAATTTTTACTATTTGCTCCTGTTGTACTGATTGGTCTGAATATGTTCTGACTGAAATACGTGAACTTATAATCTTATCAATAGGGTAATCAAAAATTGTATTCACGATTCTTAAAACCTTTCTCCTTTATCTTAAAGTCAAATACGAAAGCCAACTACAGTTATATCATCACGCTGTGGCTCTATGTCCATATATTTTGCTATTTCCTGTCTTAGCGTTTCTCTCTGAACAGATAAATCCTGCCCTTGAACACTTTTCAATAATTCAATAAACCCTTGTCTAGAAAAACGCTTATTCAAAGGTCCGCCATTTTGATCCAGATAGCCGTCGGAGGTTAAATAAACAATCACTTTTGTAGATTCAATTTGTTTGTTTGTAAAGGGGATACTGCGACGCTGCCTCTTATATCCGATTCCGAATCTGTCACCCTTGACGTGTAAAATATTATCTGGATTATCCAAATCAACATAAAACATATCCATACCTGCACCGGCAAAAGTTATCTTACCGGAATGCTTATCAATGGCACACAGACTGATATCTAAACCGTCATCTCGTTGAAATTCATCCATATCTTTGCGTAAAACATCCCTCATTGCCATATCAAAGCGGTTGAGTATGTCTGCTGGTGAATGCTGGTGCTCTATATCAACTATCCTATTGAGTAAAGCATTAGCATTCATAGTCATTAATGCCCCTGGAACTCCATGACCAGTGCAGTCAATAACAGCAATTAATAACTGCTGTTCACACTCCTTAAACCAATAAAAGTCACCTCCGACTATGTCTTTAGGGAGCCATAAAACAAAGTGTTCTGTAAGTTTACTGCTTAAAAAATCTTCTTCTGGCAGTATTGCTTGTTGTAAATATAGTGCGTAGGAAATATTGTCAATTAGATTCTGATTTTTACAACTTAATTCTGCATTTGCTAGAGTTAATTCTTCTGTGCGTATAGACACCTGCTTTTCAAGGTTAGCAGTATAATCCTGGATTTCCCTTGACATATTGTTAAATGAATTGGCCAATAGTTGAAACTCATTATTGGAACTCATTTTTAGGCGATGCTGATAATTTTTCTTTGATATTTGTTTAGAAAAATCGGTTAATTCGTTAATAGGGGAGATTATCATTCGTCTAATAAAATACATTATAGCCAATGAAATTACCAGTAATGCCATTAGTAAAACAACCATAGTGGGTGCAAAATCCCAGATGCTGAAAATCTCCGAGGTGTTCAGTAAAACTACGATGTACCAGTCCAGTGCAGGTAAATAACTTAGGGCAGCGATGCGATCTTCATGTCCAAACTTTACCTGTATAGTGTGTGTTTCCTCATTATTGTCACTGTTTTTTAGCTGTTGCATAATATTTTTTACTTGATGGATTTGTTGATTTCCAATTAGTTCAAATATAGTTTTTTCTGACTGTGCTTGCTCTCGAATTAACGCCGCATGCTGTATGTATTCTGCATCTTCATAAGCCATGATAAAACCATTTTCATCAATAAACAACGGGGTTACATATTTACTGCTGTTGTTGATAAATTCATCTAAAAAGGTGTCTAAGGAAATACCCGTACCTGCTAAGCCAATTTTATTATTATTTTCATCATAAACTATTGTGTTTATCCATACCTTAGTTGTTTTTAAAACACGATCAACATTAACGTTTAATGAGTAATGTTCAGTATTAGTCATAGTATTAAAATACCACTCATCATTCTTGTCGAGCTTATCAAGCGTATATTTATAGTGTTCTTCTAAATCTATGCCGTCTTGATCATTGAAATAGTAGTTCTTTGACTGATCAATTATAAAGAAGTAGCTTCTGTCTTGAAAATGCTTGCGATAATTCTCCAGCTCCCTTAATGCTAATTCTTTTAATGCATCATTCCCCTCATCTACAGCCCATTGTTTTACAATTGGCGTGTCCGCCAACTTAAGTGCCAACGCCACCTCACGTTCAATGGGACCGGAAATAACACTTTTTTCTTTTAAAAGATATTGAGTAGAAAAAGTTAGACCTAACTCTTGTACTTTATTGCTTAAGGCAATGTAAACAAAGGCAAAAGCTATAATTGTAGTTGTTAAATACACAACAGTTATGATTTTTGTAAGTTGCAATTGAATATTTTGCTTGCCCATTATTAAAGATACACCTACTCATCTATAGGTTCTAATTTGATGGGTATGTCCGTCAATTCTTGAAAATCCTCTGCCAATTCAATAGCATGCTCATTATCAGATTCATAATACCACACTATCTCTACTTTCTTGCCCAATGCCCACTTTTCACTGAGCAGGTCTAAAATATTCACAATAGCTTTAGTGCTGCTAGTATTTAAATAGCTTACGTCCAAGACAATTTTTATATTGGATAATTCATTTAATATTTGCTGCAGCTTAGCGTAGACTGGTTTATAAAATTCAAATGAATTTTCCGGATATGATTCTCCCTTAATGGAAAACGTAAGTTCGTCCGGATCAAAGTGAATTTCTGGTGTTGATTTACTTCCTTCAATATGAAACTTTTCCACAACAATATCTCTCCTTATTATATTTTAATCATGAGGGTAAAAAAATCATAATTAGAGTTTGCATTTTCAAAGTTATAATAAATTTGATGAGTCGACTTGCGAGCCATGTCCAGCAAACCAATGCCAGCTCCGGTGTCATTGTCTGCTGACTTTAGTTTTTCCTTATAGGCCTGTGCTATCTCTTCCCTGGAGTAACATCTGATTGTTTCAACTTTATCTCTTAGAGCCGCAACATCATCTTTTTTAACGTAATTTCCGGAAGCAACAAAATAAATATCATTTTTCACACCAATGTTTAGAGTGCCTGACATCAAAACTTCTTCTTGCTCTTTGTGGTCTGCCAAACTATGAGCATAGTTTTTTATGTTCTGTGTTTGCTCAATAAATACAGAGAATACTTTGAATGTCCGTCCCCTAGAATTAATTTTGGTATCTAGGTAACTGCGCAAAGCATCACCAATTTCTCCAATAATCCCTTGTGAGAATGGTCCTGTAAAATTCATGATTACGCCATTTTTACTCATTTCTTCTCTAAGTTTAAGAACATTCATTTCCTGCATTGTTATTAACTCCTTTCGATATCGATATTGTAGATGTATAAACGGTAATCATCATGCATGCATAACATGGTTTACAGTTCGAAATGTGAGCATTTGTTTTTTCCGTCTTTTTTTGATTTATATAGCGCCTTATCCGCTTCATCTAACAAATCCTCATACACATTAAACTCTGGCTCTTTTGTGGTTGCAATCCCTATGCTTACAGTTACAATTTGAGCAACATCAGAAAAGTTGTGAGGAATATTTTGCTCAATTACCGCTTTGCGAACCTGTTCGCCTATATGCTGAGCCCCAGCAGAGTCCGTATCAGGAAGTACCAGTACAAACTCCTCACCACCAAATCTAGCCAGAAAATCTCTAGGTCTTTTCAGTGCAGAGTCAATTGACGCACTGATTTTTTGTAAACAATTATCACCAGACAAATGACCGTAATTGTCATTATAATTCTTAAAGTTATCAATATCCACCATCATCATTGATATGGGAGTATCATAACGGATAGCATTGTTCCACTCCCGAACTGATACTCGTTCGAACTCTTGGCGATTATATAAACCGGTCAAATGGTCTCTTGCTGCAATTTTTTGAAGCTTTTCATTAGCTATTTGAAGCTCTTCTCTTATTGATAGCATTTTTTTTTGATAAGTATCGCTTATCTTGATAATAACACCTTGTTCTTTATACATTTTTTTATATTGACTATACAGTTGCAGGAATGTCTGATATAACTCATTGGTACTATCATCTTTATATCTGTCAATCATATCTTCTACCTGATGTCTCAAGAATTCGTCATTATTCAGCTCATTCAATTCCTTAACCTCCTTATGCTGTTATCAAAGACAAATAACATAATTTCTTTGTCATAAACCTATATATCATCATGATATCCTTACATAAATAGTTTAATTTGATTATATTCCGCTAAATAGTTTAACTATCCTTCCAATATCAATATTATATTTGCATTTTTTAAAAAATATTTTTAAGTAATTTTAAAAAATATAAGCGGTGGCTGACCACATAGTCAACCACCGCTGCAACTATTTACTATCCATTTAAAGGTTCTATCAGGATATTGAGATAGACCCTTTTTTAAAAGGAAACTAATCCTTGTTTTCCCACCAATATGATCTTTTTATTTAATTCTAATCCAGCTGCCTTCTTGCCAGATCTGCAAATATACGGTCTTTGTCCATTAATTCACGGTAAGTACCATGCTCCACGATTTTCCCACTATCCATCACGAAAATTTTATTGCAATTCATAATAGTGCTTAGTCTGTGGGCAATGACGATTCTGGTGGCCTGAAGTTTATCCAGACTTTGACTGACTATGGCCTGAGTCTTATTGTCCAGGGCACTGGTGGCCTCGTCAAAGAAAATTATCTTTGGTTTACTGACTATGGCCCGGGCAATCATAAGGCGCTGCTTCTGTCCTCCTGAGATAGTACCAGCTCCCTCGCTGATTATAGTGAACATTCCCATGGGCATCTCACGGATGTCTTCATCTATACCGGCCACTCGGGCAGCTTCCCAGGCATCGTCTATGGTAAGACGGGGATTAGCACCGATAATGTTTGTTAAAATATTGCCTGTCATAAGTTGTCCATTCTGTAACACTACCCCTAACTGTCTGCGTACATCACGGATATCTGCTTTGGCAAGGTCCTGGCCGTTGTAATAAACTTTTCCCTTTTCCGGTTTTTCAAACCCCAAAAGGATTCGAAACAGTGTGGATTTTCCACATCCCGATGTACCCACCAGGGCAACATAATCCCCTTCATTAATCTCCATGGAAACATCTTGTAGGACTAAGGGGGCATCAGCCTGGTAACGGAATGATACGTGACTGACTTCAATTGAACCGGTTAAAACCCGGGGATTAATCTTGCTTTCATCGTCTTCGGGCAAGGTTTCCAAGATTGGTTTAGCCCTTTGATATAAGGGAATTACCAGGTTCACGCCGATAAGAGCATCAGACAAGGCAACCATGGAGAGCATAAAAGTAATAAAAGCCGAATAAAAACCTACGAACTGACCTGCGGGAAGTGGATCATCCAAGGAAACAAGTGCATAAAATATAATCATACTGGCGAGAACCGGGAATACTGCATTAAAAGTTGTTAAAGCGTTGGCTACACTTTCCCTTCCAAGAACCAATTTGCGTTGCCGGGCAAACTCCTGGGCCCAGTGGCTAAATGCCCTCATTTCCGCTCCCGCCACTCGGAATTTGAGTACTCCGCCTATAAGCTGTAGCATTAAGCCGGAAATATGGTTAGAAACTTCCAGAACCTGGCGTTCCCAACTTACCTTACGATATCCCAAGTATCCCATGAACATCGCAGCCAAGACAACCAGAGTTGCCGCAACCAAGGCTAGCTGGGCATTATAATAGAAAAGCAATAAGAAAGTGAAGATGGAAAAAATCCCGGAAAGGATTGTATTTAGTGTTGTTCCTGAAAGAATTATCCGGATCTGACTTATTCCCATGGCGCGCATTGCCAATTCTCCTGCTGAGTAATTCCTGAAAAAAGGAACAGGCAAGCTAAGTAAGCGGTTCCAAACAGCTGCCTGCAGGGAAGCGTCCATTTTTCCTTCAATGCGCATTGTAGCAAAAGAACGGGTCAATTGGAACAACATGGCTGACAGAGCACTGGCACCAAGAATTAAGGCAACTTTTAGAAGCGCGCTCTTTTCTCCATCGGGAATAATGCTGTCAAATACAATACCTGTGGCCAGGGGAACAGCTGTTCCTAAAAGACCTCCTAATATACCCATTAGCACAATGATTAAAAAGTCTCTTTTCCAGCAGCTTTGAAAACCAAAAGATAAAAGGTCAACCAATTTTATCTGTTTATTGCTAAATGGTCGAAAAAATACGAATCCCCAGCCTTGAATTTGAGCAGCAATGTCTTTGGTAACCTTTTTACTGCTTTGTGAAACCGGGTCATGAAGTATATAGCTGTCGGGGGAGACAGGAATTAGGGCCACCGGCCTGTCTCCATCTTCCATAAAACCCAAAATGGGTCCGCAATCCCTCTTATACCATTCTTCCTGCAGAGCTACTTCTCTAGTTTGAATTCTAGAAGCACGGGCAATGGCATCCAAGGTCAGATCTGGGGAGTCTTCCTTTAATAAATCAGGAGATTTAATTTTGATCCGCATACTTTTCCCTACTAAAAGACAGGCATCCAGTAGAGGGTTTCCGCTTTGATTGTCCAGTCCCCTTTCCTCTTCTTTTGTGTTAATGGAGGCAAGATGAGAAAGCATGCTTTCCAATAAACGGCTGTCATTGTCTTTCTTTTTTTGTAAACGCTTCATTTCAGACTGTTTTTGTTCCTGCCAAGATTCCTTGATGGAATGGAGTATCAGACTGTGATTACCCACGCATTGCTCAGCATCCCTTGACACTGCTACTTCTGTGATTGATTTATCAACTAATTCAAGGTCATTGCTTTGAACATTTTCCCTAGAACCGAACTTTTTTAGTTTTTCAAGGCAAAGTGCCATCATATGATTTGCTGCCAAAGACATTTCTTCAGTTGGCAGTTCTTGAATTTGGCTGACTTCAAGCCGAACCATGCTGGTACCTAATATACCTGTGACCAGCAAAGCAAATTTTTGGGAAGATTCTTCTATAGAAGGCATTCCACATAACAACTCACCAGGTAAGGCTTCAAAAAGGAAGTTCTTTTCCCCAGGTTGATGATCCAAGGACAGAGCGGCTATAAAGACAGAGACTTTGCCCGTTGTTACCAACCAGACTGAATCAGGGTCATCCAGCACTTGTGGCTTGTTGCCCTCCAATAAAACTTTAATTCCTTTGTTTTTAAAAAAATCTGTAATAGACATAACTCACCTGCTCAATAAAATCACGGACAAACTTTTAGCCGGTTTTTATTAAATCGGCATAAAGGCCGCCTTGGTAATACAATTCCTCATGCTTACCCCGTTCGGCGATTCTCCCCTTATCCAGTACTATAATTTCGTCGCAATCCCGGATAGTGCTCAATCGGTGGGCTACTATTACACAAGTGCAACCCCGACGCCGCAAGTTTTCGTCAACAGCTTTTTCCGTTAAGGGATCCAAGGCACTGGTGGCTTCATCTAAGATAATGATAGATGGATTTTGCACTAATGCCCTGGCGATCTCCAGACGCTGCCTCTGACCGCCGCTGAAATTTTTCCCGCCCTCTTCTACCGGTTGGTCATAGCCACCCACCCGGGATGTAACATCTTCATGGATACATGCGTCTTTTGCCGCCCTCACCAATTCAAATTCCGAAACTGTGTTGTCCCATAAAGTGATATTATCCCTTACGCTTCCATCAAACATCCAGATTTCCTGGTCAACCATGGCCAGAGAATTAGTAATGACACTTTGGGGCCAATTTGCTCTGGGATGACCATCCATTATGATTTCACCGGACCAAGGCTGATAGATTCCTGCCAAAATTTTAGCCACTGTGGATTTGCCGCTGCCGGAACCTCCCACTATAGCTACTCGAGATCCTGGTCTAAGATATAAACTAAAGTCTTCGATAAGGGGTGGCTCCAGAGTACTATATCCGAAGGTAATCCCCTTTAGTTCTAAAAAACCTGCTAACTTTTGTTTTGTAGCAAAGGGTGTTTTCGTTTGAACAGAGTCATCAGTTTTTGTTTCCGCTTTTATTTCTATGTCATCCACCAGTTTATCTTGCGGTGGATATAGTAGCACATCATCCAGGCGGTTCATTTCTCTTTCTATCTCCTGCAATTCTGCTCCCAGTCCTACAATTTCGGTAACAGGTGTCATAAAACTGGTCATCAGACTTTGAAAAGCCACCAACATGCCAATGGTCATGTGTCCTTCAAAAATAAAATAGGCTCCAACGGTGAGAACCAGTGTGTTGTTGATACCGGTCAAAAAAGTAGGTAGCACCGTCAGGAATTGTGAAGAAACACCCAATTCCTGCTCTGAATTAAGGGCTTTAGCCTGATAGCCTGACCACTTGGAAAAAAAATCTGATTCCGAGCCGGTGGCTTTAAGAGTTTCAATAATTTGTAAGCCAGTCATCCCAACAGCAGTTGCCATACTCCTGTCTTTTAACAGTTTACTGTTCTGATCTTTTCTTTGGGCGGCAACCATCTTTAAATAAGAAATATTAACCATTGCAGCTGCCAGGCTAACCAAGGCCAAAACTACATTATAGTGGAGCATTAAAATAAAATAAAATATAACCATAATCAAATTTAAAAATGCGGTTGCCAGCCTGCCCGAAAGTAATTTGGCTACTCTATCATTGCTCAGCATCCGGGAAGTGATATCCCCCGCAGAGCGTTGGGCAAAAAATTCTGCCGGTAGCTTCAAAATATGCCACAAAAATCGGCAGGAAGATGTTAAGGCAATTTTTGACTCCAGCTTTAATAAATAAAATTGCTGGAGCCAGGTAAGAATCCCGCGTACAGTAGCAGTTAAAATCATCCCTAAGAGTAAGGGAACAATCCAGAAACTTTTTCCGGCAAGGAGAATGTCATCTACAAGAATCTTAGCAAAAACAGGCAGAACCAGGCCCGGAAT
>CAZHAJ010000030.1:0-15774 GCA_964530215.1 uncultured Peptococcaceae bacterium | reverse complement strand
ATTCAGTGAGAGGGTTAATATATAATTTTTTAAGTGTTGGGTCAATGCTTATGGGCAGAGAGTTAGTAAGAAGCTATCTGGTAAATACCTTTGCTAAAGATGAAAACTATACAATTTTTATATTAATTACTTTGTTATTAACTATTACTATAATCCCAATAAGTAAGTTCACTACATTAAATGATCCTAAATCAATTTTGATTTTTGTGGCAAAGTTTTTTGCACCAGAGTTTTCTATTAATCTTTTTGCTACTTATTTGGCTTATTGGGGAGGACCACTTCCATCTGCTATATATATTGGTGTTTTGCAGTTGTTTCATTTGTTCTCACCGGTACTTCCTAATTTGAAATGGATTACAACCGCACTGATAGTGATTTTGACTCCTATTTTTTCTTTAAGTATTTTGAGTGCCCTTTATGTGCGGGAAACTAATAGAAATGAGGATAATCCTGCAAACTGGATAGTTACCACCATTACTTCCATCGCTATAGTATGGTTTTCGGCAGGGGTATTCCCCATCTATCCTTCTGTTATTATTACAGGCAGTATGGAGCCTCTAATAAAACCTGGGGATGTCATTTTGGTGCAGAAGTTATCTGGTAACGAAGAAATTGAAGGTTTGAAAAAATTCGATTTAATACAGTATAAAACAGATAATATACTAATTACCCATCGTATTATTGAGGTAATAGAACAACAAGATAAGAAGAAGTTTTTCAGAACTAAAGGTGACAATAATACCATACCAGACTCTGACCTTATAAAACCGGAACAGATTAAGGGAGAAGTGGTTAAGGTAATTCCTAAAGTAGGCTGGCCCACTCTTTTTATTAAAGGCAATAAGGATATTCAAACAGAGGTGGAATTTTAAAGTAAATAAATAAAAACAGGTTCACCTAATTGTGAAACCTGTTTTTTGGTTTTCAGATAACGCAAAAGTAGTACTTAAGTAGTTATATAGGGTTATTTAATATTATTCGAAAATTCATGTGTTGTTATCTTAGCGTGTGTATTACAAGAAAAGAAAAAATTTTATAATTACCACAGAAAGCAGATAAAAGTTGTTACGCCGGCAGACAATTTTTATCAATTTAATTAATAATTCAAAAAAGGAGAGTTGTTGATGAAATCAAAATTCTTAGCTCTTACTCTAGCTTTAACTGTAATGGTGATGGGTGCAGGTTATGCGGCATGGACAGATCAGGTTGATATTAACACAACAGTAAATACCGGACAGCTGGATGTTCATTATGTAGACTTACCGGGCAATGCAGAATTACAATTACCCAGCTATGCAACCGGTAATGTAGAGTATACTCAAGATGCAGAAGATAGTGGCCAAAACAATTGGGATGTAGCAAATGTAACCTTTGGAAACATGTATCCAGGTGCTAAGTCAAAAGTTACCTTGAAAATCGCCAATAACAGTACCATGCCTGTAGGGATGGACAAAATAACAGATACCAGAACCGGAGATTGGTCCCATTTTAATCAAATAGGTGCAAGCTTAAGATTCTTTAATGCAAATGGTCAGCCATTACCCGAATTTAATCAGGACACATCATCCTATGCAAATCCTTGGTCCGGTCCTCAGTTGGCGGGTGCTGAAATCCCTGTGGGCGGCTATGCAACTATTAGCTTTACATTTACAGCTAATGATAATGCAACTGAGAACTCTACCTACACATTTAATCCCCGTGCAGTATTTAAGCAGTTTAATGCATCAGCAGCAGACTCTTCTATAGCAGATGTAGTTGAGCCGGTGCAACAGCAGTAGTTAACTAATATGCTGGTTAAAGTAAATTATTTAAGATAGTTTAAAGTATAAGAAAAAAAAGAGCACCTGTTCCATAAATTATGGGCAGGTGTTTTTTTGCGTAAAATAAAAAATGTGCCAGAGAAGGAAATATAATACATTTATGGAATATATCCTTTAGATTTTAATTAAGGGGTGTTTTTTTTGAAGAAAGAATTTAATAAGCATATAAGATTATCCATCATTGGATTGTTAGTGCTTTTGTTATTGCTAAGCTTCTTTTTTATGTACAAAAAGATTGCTCATCCCGGAATTAGGGAAGAAAAAGTTCCGCTATTTAAGTACAACAAAGAAAGCAATGTGAATTATACAGTTAATTTTAAGTCAGATAATATGCTTTATAATGTTGCCAGTTCTGAAGAAAGTGGAGTATACATAACAGAGTTCAGTGACTATATTTCTGTTTATTTTAATGCAAAGTTTGATGGTCAGGAATCCGCAGAAATTGAAGGTGACTATGAAATTGTTGCAGTCATGGAAGGCTATATGCCAAAAGAGAAAGAGGAAATGACTATTTGGAAGAAGGAAATAGTGCTTTTACCTAATACACCCTTTAAAGAAAATACAAAAAACTTTACTTTATCTAAAGACGCTTCAATTAAATTAGAAGATTTCAATCATTATGTAGCAACACTTGTTGATGTATCTAAAGCCTCTTCACCTGTAAAGTTATCAGTTTTTATGAATGTCAACTTAAAGGCAAAAACACATCATGGTATTATTGAGGAAAACTACAGACCTGCAATAGTCCTGGCACTAAATCAGAGCTATTTTGAGATAGCAAAAACAAATATAGAGAAAATGCCCAAAGCAGTCGAAGTGATTAAAGAAGTCAAGCTGTCTATGTACCAAGGTGGGGTAATATTTCTATTTATTGGATTGCTGTTGATAGTAATGTTATTAGTTTACCTGATCTTCTTTACAGCGGGTTATAAGCAAAGCCAGTTTATCAAGCAGATTAATAAAATATTTAAAAAACATGGTAATAGGCTTGTAGCAATAAAAGATGAAATAAAATTAACCCCAAAAAGTTATGAAGTCAATTCTTTTGATGATCTTATCAGGATTTCTGATGAATTAGGGAAGCCAATCATGTATAAATATAATTCAGAACCTAAAAATATAAACGAGTTTTGGGTTCTGGATCAGGATACGAGGTATATCTTCAAGTTGATATTTATAGAAAATGGTGTCCACAGCAGCGAAACAGAAAAAAATCAAAATAGTTTAGAGTTAGGGCCCGGTTTGTCTTCGAATAATCATTATTAGTCAACAATACTACTTAAGTGTCTTGAAAATACTACATAAGTCCTATGCGTAAGGTCACTTTAGCAGGAAGATGGGAATGCATTTAATTGGTATAATTGCTGTATCAATATGTTTAAATGGAGATGAGACCGTGAGGTTAATGAGGGGGCAGCATTATTTCTGGGTTATGATTGCTTTTTTTATCTTGTTTATGGGAGCCATGAAAATTACTTATGCAACCAATCAGCAACCTAATGTAATAATAACAATTGACGGAAAGGAGAGAACTATAACAGGTAGTTTGTATGGTAATGACTTATGGTATCCTGGGAAAGAGGTAAGTGGTATCATCAGGATTGATAGCAAGAATAATTGCAAAGTTACAGGTATTGGATTGAGCATAGAAAACCAGGATAATAACACCGTAAATTCATTTTTAAATAATATGATACTGACAATAGAAAAGGGAAACCTTGTGGGGTTTGATAAAGTTTTAGTAGATAAAAAAAGCTTTGCATCTCTATGCAACGGCGGAGTATTTTTAGATGACCACCATCAATTTACCGTACTTAAAAATAATCCTATAGACTTAAAATATACACTAGTTATGGATGAGAGGGCGGGTAACGAACTTGAGAATTTATCGATACCCGTAAGGTTCTTGTTAAATATTGAAGGAGAGAATGAAACAGGAGTTTAGGAAATCAGGAATTGGAACAGGAAACAGTGTTTAATTAAAACTGTAAATTTTGTGTTAAGCTAGAAAAGGACCTTCAGGTTAATGTTAAAATAGATATTAGCCTGGGAGGTTTTTTTGTGGCAAAATAGATAAAATTAAATAAGGAAGAAGCCTAATCAACTTTTTGGATGATTTAGAGCCTTTGTTGGGAAAGGAGTAAGTAATCTGCAAAATAAAGTTTTTATTTTTTTAAGTGCAGCATTATTCGTAGAATCTTTGGAATATGGTTTGATAGCTCCGTTGGTTCCATATTACTCTGAAGTAATGGGATTAAACTCCGGTGAAATGGGACTCGTTTTTGCGGTATATTCCTTTGCCTTGTTGCTGTTTAGTATGCTATCCGGCTCACTTTGCCACAACTTTGGTCGACGTAGTGTGATGTTAACAGGGTTGTGTACATTGTTTATCTCTACAATATTTTTCGCCTTTGCTGAAAATATGTTTTTACTTTTATTATCAAGATTTATTCAGGGGGCAGCAGGTGCGGCAATTTGGACTTCGGGTTTGGCTGAAGCCGCAGCGCTTTTCCCGGCACAAAAAAGGGGAGTAAGGTTAGGGGTAATGATGTCCCTTACCGGGCTGGGCACCATTGCAGGACCATTCTTTAGTGGTTTTATTTTTAATTACTTTGGCTATAAAGCCCCGTTTTTAGGAACCGCTTTAATTATAATGCCCATTGCAATTATTTTATTTTTTATCCATCCCAGTGAAGATAAAGATGTTGAGTGTGGTCTAAAAACTTCGTTAAAAACCCATTTAGCAGACAGAAGGATTTTGCTGGCCTTGTCTTTGGCAGCGGTGGTGAGTTTTAGTTTTGGAATGTTGGAGCCTTTACTCCCATTGCATCTCAGTAGAAATTTTAATCTGGACAGCAGAGGTATAGGTGTATTTTTTGGGGTTTACAGTCTAACTTTTTCTTTGATTCAACCTCTATGGGGCTTAATTTCCGACCGTATAGGTTATCGGCCCTTAATACTTATGGGTTTAGTTGGTGCCGCTGTATTGTCCCCATTCCTTGCTCTGACAGGACAGCTTTATCTGTTATATTTTGCGACTGCACTTTTCAGCATGTCAACTTGTGCTGTAATTACTCCGTGTTTACCTCTTCTGGCTAAGTATTCTGAGCGGGGTGGGCAGGAAGCTTACGGCAGAAACTTTGGCCTTGTCAATGTAGCCTGGTCAGTGGGGTTATTCTTGGGTCCCCCTGTAGGCGGGTTTGTTGACATGAAGTTTTCTTTTTTGGGGGCAACAGTTCTGTATTCTGCTATATTGATAATTTTAGGGATATGGGTTATTAAGGTCAGGGAATAATTAGTTGAGATATAAAAAACGATTCTTTTTTAAGAATCGTTTTTTATATCTGGTGAGCCATGAAGGATTCGAACCTTCGACACCCTGATTAAAAGTCAGGTGCTCTACCAACTGAGCTAATGGCTCACAAAGAAGGGAAAACTGGCTGGGGCGGCTGGATTCGAACCAACGAATGCCGATTCCAAAGACCGGTGCCTTACCGCTTGGCTACGCCCCATTATATTGGGGTGGATGATGGGACTTGAACCCACGACCCCCAGAGCCACAATCTGGTACTCTAACCAGCTGAGCTACACCCACCACATAAATAGCATAGTATTAACGTGCTCGTTGTCAGCAAAGACAATTTTAACAAACAGTATAGATAAAGTCAAGGTCAAATTGTATGCAACCTGCTTATAATTATACCCGGCCATGACGGTAAATATTTTCCCCATATAATTGCAATCATATTTTTAAGTCAGTTGACTGAGACAGTTTTTTCAGGCGGATATCTTCGCTTTTATCAATTTGCAGTAAAACCGGTCTGCATAACTCGGTAATCCTGGAGCTTATCCTGGGATCAAGGTATTTTTTTAACTCATAAAACTCCAAATTAGAAGTAATTATTGTGGGGAGATTGCTGTTTACCCGGTGATTCAATATTGAATAAATTTTGCTTTTTGTCCAATCAGAGTAATTATGGGCTCCTAAATCATCCATGATTAAAACAGTGGATTCTCTGGCTTGATCCAAAATCTCTTTTTCGTTGTGCTGATTATTTTGCTCCCACGAGAACTTAATGTCTTCTAAATAATCCGGGACCACCACAAATAACACTTCAATGTTATGCTTTATAAGTTCATTGGCAATGCTGCATGCCAAATGGGTCTTCCCGGATCCCACCTGTCCGAAGATATAAAGCCCCTGGGGGTTTTTATCGTTAATATAGTCTTTTGCAAAAGCTTTGCAACTTGCAAAGGATTTTGAAGCAATTTCATAATGAGTTTTGCCTATAAAAGGATTTTTCTCAATTTTTGAGTAATAATTTAAGTCAAAGTTCTGAAAGTTTTTTTTGCGTAAAGATGGGGTCATGTGGGAATATTTAATCAAACTTTTAATCTTCATGTTGTCAGTGCATTTGCATATATGGGCAGTATTATCAATAATAACAATTCCACGATCATTACATTCAGGACAAAACGGTAAACTCATATTAATCCCCCCGATTTCTATATAAATTCTTTCTACGGTTAGGCGGTTTTTCCTTTAAAACTAAGTAAGGTTGTGCCTAGGGCACAACCTTACTTGTTACTTAAGCTGTTATTTTTCATGGTTGAAATTAAGGCTTCCGTTGGAGACGCCCACTGACAGTGTATCACCCGGATGAACCTGACCTTTAATAATCATTCGGCTTAAAGGCGTTTCAACTTCCTGCTGAATTAGTCTTTTTAAGGGTCGGGCACCGTATAGCGGTTCATAGCCTTTGTCAGCCAGTAGATTAAGTGCATCTTCACCCCATTTTAATTTGATGCCGGTGCCTGATGCAATTCGACACTCCAGTTTGGCCAGTAAAAGATCTGCGATTTTTCTGACTTGAGGCTGGTTAAGGGCATGGAAGACAATAATTTCATCTACTCGGTTGAGAAACTCCGGTCTAAAGTGATTATTTAATATTTTTAATACATTGGCTTCTATTTTTTCAAAATCACTGCCTTGTTCCTGCTGACTCAGTATTTCTTGGCTGCCCAGATTGGAGGTCATAATGACCACGGTGTTTTGGAAATTAACGGTCCGCCCCTGTCCGTCAGTAAGTCTCCCGTCGTCCAGCAATTGGAGGAGTACGTTAAACACATCATTGTGAGCCTTTTCTATTTCATCCAGCAGGATAACAGAATATGGTTTTCTCCTTACCGCTTCTGTAAGCTGTCCCCCTTCTTCATAACCTACATAGCCTGGAGGAGCTCCGATAAGTCTGGATACCGAGTGTTTTTCCATGTATTCAGACATGTCTATTCTGGTGAGGTTTCGCTCATCATCAAACAGTGCTTTTGCCAATGCCCGGGACAGCTCTGTTTTCCCAACTCCGGTGGGTCCGAGAAAAATAAAGCTACCAATTGGTCTGGAAGGGTCTTTTATTCCGGCTCTGGCCCTTAGTACAGCATCAGCCACCGCCTGAACGGCATTATCCTGTCCGATTACCTGTTTGTGAAGTTCCTCATCCAGATTAAGAAGCTTTTCTCTCTCTCCTTCCAGCATTCTGCATACAGGGATTCCGGTCCAGCGGCTTACCACTTTTGCAATGTCTTCTTCATCAACCTCTTCCTTTAGAAGCATTGTATCTTTTTGTTTAATGGCAATGATTTCTTCCTCTGCCTTCAGTTGTTGTTCAAGTTCATTCTTTTTGCCGTATGTGAGTTCCGCTAGGCGATTGAGATCGTAAGCCCGCTCTGCCTGTTCGATTTGCTTTCTGGTTTCGTCCAGTTCTTGTTTCAACTGACGAACCCTGGCAATAGCTTGTTTTTCCACTTGCCATTGTGCAGTCATGGTATCGGCTTCACTGCGAAGTTCAGCCAGTTCCTGCCGCAATTTTTCCAGCCTTTCCTGTGATGCATGGTCCTTTTCTTTTTTTAGGGCTGCTTCTTCTATTTCCAGCTGCATTATCCTACGGGTAATCTCGTCCAGCTCACTGGGTTTGCTGTCAATTTCGGTTCGCAGCTTGGCTGCCGATTCGTCCACCAGGTCAATGGCTTTGTCCGGAAGGAAGCGATCCGAAATATAGCGATCAGACAGCGTTGCCGCTGCCACCAAGGCATTATCCTGGATTCTTACCCCGTGGTGCACTTCATACCTTTCTTTTAGTCCCCGTAATATAGAAATAGTATCCTCCACTGAAGGCGGGTTGACCATTACCGGCTGAAAACGTCTTTCCAGGGCAGCGTCTTTTTCCACATATTTTTTGTATTCATCTAAAGTGGTGGCACCGATGGTGCGTAATTCACCTCGGGCTAACATGGGTTTAAGGATGTTTCCGGCATCCATGGCCCCCTCGGTGGCACCGGCTCCCACAACAGTGTGCATTTCATCAATAAAAAGAATTATTTCTCCGTTGGATTCTTTAACCTCTTTAAGTACAGCCTTCAGACGTTCTTCAAATTCTCCACGGTATTTAGCTCCCGCCACCAAAGAGCCAAGATCTAGTTCCACGACCCGTTTGTTCTTGAGTCCTTCAGGTACATCCTGTTTAATAATGCGGTTGGCAAGACCTTCTGCAATGGCTGTTTTACCTACCCCAGGCTCTCCAATCAAAACAGGGTTGTTTTTTGTTCTGCGGGATAAAATCTCGATAACCCGTCTTATTTCATTATCACGGCCTATAACGGGATCGATTTTTCCCTCCCGGGCCATTTTCGTCATGTCATTACCATAACGGGTAAGGGCTTGATATGTGTCTTCCGGATTGTCACCGGTAACCCGCTGGCTGCCTCGGAGTTTCTGTAGAGATTTAAGCAGCAAATCACGGGATAATCCGGATTTTTTTAAAGCTTCCTTGGTCTCTTTTTCTCCATCTTCCAACAAACCCAGCAGTAAGTGTTCGACGCTGATAAAATCATCTGTCATCTTCTGGGCTTCATCTGAAGCTTTAGCCATTACCCTAGCTAAAGCTGAGCTCATATATATAGGGCTTTCATATCCTGTAACCGAAGGAATTTTTTTAAGCAGCTCTTCCACATAGCCCATAAGAGCCTGATGATCTACTCCGGCATATTCAAGGAGGTTTAATACTGTCCCGTTTTCCTGGGTAAGCAGTGCAGCCAGAAGGTGTTTTCCTGTTATCTCCTGATGATGCCTTTTAGCCGCCAACTGTTGAGAGGTGGCTAAGGCCTCTTGTGATTTTTTGGTATAACGATTTCCATCCATAATTTGATTTTCCTCCTTATTGTAATCAGCAAAATGCTAACTTTGACCAACTTTGACTTTAATATATTACAAAGATTTTTCAGTGTCAATGGCTTTTTGGTCACCAAGGAATTTTTTGGTACTTTGGTTTGACTAATAGAAGGTAATTCATTATTATTCAATAAAAGAAAGTAAAGGAGGGGCAAGGATGTCTAAAATTGATGATGCTAAAAAAAATGCAAACAATAATGGAATTAGTTTGCACATGATTCTAGCATATTTATTCTTGTTATTGATATTTGTTTTTCTTCAATTTTTAGATACAAAATTTAATTTGCATACCTCCTTTAAGATAGTGGTTGTTGCGGTTGTTTTAGCAGTTTTCTTCCATATATTAAATGTTAGGCTAATGAAGCCCCTGAGGGAAGTAGCCAATGCTGCTCACCAGATATCAATGGGCAAGCTTGAAACAGCCATTCACATTTATTCCAATGATGAGCTGGGAAGGTTGGCTTATAGTCTTAATGTCATTTCGGAAAAAATGAAAGAGACCTTGTATCAGGTAAAAGACACCAAGAATATTGACCAAGCTATATTGAATAGCATGACTGATGGTGTGATAGCAGTTAATCGTAAGGGAGAAGTTCTTTTTATAAATCCGGTTATTGAAGGGATTCTAAATATCAAGCAAAATGACTGTTACGGTCAAAACATTCTAGGGGTTATCCGTAATTATGAAGTGGAAGCTATTTTCAGAAAAGCCTTAAAATCCACAGAACCTTTGGTTAAGGAGATAAAGTTAATAGCCCCGGAACCAAAATTTTTTCGCCTTCAGGCAACCCCGTTGGTATCAGATGAGACTAATAAGGGAGGTGTATTGGTATTACTGCATGACATTACCGAGCGCAGGTGCTTAGAGGATATGCGCTCTGAATTTGTAACCAATATTTCCCATGAACTGAGGACACCCCTTACCTCGATAAAAGGGTTTTTAGAGACATTGCTGGGGGGGGCTATAGATGAGCCGGATACTGCCCGTCGATTTTTAGACATTATGCACAAAGAAACCGAAAGATTGACCGACTTGGTGTCCCAGTTATTTGATTTATCAAAAATTGAAGGGCGAAGGGTAGTTCATCGCTGGCAAAAGATCAAGTTAAACGAGATTATAAAAACTGTATCCACCATGTTTTTAAACCAAGCCCAGGAAAAACAGATTGAATTGGACATAGAAATTGTTCCGGATCTGCCCCCTGTATTCGGGGATCCGGATATGATAACCCAAGTATTGATAAATTTAGTTGATAATGCATTGAAATATACCCGTCCAGGAGGTAAAATTCATATACAATCTGTAAATGAAGGTTCCAATGTCCGGGTGGTGGTATGGGACACTGGGATAGGGATACCGGCAAAAAGCTTGCCCCGTGTATTTGAGCGTTTTTACAGAGTAGACAAAGCTCGTGCCCGAGAGCTGGGAGGAATCGGGGTGGGACTGGCTATCGTTAAGCATATAGTAAGAGCCCACGGTGGACAAATCTATGCCGAAAGCGAAATGGGCAAGGGCAGTACCTTTTCCTTCACTTTACCTGTTGAAAAAAATACTCGGAATAAAAATAAAAAATAAAATTAGTTTTACCGTGAATATTTTGAAAATTTTGCGAATGAATATAAATAAAGGAGATTTCTATGGGGTCAAGAAATGCATATGAGCAGGCGTTAAAAGAAATACAAAACGACATTTTGCGAATGGGCAGTCTTGTTGAGCAGGCGGTGCATGATTCAGTTCAGTCATTGATGAGCTTTGATTCCACTGCTGCATCCCAGGTAATACTGGGGGATGATGCCATCGATCAATTATATTTGGAAATAGAAGACAAGTGTATAAAGCTGGTTGCTACCCAGCAACCCATCGCGAAAGATTTGCGGATAATAATAACCGGCATAAAGATTTTGGTGAATCTGGAGCGGATGGCTGACTACACTGTGGACATTGCCCGAACCACTATGGAGCTCAGTGCGTTTCCCCTTAATGCAGATGCATTTAAACATATTCCCAAGATGTCGGTTTGGGTACAGAAAATGGTAAAAGACAGCTTGGATGCATATGTTCACAGTGATGTGGAAAAGGCTATGGCCATGTGTCAAATGGATGATTTGGTGGATAAGGTCTTTGCAGAAGCATACAAAGAGCTTATTGAAAACATAAAGGGTGATCCTAATACGGTGGTCAGGTCTCTTTTTGTTGGACGTTACCTGGAGAGAATTGCCGATCATGCAACCAATATAGGAGAAGAAGTGATTTTTATTGCCACAGGAGAACGAAAAGAGTTAAATTAAGAAACTAAATTTTTACAACCAAGAATCTTCATTTTAAGAGCTATGTTGCGAAAAATGAAAAAAATAGACTTTTTTGGTCTTGTTATAGTATAATGTAACTGTTACGGCTAAAAAAAAGACTTGTTTTACTGTTCTCGTGTAGTATAATAATGCTGAGTTCGGATACAAGCAAAATTTTTATAAAAGTTTTAATTAATAAATATATAATTTCCCATTTTTTTAGGAATATTTTCTAAAGAGGTGGGAAAGGTTATAGCTGATTATGATTGCTGAAAAGAAAGTACATACTATCCCGTGATTTAATTAAATATTGTCTTCAAACGCACATTTAATGAAAGAACTAGAGAAGCTGATAAGTTTTTCTAGTTTAAGGTGCGGGCGTGTATCTTTTCAACAATCTGATTTTTATTAATTAAATTTAAAACCTGATTATTTCAGGAATAAAAGGAGGAAGATTTAATGGCCAACAAAAGAGTCCTGATTATTGGAGCCGGTGGTAGGGATTTCCACAACTTCAATATGTATTTCAGGGACAACGATGAGTTTGAAGTGGTAGGTTTTACCGCTGCAGAGCAAGTGCCTGACATGGATGACAGAAAGTATCCGGCAGAATTAGCAGGCAAGCTCTATCCCAACGGAATCCGCATTTATGCAGAAAAGGATCTGAGCAAGCTGGTTAAAGAATTAGATGTTACAGATGTAGTTTTTGCATACAGTGACGTTTCCTACCAACACGTAATGGGTCTCGGTGCCATCGCACAGGCAGCCGGAGCCAACTATATGATGATTGGACCCAGAAACAATACCCTCAAGAGCAAGAAGCCCGTCATCGCCATCTGCGCTTCAAGAACCGGTGCCGGTAAAGGTCAAACCACCAGAAGAGTTATCGACATTCTTAACGGTCATGGATTAAAGGTTGTTGCAGTACGTCACCCCATGGCTTATGGTGATTTGGTAGCCCAAAAAGTCCAGCGCTTTGCTGAGCTTTCTGACCTCAAGAAGCACAATTGTACCGTTGAAGAAACAGAAGAGTATGAGCCCCACGTAGTTAAAGGCAACGTTATTTACGCAGGTGTTGACTATCCCGCCCTGCTGGCTGCTGCAGAAGAAGATCCCAAGGGCTGTGATGTAATAGTTTGGGACGGCGGTAACAACGACTATCCCTTCTTCGAGCCAGACCTTATGTTCACAGTGGTTGACCCCCATAGGCCTGGACACGAGCTTGCATATTACCCCGGAGAAATCTGCACCAGAATGGCTGACGTAATTGTTATCAACAAAATTGACTCAGCCAGTGCAGAAAACATCCAGATTATTCGTGACAACATTGCAAAGGTTAACCCCAATGCAGTTGTTGTGGATACAGCATCTCCCTTTAGAGTGGACGACCCCTCAATTATCAAAGGCAAGAGAGTACTGGTCATTGAAGATGGTCCCACCCTTACCCACGGTGACATGGAATTCGGCGTAGGATACTTGGCTGCTAAGCGTTTTGGCGCAGCAGAAATAGTAGATCCCAAGCCCAACGCAAAGGGAAGAATTGCCGATATTCTCAAGCTCTATCCTCAAATCGGTGCAGTGCTGCCCGCTATCGGATACAACCCTGCACAGCTCAAGGATTCAGAAGATACCATTAACAGTGTAGATTGCGATTCCATCGTATCCGCGACTCCAATTGATATGGCTAGACTCATTAACTTTAAGAAGCCTTACACCAGGGTATACTACGATTCTCAGGAAATCGGTGCACCCACATTTGATGACATCATCGGCGACTTCTTGAAGGCTAAAAACATTATAAAGTAAAACAGTAATATAGGTATTAATTCGTTTTCCCCGGCATAAATATGCTGGGGAAGACGAGACAGTCACTTTACTTAAACAATTATGGTCGAAAAGATTATTCTGATTAGGCCAGCATATTAATTTATATTAACAAGGGAGGATTTTTAAATGGCTAAGATTGTTCAGTCATGGAACGAGTGGAGCCAACTGAAGCGCGTTATCATCGGTCGCCCCGAAGGAACTAACGTGCCTGCTCCGGAACCTGCATGGTGGTATGACCTGCCTATGGGTGGATATCCCCTGGGTAATTGGGGACCTTTCCCCCAGGAAATGGTAGACGCTGCTAACGAGCAGATGAACTATTTCCAAGCTCAAATCGAGAAGCATGGTGCAATCGTTGAGCGTATTGACATCATGGACTTCATGAAAAACAAGCCTGTTTCCACTCCTCTGTGGACCCAGCTTAACTGCCACGGTGTTAATAACGTCCGTGACGTAATCATGGTTCATGGTAACTACATTGTTGAGGCTACTACCTGCCGTCGTTCACGTTGGTATGAATACCTCAACTTCCGTCCCATCTTTGAAAGATACTACAAAGAGGATCCAGAAGCTGTTCTCTTTGCAGCTCCCAAGCCTATGCTCACTGATGAGTCCTACGAAAACAACTACTACTACAACTTCGAAAATGTATGGACCGACGAAGAGAAGCATCAGCGCTTATTAGATGGTAAATTCCAGTTAACCGAAAAAGAAGCTCTTTGGGATGCAGCTGACGTCTTCCGTTTTGGTAAAGACCTCTTTATCCAGCTCTCCTGCGTATCAAACAAAGCTGGTTGCGACTGGCTTAAGCGCATGATGGGTGCTTTGGGCTTCCGTGTACACATAGTACAATTCGACAGCCCCATGGATCCCAACAAGCCAGACAACTTCCATCCATGGCATATCGATGTTAACCTGACTGTATGCCGTACCGGTTTAGCTCTGTACAACCCTGACTGGAAGCCTCGTGACCCCGAGTTCTTCAAGCTGTTTGAAGACAACGGTTGGGAATTGATTCCTGCTGCAAGACCTGAGTTTGTACACAAGAATAAAGTATATCTCACCGGTCTGTATGAAGGAAAATCTTGGATTTCAATGAACACCTTCAATATCAGCGACAAGTATATGTGCGTAGAAGGACACGAAACCGCATACCTGGATCAGCTGGACAAGTTGGGCGTAAACTGTGTACCCATTCCTTACGAGAAAGTTATTCCTTTTGGTGGAGCATTGCACTGCACCACACTGGATATCTATCGTGAAGAGCCTCTTACCGACTACTTCCCCAAGCAAGTTCAAGGTTGGTAAGATAGTAAAAAGTAGTTTATCTGTCAAAGGACAGGGAAGTCTTTTAGCCGGGAGTGGGATAATGTACCGCTCCCGGCAAAAAGCCAAGTTTTGTTTGAAATCTGCATAGTTGCAGATGAAGCTTATATAGCTTTAAAACTTGAGCTTGATTAAGGGTCCTAAGGGGCAGTTGAATGCGGTTAGCACGTTGCCGGGTTAATAGCCCGGGATGAGAGTTAGGTAAAATGAGAAATAACTTACCTTAAAATTAACCGTATCCAACTGCCCCTTTTGGGGAAATGGACAAATTGCCCAGGCCCTTCTGCCAGAGTTAGAGTTGTCTAAGCGGATAAGACTCGCCATGGCGGGCGAAATTTGAGGCAATAAAAACTTAGATATCAGCAATCATATGTTATATGTAAAAGCTGCTAAAGTTAATAAGTTAGCTATTTATATAATTTTATTTTGACTTTTGCAGACTTATGCGCTGTTGAAAATGGCGGCAAGCTCGAATATATAGAATAAATGGTGAAGCACCGATTTAACATAGGCATTAATAAATGCCGGTTAAATTAAATATATATAGAAAAGGTGCTTGCAAGCAGGTGAACACCAAAACTATAGAAACGAGGTGTTATTATTGGATAAGTATCAAATAGGTTTAGGGATCTTAGTATTTATCTTTTTATGTGTAGGTCTAAGTACTTATTTTTTAGTAAAAGGCAGCGGTAAAAGATTTATTATTGCCGGAAGAAGCCTTCCCTTCTTTATTGTAGGAACTATGTTTATGGCTCAGGCCACCGACGCTAACTCAACTCTGGGTAACACCAGCGCCGTGTATGATGCAGGCTTTTGGATGGGTTTTCAGTTTCCCATGGGGTTAGCCTTATGTATGGTGATAACAGCACTATTTTATGCAAAGCCCTTGCATAGAATGAATCTTATCACTTTGCCGGACTATTATTTTAGAAGATATGGAAATACTGTGGAAGTATTTGTTACCCTATTGATGGCCACCAGCTTTATTATATTGGTTGCCGGTAATATTGCAGGTTGCGGATACATCATGTCAACAGTTTTCAATATCCCGCTCCTCACCGGTATGATAATCATGGTGGTAACAGTTTTTGCTTATACCCTGGCAGGTGGACTGTTCTCATGTGCAGCCACTGACGTGGTACAGCTTTATCCTGCTATGCTGGCCTTTGTAGCAGGTGCCTTTATATTGATAAGCAAGGTGGGCTGGACCGAAATGATGGCTGCCGTACCCCCCACTTATATGGATTTAAGCGGACTTACCAGTATTGAAAACGGAGCCCTGTTGGT
>CAZHAJ010000029.1:0-15777 GCA_964530215.1 uncultured Peptococcaceae bacterium | reverse complement strand
AATGTCCAATGATATTCCGGCTTCATTTGGGGTGCATGGACCGGGAGATATGATTATATGACTGGGATTAAGCTTGCTCACCTGTTGGAAAGTTATTGCGTCATTACGAAATACCTTTACATTTCTACCCATTTCCCTTAGGTATTGTACCAGATTATAAACAAAAGAATCATAGTTATCGATCATCAAGATCAAGCTGAATCACCTCGGAACAAAAGCTAATTTCTGATGATAATACAAAGAACCAGTTATAACTGGTTCTTTGTATTATCATATAAAAATTTTCTAGTTAATTCCCAGCATTAAAAATATTAACATTGTATAATAATGTGGTCAACAACTGTTTAATTTAAAAAAACGGAGGTAATTATGTTAGAAATATTTCAGTCGGTGGGCAGAGACCTTTTTTTACAAGGGCTTAATAATTCCCATAGCGGAAATCTAAGTATCAGAATGAAGGATAAGCTTGTAATTACCAGACGGGGCTCAATGCTGGGACGTATGAATGAAAAGGATATCATAGTCACATCCCTGGAACATCACGACGCCAATACCCCTATAGCCTCTTCCGAGATCGGCATACACAGGGCTATATATCTTAACACCCCTGCAATGGCAATAGTGCATGCACATCCCCCCCATGCCATAGCTCTGTCATTACTTGAAAATGAATTCATAATTCCAATAGACGCCGAGGGACAATATCTGCTGCCAAAGGTGCCAATTCTTTCACCAAGTATTACCATTGCTTCAAAAGAACTGGAAAAAAGTTTGCCAGAGATATTGAAAAACAATAAAATTGCCATCATAAAAGGACATGGCAGTTTTGCTTCCGGTAACAGTTTGGAGGAGGCACTGCAATGGACCAGCAGTCTGCAGCACAGCTGCAAGATAATGTGTATTGCAAGAAATTTTGGGGTATAGCTCCATAATTATTAAAAGATAAGCTTATCAAAAAAACCGTTATATAACCTGTAAAATTACGCACTTAAGGTAATGTGTCTCTTGAGAGGCCAGCAACATGGGGTGATCTTTTGATTGTCTTCTTACTTCCACTATTCTAACCGCTCTACCGGCATCCTTGGCTGCACCATGCAAAACCTCTAAAAACAGCTCCTCGCTCATATGATAAGAGCAGGAACAGGTTACCAGGATTCCGCCGGTTTCTAACATTTTCAATCCCCTCAGATTGATCTCTTTATATCCCCTTATTGCCCCTGCCAAAGCACGTTTTGATTTCGTAAAAGCCGGGGGGTCTAAAATCACCAATTCAAACTTCTCTGAGTTTTTATCCATCCTGCGCAGTTCGTCAAAACTGTTTCCTTCACGGAAGGAGCAGATAGCTTCGAAACCGTTTCTGACAGCATTTCTTTGGGCAACCTGTAGGGCAGATGCGGAAATATCGATGCCCAAAACTTCTCTGGCGCCAAACCGGGCTGCGTTTATTGAAAAGGTACCGGTATGACAAAAACAATCCAAAACCCTGGCATTGTCACAGTACAACTCCAAAGCCAATCGGTTTTCCCTTTGGTCCAAAAAGTAACCTGTTTTTTGTCCTTCTGCTATATCTACTTCGAAACACAGACCATGCTCCGATATCTCCACAGTAGTGTCAAATTTCTCACCTATAAAACCGGTACACTGGTGAAGTCCTTCCAATTCTCTTACCGCAACATCATTGCGTTCAAATATTCCCTTAGGTTTAGTTACCTCCCTTAAAACGTCCACAATTATATCTTTATAATTATCAATACCAAGAGACAAAGTCTGAATGGACAGATAGTCTCCATATTTATCTACAATAAGTCCTGGCAGAAAATCAGCTTCACCGTAAACCAAACGGTAAGCGTTACTGCCCTTCACCACCTTTTGGCGATATGAGTAAGCAGCCTTAATTCGTCTAAGAAAAAAATTCCTGTCAATTTGTTCATTCTTATCCCTGGTCAAAATCCTAATTAATATTTGGGATGCAGGATTAATATAGCCTCTGCCGATAAATCTTTCTCTGCTGTCACAGACCTCCACTATATCGCCGGGACTGAAATCTCCTTGTATTTCAGCAACTTCGGTACTATATACCCAAGGATGACCTGCAGCAACCCTTACCTGGCGACCTGAAGACAATATTACCTTTGCCGTTTCAACTCACCTCCGAACAGCATATTAATTGCTGTTTTCTTATTCTACAATTTCCCCACTAACTTTTCAGTTCTGCTTTGAACTTGATGGTAGACCTCTTCTTCGTCTATCGTCAACATTGTGCGCTGTTCCATCACAATATTTCCGTTAATGATTACGGTATCCACATCAGAAGATTGAGCTGAATAGGCAATATTGGCTATCCAATTATGTTTTGGATAGTAATGGGGTTTACAGGTATCCAGCAGTATTATATCAGCTTTGTACCCCTTTTTTAATAGACCGATTTTATCATCCATTCCCAATGCTTTTGATCCGGAATTAGTTGCCATTTGCAGTGCCTGAAACGCTGACAGGGCCGTGGGATCCATTGTATTAACCTTTTGCAAAAGGGATGCGCTTCGCATCTCTTCCAATAAGTCGAGATTATTGTTGCTGGCTGCACCGTCTGTACCCAGTCCCACCGTTACCCCCTCTTTGAGCATGTCTATTACAGGAGCCACTCCACTGGCCAGCTTCATGTTGCTTTGGGGATTATGGGCCACACATACTTTTTTACGGGCCAATATTTCAATATCTTTATCATCCACATGAACACAATGAGCCGCTAAAACCGGCAATTCAAATAACCCTATACTGTCCATTAGTTGTATCGGCGACATTCCATACTCATCATAAATGCTTTCTTTTTCTGAAAGTGTCTCTGATAAATGGATATGAATACCTACATTCAATTGCTCCGCCAGATTAATTACTTTTTTTAAATAATCAGGAGGACACGTATAAGGTGCATGGGGCCCTAAACTGACTGTTATTCTTCCGTCAGCTTGTTGATGCCAGTTAGAGACAAAATCTCTGCTGAAATCAAGGGCTGATTCACTTTCAGGTCCTACTCCTATCAAGCCCCGTGAGAGGTCTGCTCGGATACCGCATTGCAAAACCGCTTGTGCAACACTGTTCATATGAAAATACATATCTGCAAAGGTGGTGGTGCCGGAACGAATCATTTCTGAACAGCATAACATAGTTGCCCAATATATATCATCTTCTCCCATCAAAGCTTCAAACGGCCATATTTTCTCCTCCAGCCATTTCATAAGGGGTAAATCATCCGCAAAACTACGAAGCATAGTCATAGCAGCGTGGGTATGGCAATTAACAAAACCAGGTAAAGCCAGCTTGTTTGAGGCATCAATTATTTTATCCGGTCTGAAACTCTCCGGAATTGTACCTGCAACACCCACCTCAACAATTTTTTGACCCTCTATCGCAATCTCACCTTTTTCAAACACCTTATCTTGACCGTCCATGGAAATTATGGTGGCACCTGATATTAATATCTTTCCCATATACTTCCCCCCAATTCATTCACAGTACTTTATCCATGGTCCCAGCTTTCCAGATAATCCTGTTGTTCCGGGGTTAAACAGTCTATTTCAACTCCCAGCGAATGAAGCTTCATCATTGCCACCTGTTCATCGATTATTTCAGGTACTGAATAAACTTTGTTTGTTAAGTCTTTGCCGTTTTCCCAAATATACCTAGCGGTAAGGGCTTGAAGCGCAAAAGACATATCCATTATCTCAGCCGGATGACCATCACCTGCTGCTAAGTTAACCAGCCTGCCCTCGCCTAAAAGATAAATTTTTCTGCCGTCCCTAAGGGTGAATTCCTCAATATTTTTTCTTACAGTCCTTTTACTGATGGAGTTTTCCTGCAATTCCACCTTGTTAATTTCTGAGTCAAAATGTCCCGCATTTGCCAAAATTGCACCATTTTTCATTACAAGATAATGCCTGCCCAGCAGTATATCACGACAACCGGTTACTGTTATAAAAATATCACCTATCTTTGCTGCCTTGTCACTTTGCATAACCTGATATCCGTCCATAAAAGCCTCTATGGCTCGAACAGGATTTACTTCACAAATAATTACCCTGGCTCCTAGACCTTTTGCCTTCATCGCAACTCCTCGACCGCACCAGCCATAGCCCAGAACCACTACTGTTTTACCGGATACTATCAAATTTGTTGTATTCATTATGCCCGCCCAAACAGATTCCCCGGTTCCGTAGCGATTATCAAAAAGGTATTTGCACTGGGCATCGTTTACCGCCACCATAGGAAATAACAGCTTGCCAGCTCTCTCCATTGCCCTTAGCCTGATAACTCCAGTGGTCGTTTCTTCAGAACCACATATAATGCCGGCAGCCAGGTCTTTTTTTTCATTATGTAAAGCATTGACTAAATCTCCGCCGTCATCAATAATTATGCTGGGCTTTGTGTCCAAAGTCTGAAAAATATGCTTTCTGTATTCTTGGGCGTTAACACCATGCCATGCATAGACATTTATTCCCTGAACAGCCAAAGCAGCTGCAATATCGTCTTGGGTAGAAAGGGGGTTTGATCCGGTGATGGCCACCTGCGCACCACCTGCTTTTAGTACTTCGGCCAGATATGCTGTTTTTGCTTCAAGATGAATACTCATAGCCACTCTGACTCCAGCAAAAGGTTTATCCCTTTCAAACTGTTTCTTAATAATATTCATTACTGACATATGAGCTCCTGCCCACTCAATCTTCAGCTTCCCTTCCGGAGCTAAATTGACATTTTTGATGGAATATTCTTCCATGTGCACATTTCACACTCCCTTTAAAAATTCCTATTGGCAAAATAATTTCTTTAATGCCTGTCCATAAGGAGGACTGGCCAGACCCCGCTCTGTTATAATAGCTGTTATCAATTGGGCCGGTGTTACATCAAAAGCTGGATTCCACACCTTTACACCCTCAGGGGCCACCCTAATCCCTGCAAAACATGTGACTTCTTCGGGATTTCTTTCCTCGATGGGTATATCTAGGCCAGTTCTCAGTTTCATATCCACAGTGGAAAAAGGTGCCGCTACATAAAACGGAAGCCCATGCTCCCGAGCCAAAACTGCTAATCCGTAAGTTCCAATTTTATTTGCCGCATCCCCATTAGCTGCGATACGATCCGCTCCCACAATGACTAAATCAACTTTTCCCGAGGACATCAGATAACCTGCCATATTGTCTGTAATTAAAGTAACGGGTATGTTAGCTTGCATTAATTCCATTGTGGTCAGTCTTGCTCCCTGGAGCAAAGGTCTGGTTTCACCTGCATAAACACTTACACCCTTGCCTGCCTCCCAGGCAGCTCTCACTACTCCCAGAGCGGTACCATAACCGGCAGTGGCCAAAGACCCGGCGTTGCAATGGGTCAATATTCTTGCACCATCCGGAATAAGACCCAAACCATAATGACCTATGCTCCTGTTGCCTTCCAAATCTTCCCGGTATATGGCCTCAGCTTCCCTAAGCATTAAGTCTACTAATTGCACCGGTTCCCTCTGCTGGGATAAATGTAATTTAGACAGCATCCTTTC
This sequence comes from uncultured Peptococcaceae bacterium, assembly GCA_964530215.1. Taxonomy (GTDB): domain Bacteria; phylum Bacillota; class Desulfotomaculia; order Desulfotomaculales; family Desulfocucumaceae; genus JAAXTT01. The sequence goes on along the minus strand of CAZHAJ010000029.1, from coordinate 10,232 downwards.
CAAAGCCCAACTGAGATTCACCGCTGTGGGACGGGATGATGACAATATACCTGCAATCTTTTCTGCTTCTGAATAAAACTTATTAAATTCCTCTGTTTCTAAATTCTGTACCCCTAAGACTAAACCATAAGCCGCTGCTGCTCCTATAGCGGGAGCACCCCTAACCGATAAGTTTTTAATGGCTTTTACCACTTCCCAATAATGGTTACAACTTATATATTCAATGGCTTCGGGGAGTTTTGTCTGGTCCAAAATCAATAAACGCCTGTCCTCCCAGCGCAAACTTTCCATTGGTTTCCCTCCCCTAATTAAACACTATTACATTTCATCAACTTGCTCATTGCAACTGCACACTCCATTTGGCTCTAGAGCAGATACAGCCTGCATTATCAATCTTCTTACGTCTTCAGCACTGTCATCCATCATTTCCAATACTTCCTGATGAGACAGTTTGGTGGGAGAAATACCTGCAGCATAGTTAGTAACAATGGCTATTGAGGAATAACATATTCCCGCTTCCCTGGCCAAGACAACTTCAGGAACACTGGTCATTCCCACCAAATCACCACCTAGATGGCGAAACATTTTAATTTCTGCAGCAGTTTCAAAACGAGGTCCTTGGGTACAAACGTAAGTACCTCCATTATAATGAGCCAACCCAAGATCATCTGCAGCTTTTGACAGCAGGGCTCTGAGTTTAGTGCAATAAGGATATGTCATATCAATATGAACAACGCCATCCTCTACAAAGGTTGATATCCTTCCTGCTGTAAAGTCCAAAAATTGATCAATAAAAACAAACTGACCTGGCTTGAGGTTAATATTTAATGAGCCCACCGCAGCTGTTGCAAAAATTGTTTTAACCCCTAAAATATTCAGAGCGTAAATATTGGCCCGATAATTCACCAAATGCGGAGGTACTTTATGGTTGACACCATGTCTGGCCATGAATGCTATTTCCTGCCCTTTAAAACTCCCCAACACAACATTAACACAACCATATGGTGTATCAATATCTTCATTCTTAACAGATGAGAATATTTTAGGATCGTAAAATCCGGTTCCCCCTATAATTGCAATTTTTACAGTCATGATATCCCCCCGTAACATCAATTCAAAACCTTTGATATCAAACTAATTCTCTTTACAATTAATTCTTCCTTCATTTACTCTTAAATAGAGATGGCGGCCCAAGGCCGCCGAAATACAGTTAGACTAAATACAGGGGTATTGGCTATATGATATCAGAATCCAAATCAAAAAGAGCTTGAGCAAACTCTCTTGAGTCAAACGGACGGAGATCTTCAATCCCTTCGCCGATACCAATATATTTCACCGGAATATCCATGGTTTTAGCAATTCCTACTACCACTCCGCCCTTTGCGGTCCCATCCAGCTTAGTCAAAACAATTCCAGTGACCCCGGTGGCTTCACCAAATATTTTTGCCTGATTAATTGCATTTTGTCCTGTGGTAGCGTCCAATACCAAGAGGATCTCCTGAGATGCTTCGGGACTCTCCCTGGATAGGACTCGACCGATTTTTTTTAGTTCTTCCATCAGATTCCCTTTGGTATGCAGCCTCCCGGCAGTATCTACAATTAGAACATCTGCGTTTCTGGCTTTGGAAGCTTGTACAGCATCATAAACCACTGCAGCAGGGTCGGCCCCCTCTTGATGCTTAATAACATCTACACCTACTCTCTGACCCCATACCTCCAACTGATCGATGGCAGCTGCCCTAAATGTATCTCCGGCAGCTAAAATAACTTTTTTCCCCGACCGTCTAAAATTATAAGCCATTTTACCTATAGTAGTAGTTTTTCCTACTCCATTAACACCCACCATCAATACCACCTGAAAACCACCATTACCATTAGCCGGCTTATCTTCCTGCTCCAATGTCTCTTGGATTATCTCCACTAAAATATCCTTTAATTCATTGGGCTCTTCCACTTTTCTTTCTCTGACCTTAGACTCCAATTCTTCCACCAAGTCTAACGCTGTCTCTGCCCCTACATCCGCTTGAATTAATAATTCTTCAAGCTCATCATATAAGGCGGCATCTATTTTCTTCTTACCGGCCACCAAGCCATCAATTTTTTCCGCAAAACTTTGCCGGGTTTTGCTTAGAGAGTCCTTAAGTCTGTTAAAAAAACTCATGCAACTATAAACCTCCATAACTAAATGCCATTATCTAAAAGATTCTATTCATTGAAATTATGGTTTTCCAGAGAACCTAAAGCATCCCTGGCAGCATGCTGTTCTGCTTCTTTTTTGGAATGTCCGGCTCCTGTCCCCAGCTGCCGCCCCATATACACCACGGCTGCAGTAAAAAATTTATCATGAGCCGGCCCTTCCTCTTTTAAGATCACGTAATTTACTGGATGGTTAGATGATTTTTGAAGTATTTCCTGCAGCTCTGTTTTGTAATCTCTTTCAACCCTTCCCTCCAATACATCGGTGATAACCTCCATTAGATGTTGCAGTGCAAACTTAGTGGCTATCTCTATGCCACTGTCCAAATAGATGGCCCCTAATAAAGATTCAAAAGCATCTGCCAGAATAGACGGACGATCTCTGCCTCCGGAACGCTCTTCACCCTTGCCCATATTAAGGCATTGACCTATACCCAATCTTCTGGAAACCCTGGCCAATGAAGGCTCACACACAATGGATGCTCTGTATTTGGTCAGATCCCCTTCGGTACATGAAGCGCAGGTACTGTACAGATAATCACTGACAATAAGCTCCAGTACTGCATCACCGAGAAATTCCAATCTCTGATTGTTTCTAATCTTTTCTTTTTTCTCGAAGGAATATGAGCTGTGAGTCAAAGCCATATGCAGTAGATTAACATCTTTCCACTGCAACCCGATTTTATTGTATATTTCAGAAAAATCCCCTCGACGTGTCAAGTATTAACACCTCGCTAATCAATGAACTTCTTAAATATTAAAGTTACATTATGGCCTCCGAAACCAAAGGAATTGGACATGGTTATGTCTACCTTTGCTTTTCTGGCAACATTTGGAACATAATCCAGATCGCAATCAGGATCAGGATTTGTATAATTAATGGTGGGTGGAATGATGCCTTCCTGCATTGCCATTATACAGGCTACAGCTTCTATACCTCCTGCCGCACCAAGTAAGTGACCGGTCATAGATTTGGTGGAACTAATTGCTACTTTATATGCATGAGAACCAAAAACATCTTTAATGGCCAAGGTTTCAGGCTTGTCTCCCAAGGGAGTGGAAGTGCCGTGAGCATTTATATAATCAATATCCTCGGGGGCAATTCCCGCATCTTCCAAAGCAAGTTTCATAGCCAGTGAGGCTCCTCTGCCCTCGGGATCCGGAGCAGTAATATGGTAAGCATCACAGTTGCTGCCATAACCCACAACTTCAGCGTAAATAGGTGCCCCCCTCTTTCTGGCATGTTCCAATGTCTCCAAAATCATAAAACCGGCCCCTTCACCAATAACAAAACCGTCCCGATCCTTATCGAAAGGTCTGCTGGCCAACTCCGGTTCGTCATTGCGAACAGACATTGCCCTCATGGAACAAAAGCCTGCCACAGCCAAAGGTGTTATGGGAGCTTCGGTCCCACCGGTAATTATTACATCCAATTGACCCCTCTGCAACAATCGCAAAGAATCTCCTATAGCGTTGTTACTGGAAGCACAGGCACTGGTGGTAATTAAATTGCATCCTCGCAAACCATGAGCTATAGCTGCCTGAGCAGGCCCCATATTGGCAATCATCATGGGGATAAATAGGGGACTTACTCTTCCCGGACCTTTGCTTAGCAAAGCCTTATGCTGTTGCTCCAATGTCTCAATACCACCGATACCGGAGCCCAATATTACCCCAACCCGGTCTTTGTTAACAGTGTTAAGATCCAATCTTGAATCTTCAATTACCATTTTAGTAGCAGCCATGGCAAACTGAGTAAAGCGATCCATTCTTCTAGCTTCTTTTTTTTCTATATAATCTTCCGGATTAAAATCTTTTACCTCGGCTCCGATTCTGGTGCTATACCCTTCGGTATCAAACCTGGTAATGGGTCCCACCCCAGATTTTCCCGTTTTAAGATTTGTCCAAAAGATATCCAACCCGATACCTATTGGCGATAAAACACTCATACCCGTAACTACAACTCTGGAAACCAAAAAATCACCTCCGATTATTGACCCGAGCAATTCAATAAATGGCACATAGCTATTGGCGGTTAGCTTTTTTATCTATACAATACCTTAACCATTTCTGGGTTATTCCAACCGCTAGTAGCTAGATGTCATTTATTTAAAAAGTCCCGCTTTCAGAGCGGGACTAAGCTAATTATTACTGATGCTCCTGAATATATTTAACTATCTCCCCGACAGTTCTAATTTTTTCGGCATCTTCGTCCGGAATGACCAGATCAAATTCCTCTTCTAATGCCATGACCAGTTCCACAATATCTAAGGAGTCTGCTCCTAAATCCTCAATGAAAGATGAGTCCATATTAATGTCTCCTTCATCGACACTTAGCTGCTCAGCTATAATTCCTTTAACTTTATCGATAGTTGCCACAAGCTCACCCCCTTCCGCCTACCGGATACTTAAATGGCCATACCGCCATCCACCATAATAACTTGACCTGTTATGTATGATGCGCTATCCCCTGCCAGAAAAGCTACCAAAGAGGAAACTTCCTCCGGAACTCCCAGCCTGCCAAGGGGTATTCCGGCCAGCATCTTTTCTTTGATCTCTTCAGATAGCGCATTGGTCATCTCAGTAACAATAAACCCTGGTGCCACAGCATTTACAGTAATATTCCGGGTGCCCACTTCCTTGGCCACCGCTTTTGTTAACCCTATTAGTCCTGCTTTACTTGCCGCATAGTTTGCTTGTCCGGCATTTCCAAAAACCCCTATCACTGAGGAGATATTAATAATCCTCCCCCACTTTGCCTTTAGCATGGGACGTACTGCAGCCTTAATGCAGTTAAATGATCCCTTTAAATTTACTGATAACACCTGATCCCAATCCTGGTCCTTTAATCGCGGAATTAAATTATCCCTTGTTATACCGGCATTATTCACCAGTACATCTACCTTCCCAAAATGTTCCATTGCAGCCGATACCATTGCGGCTGCCTCTTCAGATTCCGCAACATTAGCTTGGAAAGCTATTGCTCTTCTACCCAAAGCTTTTATCTCCTGCACCACTGTCATTGCCTCAGCTTCTCGTCCGGCATAATTAACCAGCACATCTGCTCCTTGCTGTGCCAGAGTCAAGGCAATGGACCGCCCTATACCTCGGGACGAGCCGGTTACTATAGCTACTCTGCCATCAAGATTCATTTTAGCGAACCTCCCTTAATACAGCAAGATAATTCCTCTAGATAATTCAAAAAACCTGTTTTTCTATAATATTTTCTAATGTTCCTCGATCCTCCATATTAAACACTGAAGCTTTGGGGGAGATTTTTTTTATTAGTCCGGATAAAACCTTTCCCGGCCCCACTTCAACAAAGGTATTAACTCCGTCCGAAATCAATCTTCTGACACATTCTTCCCAAAGCACCGGACTGTATACCTGTCTGATAAGCAAGGACTTGATATCGTCTGGCTTTCCATGATAATGGGCGGTAACATTTGAAAGCACCGGAATACATGGCTCACTAATATTTATCATTGATAAATCCTGTTCCAGTTTATCACCCGCCGGTTTCATCATAGAAGAATGAAAGGGGGCACTTACCGGAAGTGAAATACACCTGCGAGCTCCCTGGATATTCAATTGCTCTACAGCCCTGCTGAGGGCAATATTATCACCGGCGACAACAACCTGACCCGGTGAATTAAGGTTAACTGCTTCAACCACTCCATGGGTTTTCGAAATATCAGAACAAATTTCAATTACCTTCTCAACTTCAAGCCCCAAAACTGCCACCATTCCACCATCTCCAAGGGGGACGGCATCTTGCATATATTTACCCCTTGACTTCACTAGCTTCACTGCGTCTTCAAAACTTATGGCTCCGGCAGCCACCAAAGCTGTGTATTCACCCAGACTGTGACCCGCCACCACCTGAGGCTCCAACCCCCTGTGCTGCATCGCTTTGTAACAGGCAATGCAAACCGTGAGAATTGCCGGTTGAGCATTTACTGTTTTTTTCAGTTCTTCCTCCGGACCATCAAAACACAGGGATGCCATATCTATCCCGAGAGCTCTGCTAGCCTTATCAAAGACTTCCCGACTCTCTGCATAGTTTTGATACATATCTAGGCCCATCCCCACCTTTTGAGACCCCTGTCCGGGAAAAACAACAGCAGTGTTCATTGTAAGTCACGGTCCAATCCCACAGATACTTCCTTTGCTTTGGCCATTATTTCTTCAATAATTTCCTTGGCCGGCTGAATCTTGTTTACCATCGAGGCAATTTGCCCGGCCATTACCGAACCCATTTCCACATCGCCGTCCACCATAGCTAATCTCAAGGCACCTACACCCATTTTCTCAATCTCTTCGGGTGGCACACCTTGGCCTTCTGCTTCAATAAATTTTTTAGCTAATTTATTGTACAAAACCCTTACCGGATGACCTGTGCTTCTTCCGGTAACAATGGCATCCCGGTCCTTAGCCTTTAAAACCATGTTTTTAACCTTATCATGAACGGTACACTCCTGGGCACACATAAACCGGGTGCCCATCTGTACCCCTGATGCACCCAAGGCCAATGCAGCCACAAAGCCTCTGCCGTCAGCTATTCCTCCCGCGGCAATTACCGGAACATCCACAGCATCAGCTATTTGTGGCACCAATGCCATAGTGGTAAGTTCACCTATATGACCGCCACTTTCGGTGCCTTCCGCAATCAATGCATCCACACCTGACCTGACCAGTCTTTTGGCTAGAGCTACTGACGGAACCACCGGTATTACCCTTATCCCTGCATCCTGCAAAGATTGTACATACTTGCCGGGATTGCCTGCCCCTGTTGTTACCACAGGAACCTTCTCTTCCAAAATTATATTCATTACCTCGTCAACAAAGGGTGATAACAGCATAACATTGACCCCAAAAGGCTTATCAGTTAATTTTTTTGCCAATCTTACTTGTTCCTTTACCCACTGTCCCGGTGCCTGGCCCGAACCTATTATGCCGAGCCCCCCAGCTTCACTTACCGCCGCCACCAGTTCGGCAGTTGACACCCAAGCCATTCCTCCTTGGAGTATAGGATATTTAATATTTAAAAGATCGCAAAGCTTAGTATGAATAATTCAAAACCTCCTTCCAATATGCTAACGGGATTTGGTAATCCCAATAAATTTTTTAATTATCTGTCACTATGTTTATGATAATCATACCATTTAAGAATTGAGACAGCCCAAGTAAGGCCTGCTCCGAAAGCAGTCATTACGATATTATCACCATCTTTGATTTTATTTTGTTTTACAGCTTCTTCTAATGCAATGGGAATTGAAGCGGTGGAAGTATTGCCATAACGTTCCAAGTTAGTCACTATTTTGCCATCTGAGAGATTTAGCCTTTTCGCAGCAGCGGCTATAATCCTATTATTAGCCTGATGGGGAATCATTAGGTCCACATCTTCTACAGACATTCCTGCTTCTTTCAATGTGTCTAAAGTACCATCACCACATGTCCGCACCGCAAACTTAAATACTTCCCTCCCACTCATCTTTAAGAAATGCTGTCCTCTGTCCAATGATTCTCTGCAGGATGGAATTCTGGAGCCACCGGCCGGCAAACATAAAAGGTCCTTACCGGAGCCATCTGAACCCAATTTGCTGTGAATTAAACCATAGTTTGGAGGAACAGGGCCCAGTAAGACAGCTCCCGCACCATCACCGAAAAGCACGCAGGTTCTCCTGTCTTCCCAGTCCACAACTTTGGAGAGAGTCTCTGCCCCAATAACTAATACCTTTTTGTACATTCCTGATATTATAAACTGAGCTGCAGTAGCTAAAGCATAAATAAAACCTGTGCATCCCGCCAGTAAATCAAATGCCCCTGCTTTACTGGCACCGAGACTATCCTGAACTATACAAGCTGTGGCCGGAAAAAGACAATCCGGCGTGTTTGTGTCTACAATAATTAAATCAACTTCAGATGGTAAAACATCAGCATCAGCCAATGTCCTTCGGGCTGCCTCAATGGCCAGATCTGATGTAGCCTGCTCTGGATCTGCTATTCTTCTTTCCCTTATCCCGCTTCTTTCCATAATCCACTGATGAGTAGTATCAACCATAGATTCTAATTCAATGTTTGTCAATATCCGTTCCGGAACATATGAACCAATTCCCAATATACCTGCACGGATATAGTTTTCAGGCATCATGAAATTCCACCTTTTTCTCCAATTTGCTGCTAAAGTTCTCAGCAATGGACAATACCAATCCACTGTAAGCAGCTTCCTCGGCTGCTTCAATGGCATTTTTAATTGCATATGCACTTGAACTTCCATGACTCACCACTACTACCCCGTTTACCCCCAGTAGCGGTACACCACCATACTCGCTGTAATCCACTCTCTTGCCAATTCTTTTCAGGGCAGGCAAAGCTAAAGCAGTTCCTACCTTAAAAAGCCAGTTACTGGCCAGTTCTTCTTTCATCATGCTCATCAAGCTCATTGCCAAACCTTCACATGTCTTAAGCATAACATTACCCACAAAACCATCACAAACCACTACGTTTGCCGTTCCTTTGAACAGGTCTCGCCCCTCTATATTGCCCGTGAAATTTATACCTGCTTCTTTAAGCAAGGCAAAAGCCGCTTGGGTCTGTTCATTTCCCTTACACTCTTCTTCACCTACGTTTAGCAAAGCCACTTTGGGGGAATTAAAACCCAGAATTTTTTCTGCATATAAACTGCCCATTATGGCAAACTGAACCAAATTCCTGGGTTTGCAGTCCAAATTGGCTCCTACATCCAGAAATACCGTACTGCCCTTTTCACTGGGGAGTACACTGGCAATTGCAGGACGTTCAATTCCCTTTATTCTGCCCAGTCCCAGCAAAGAAGAAGCCATTACCGCCCCGGTATTTCCGGCGGAAACCACTGCTGAAACATGACCTTCTTTCAACAACTGGATTGCCCTTACAATGGAAGAATCCTTTTTGCGGCGCACTGCTGCCGCAGGGTGTTCAGACATATCGATGGATTCACTGGCATGCACAATCTCAATATTGTTACTATTCACCTGTTCCAGTTCCAAAGATATCTTATCTTTGTCTCCCACCAAAACTATCTTTAAATCATCCCGGGCGGCTTTCAATGCACCTAATACTACCTCTCTGGGCGCATGATCCCCCCCCATTGCATCCACTGCAATTTTCAAAATCTAGCCTCCTCCGAGATGTCAACAATTAAAAATCTTCCTAAAAACACCGCTTCTTCCTTTACCGTAGAACAAACCCTTACCATATATCTGTTTCTGCTTTTTCTGCTAATCCTCGCTCTGGCCACAACTTTTTCACCGCTAACTACCGGTCTTTTAAAACTAATCTTGCAGGTTCCTGTTAATGCAAGTTCGGAATCTATCAAAGCCACTGCCAAAGAGTTGGCTTGAGCAAAAAGATAATGTCCCCTGGCCACCTTGGTCTTTTTAAAAGTCATCTGTTCATTTATCGACAGTAACGAGACTCCTGAATGACCCACATCCAATTCTACTAGATCTCCGGTAAATTCACCTGCTTCGATAGAACGAACCTTCCCATAAATACCTTTGGCCATGGTTTTGACCCGAACCCTCATCTCCGGAATCTTCATCTCTGCTCTATCCAAACGAATTGTCTGGATACTTACCCCCAGCACCTCTGACAAATCATCATCGGTTATAAAGGGGTTGCTGTTGATATAGTTCTGGAGCATATGCTGCCTGTCTGCCTTATCCAAACCACTTCTAGTCATTATTTATCACCTAAGGGGACGATTTAGAACCAGGTACTAAAAAACATTATAATGCTGCTGGAAAAAAAAAGCAACCATTTAACAGCATAGTCTCAGATTCCATTAAATGTAAACGACAATTTTTAAAGAAGGGGCTCCACAATAAGAGTAACTAGCCAAAGACTAGCGATAAATTCCTTTCTTAATTTATTTATAAAAGTTTTAAAAAGAAATGCTTTTGAGGTCAGGAACTCTGAGAGGTTCAGAGCAAGAATCTTATATATGATGTCCGCGTAGAAAGGTAACTCTTGCATGAAGGGGGGAGGACATT
>CAZHAJ010000028.1:0-15969 GCA_964530215.1 uncultured Peptococcaceae bacterium | reverse complement strand
GAATGATAGCGGCAAACTTAATGGCATCAAAAATATCCTCCATACTGTCTTCTATGGGAAGCACAAAACAGGCACTGAGCTGACCCAAGTCTCTGCCGGCATTCATCAAAGTTGGTGAGTTAGGCATAAACTCTAGGCTTGCCATCATCTGATAAAACTGTTTAGCTAAAATCTTGGTCTCGTTAGTGGATTTACCGTACTTTTTCTCAACATCAGCCACCACCGAGGCTACCCTATACAGCATATCTTCAGGGGTCTCTGCCACTTGGTCCTTTGCCTTTTTTAAATACCTCTTTTCCAATACCACCTTGGCTGTGGAAGTCAACTTCATTTTAGGCCAAGATTTTGGCACTATCCCCTTTGAGCTCAAAGCTATCCCAACTTTCTCTATGCATAATTAAAGTAAAAAAGCCACCAAACCACATCATATGGTGCTAATAATAATATCAAATCTATATATAGTATGTCAATGGCACCTGTGCCCCTCCCCAAAAACATTATAGGCTTAAGGACTAGATTTATTAAGCCATCCATATTTTGGAGCAAGTTTTCCATACCAAGCTGCGCCTTGAACCTGAATTATAAAGGCCAAGGTCACCACCAGAGCGGTATCGGGACTAAATGATGCCACTGCTATTCCCAAAGCAATGGACAGGTTTCTCATTACTGTACCATATAAAAATGCAAAGCCGTCTTTTTGTTCTAATGTCATCCTGGCAATTAAAGTACTTAATGTAAAGTTGAAAATATAAAAAATAAAAAGAACAATTACCGCCTCAACCAGAATATTGGGATTTGATAAAATAACAGATGATTTCATACTGATACTGATAAATACAATAAACAGCATTGCCCATACACTCACTGCGGGTAGGTATGGTTTGATTTTTTCACTGAACTGCTCCGGGGAGTATTTTTTTAATAACAGCTTAAAGGTGATACTTCCCAATATCAAAGGCAGGATAACCACTTGGGCAATGGTGATAAAGATTTGCAGCACATCCACCTCAATGAATTTCCCCGCCAAAAAGTACAGATACCAAGGTGCAAGGAAGGAGCCAATCAACAGGCTTATGGCTGTGATTTTAATAGCTGCAAAAACGTTTCCTTTGCTTAGCATAGTCCAGGATATGGTCATACCACTGGTGGGAAACAGTGATATCATGATTAAACCCACAAACATTTCGGGCTTTTCGGCTAATAATAACCCGCCAAGGATATAAGCTACCGGGGGAATCAAGATAAAATTTGCAATTAATGATAATACCAAAGGCCTCATGTGGGATAATTGAATTGCTTCTTTCAATTTAAATCCAATCATAGTGGGGTAGATCATAGCAAAGGTTAATACCAAAATATATTCTTTAAGAAAATCGGTATCTGCATAAAGACCCACTATAAATCCAAGAACCAGTACTATAGGTATAGATAATATTAAATTATTCGAAGGGAAAAAAAACAGTTTTTTAATCAAAAAACTATCCTCCTTGTCTCAAATATGTACCCGGCTCTTATATTTTTCAAAAATACTGCAAAAAAGGGGTGTGCTGAAAAATATCTATTCAGTGCAAACCCCTTTTATTAATCAGATATGTAAATTAATAATCTAAAACCCCTTACTCTTCCTCATCTTCGTCATCATCTTGGTCCACTTCCTGATATTCCGTGGGAATAGTTACAGTTTGCTCAAAGGGTCGTGTCTGAAACATCTCTTCGGTGGATATATCACTGATAATACTGACATTTCCGTCTACAATAACACCCTCTTCCAGGGTTAAGGTTTTGGCCTCTATATTACCCACCAATACCGCAGGATTTTTTAGCGAAATCTGGTTAAGAGCGGTTACATTCCCTTTAACTTTACCGGCTGAAACGAAGTTTTTAGCCTGGATGTCCCCCAACACGGTGGCTTCACCCATCAGTGTAATGTCGAGCTTACCCAATATGTTACCTTCCACAAAGCCGTTATTTATTGTTATACTGTTACCTTTAATATTTCCGTATACATTTCCGGTTATAAATATATCGCCGCCAATGCTGACATCTCCCTTTATTGACCCGGCAATATTCACATCGTTGGTGGCTTGGATTTCTCCCAGAATAAAGGTATCTTCTGAAATAACAGTCTCACTTTTGTTCACTATGTAACTATGCTTGCCGTTGCCATCTGTGCGGGAACCGTTGATTATCTGTTTGATATTATCACCCTCTGTCTCACTAGACAATTTTGCATTGTCTAACTCATTTTTTTTCTTCTTACCTAGATTTAGTCCAAATAGTTCATTCATTGCTGTAGAAAAATTATTTTTTGTCTCCGCATCTTCCCTGCCTTCCAAATCATCGTTATCTTGTGCCATTAAATCACCCCAGACTTTTAGTAGGCAAATGTAACAGGAATAGAGGTGCCGTCCAGCTTATCAAACCTGTAACCTTCACTTTTCAGTTTGACTATAATACTTTCCAAAGCCCTGACGGTGATATATTTATCGGATATATCATGCAGCAGGACAATAGACCTGTCAAATTCTTTGGTATTGTCCACCACAGACGAGTAGATGGAACTGGTGGTTGCCGAGGAGCTTGTATCATTCCCACTTACGTTCCAGTCGTGGTAGATAAAACCCCTTCTCAACATTTCTGCAATAAGCTCTTGATGTATATGTACATTGTATGGGTTTATGCTGCCTCCCGGAAATCTAAAGATTTTTGGCTTGAACCCGGTTTCTTGTTCAATAAAGGTATAAAGCTTATTAAAATCATCCAAATAGCTTTCCACAGATTTATATATTTCAGAATACTTGTGACTGTAGGAATGAAGTGCTAGGCTGTGCCCCCGCTCCACAATGTCTCGATAAAGACGATGTTCATATTCATTACCGTTATAAATAACAAAGAAAGTGGCCTTGATATCATAGTAATCCAAAATATCCAGAATAACAGCGGTATTATCTGATGGACCATCATCAAAAGTCAGAAATATGGTTTTATCGGGTGATACTTTTGGTTCTGATTTTTCCTCTACATACAGTTGTGGATACTTTTCCTGGTAGGCCAACTTTTCCCTTAACAATGTGCTGTCTGACTCATCATAACCAGTCAGTTTGTTTTTTAATTGATTGTTTTTTACAGCCAGCACTATGGAGGTTATCGATAAAATCAAGATAACCGTACAAATAAGCACTAGGATTAAATGCTTATAAAAACGTATACTGCCGAAATATCTCTGTTCCGGTCGATTCATATTCATTTATATATTATATTTTAGAAATAAGAATTTTAAAAGACATTTTATTCCATGAATTTTTATTATCTTTTGGAAACTATTGGTTTCCGTATTAAACCCTGACTTTGTCAATTTCACCCACCGGAAGCCAGTCATCCATATTTCCATAATCCCTTTTATCTATTAAAAAATGTTCAGTGGGCCGGACATTTTCTATTTCCACTAAAATTAAATATCTTTTCCCTGACCAACGCTTAATCTGTTGCTGGGTAAGGCGGAGTTTATCTTGATTTTCAGAAATAATCTTGGCAGAAGCTTCTTCTGTCAGTTTTTCCGAATTAAATACCCCTTTTACTGTAGCAATAGCTTTAATTAAACCATCTCCATTGTTTTCAATAAAATATAGGGTATCTCCATCGGCAACCCTGCCATAAGGCATTTTTCTGCCGGCGGCACCCCTGATGATCATAGTCTTTTCTTCATTTAATATAATATTAAGTTCTTGTGCTTTTGAATCAAGGTATACCACATGATCCATATAGCCACCTCCTGTTCGATATTAGTTATTTTCATTTTTTATTTTTAGATCACCTTTATTTATTAAAATAAAATTGACATAAAGTTCTATAAGAATTACAATTATTTTATACCCCCCTAGGTATAAAAACTCTAAAGGATGTGATTAAAATTATTAATATTGAAATTACTAATGATGCCCAGCAGTATATCCTTGATAAAACAGACACTATTACCCTAGAAATGAATGTGCGCAACAGTTGAAGAGGTTGCTCAGTAGTGCCTGCCGTGATTGCAGGTCAACCTCCTCAAGTTCAGGATTATAATGAAGTTACCATTAACGGAATCAAGGTATTTGTTTCAAAAAAAGCGGTTGCCAGACCATCAGGGATTAAAATATCTCTTTCCAGTTGGGGGATATGGAAGGACCTGGTGGTGGAGGGTCTCCTCCAGTAGTGTTGGGCAAAAAATAATTTCTAAACGCATTCCAAAAGTTAGGAGCCAATGGTTGGTCTAAACAACAACCTTGGCTCCTAACTTATTATTTCCAACTGATTACATAGAATTTATTTTAACCGGTTTTTGATAGCTGTTGCTTAAGGAGAGAATCTTAACCGGACAATTAACTACACAGGTTGAGCATTTTATGCAAGCCTCATTGAGAAATTGATTGTTTTCCGCAAAACCCTTATAGGGTACCAACTGAACCGGGCAAACCTTTGAGCATTTTCCACAGGAAATGCATTTATCAATTTCAGATGCTGTTACGTTCAAATCCGTCTTTTTGTTGATACCCAATAGCTTACCTAATTTATACAGTAATAATTCCATTGTTCCCATGGGGCAAAAAGAACACCAAGAACGTGCATTAATAAATACAGCCAATATCGTTCCCACAATGGTAACAGCGAGATAATTAAAGATAAAAACATAGCCAAGTTTATCCAAAAATGATGCTGTTCCAAACTCTGCAAATGCTTTAATCAACCGACTTATCATTATATACATAAACCATGAAAACACCACTGCCATTGTAATTTTTGATTTCATAAAAGTTGGGATTTTTTTATTCAAGCTGATGGGTAATATGATATAATCAAATAAACTTCCGTGCGGACAGATATTTCCGCACCAGTATTTCCCCCTTAATAAACCCATAACCATTAATGTCAGCATTAAAGGAATAATTAAAAGACCCAATTTGGGGTACCATAAACCTCCAACAGCAACAACAGGGACAAATATCCATGCATATTTTCTTATCGGTGTAAAAATTCTGTTTGCCTTAACATAAAATTTGGTCACTTGGAATACCTCCAGATATTATTTATCAATATATATGCAGCGGGGCAATAAAATATACCCCCCTGGGTATATTAGCATTATAATGGTCAGTACTTTTTTTGTCAAACAGGCATTCTTCGAAAAAATTTACTAGGGAGGTCAATTATGAGTGAATATTTTCAGAAAAAGGATATTTTAAAAGGATTAATAAAGGATCTGCACGCAGGCAGAGATTTTGATGAAGTTAAACGGGAATTCGGCCAACTCATCAAAGATATTGATGCTTCAGAAATCGCAGCCCTGGAAAAGCAGCTTATGGATGAAGGGATGGATCCGGAAGAGATTAAAGAAATGTGCGATGTACACGCAGCTCTTTTTAAGGATGCCCTGCTAGAAAATGAGCAACCTCAGCTGATACCGGGACACCCTCTGCATTCTATAAAATTTGAAAATGAACAAGCCAGAAATCTGCTTGAAGAAATGGAAAATGAGATAAAGGAATTACCCAAAGATAATGAAAAAGCATCAAATCGCTTAACTTCCCTTACAGACAAGGCTAATTATTTTAAAATTCATCTTGACAAACATTTCAGCAAAAAAGAAAATGTGTTCTTTCCTTATCTGGAAAAACACAATATTACCGGGCCTCCTTCGGTAATGTGGTCGGTGGATGACGAAATAAGGGCCATGGTAAAAGAGCTGAACACTCTTTTAAGAAGCATTGACCAAAGCAATTTTGCTCAAATGCAGGAGAAGCTTCAAGAAAGCTTTGATAAAGCAAAAACAAAAACTTTGGATATGTTTTTTAAAGAGGAAGAGATTCTTTCTCCTATGATGAAAAACACTTTAACAGAACAGGAATGGGCTGAGATAAAAGACCATTCAAGGGAGTTTGGAATAATTTTTGCCCAGCAAGAGCAGGACTTGTGGCAACCTGAAAATATCCCACAAAAGAAGGAAATATATGATGACCAAAATAAACTTTTAAACCTTGATACCGGAAGATTAACGCCAAAACAAATCAATTCTATCTTGACAAGCCTGCCCATAGACATAACATTTGTGGATGAAAATGATGAAGTGGCATATTTTTCCCAGAGCCTGGAGAGAATCTTTACCCGAACTAAATCAATAATCGGCAGAAAGGTTCAAAACTGTCATCCGCCGGACAGCGTACATATGGTTGAAAAGATAATCGAGGATTTTAAATCTGGAAAACAAAGCAGTGCTCATTTTTGGTTGGAACTGGACGGAAAATTTATCCATATAAGATACCTGGCAATCCGGGACGAATCCGGAAGATACGTGGGTACCGTTGAGGTTAGTCAGGATTTAACCCAATTAAGATCTCTTGAGGGTGAGCGCAGATTGCTTAGCTACCAAGAATAACCTCATCAGGCAAGGCATTTATGGGAATAGCCAGAGCCCGTACTTCTGAGCCTTTTTGGGTTTCCATCGTGGTGCTGCCAAAGACAACCCCTATAACCTGGCCTTTATCATTGATAACGGGACTTCCACTGCTTCCGGGATGGACAGGGATGTCTATGTCAAATATCAGAGACCGATTGTCAGATATTTTATGAAACCGGCCCACCTTTCCCCTCTGGGATATTTTTTCAAATCCAAGGGGATTGCCGATAACGGTAACAAGATCACCATTTTTGACGGCAGCTTCAGGGTTTATTTCTAAAGCAGGCAAATTATCTGCAGCCAGACGGATGATTGCTAAATCTTCACCCGTCACAACACTATATTGGGTTGCAGAGTATCTGCTGCCGTCGTTAAAAATTATGGTAATAGTATTGGAACCGTCTACAATATGCTGATTTGTGATTATTGTACCTGCCGGGGAAATATTAAATCCTGTTCCCCTGTAAACTTGAGGAGTATCCTGTAAAACCACCGCCTCAACCGTAACAACCCCGGGTTTAACCTGCTGAACAATGGCATCTAAGGTCAGCTCCTTATTTTGCTCTAAAAAACCCAGTTTATCGGTTAAAAGATAAGAAAAGTCCGGAGCTACCATTGCAATAAATGCTAATAAAACCAGTAAAGCTACCGCTTTAACCCACGGACTCAATTTTGAAGCACCTATTTCTTCGGCGTTTTCCAGTTCTTCTTCAATCTCTTGATCTTGGTTTTCTTGGGAAAACTCATTATCATTCATATTATTTACTCCTGTTGGTAGCAGGCACAATTATGTAGATCATAATTAGATTACCTTTTCTATAAACACTTTTACTATTTCAGGATCAAACTGGCTTCCCGCTCCCTCTTCCAGTTCTCGGATTGCTTCTTCTTTACTTTTGGTAACCTGATAGTTTCGGCTGGAGGTCATGGCTTCATAAGCATCAGCCACCGCAATAACTCTTGATAATAAAGGTATTTCTTTGCCTTTCAGCTGTTCCGGATATCCGGTGCCGTCCATTCGCTCATGATGATGGAGGACAGCCTTTGCCAATGCCGCATATTCATCGACACCCTTTAGGATATGGTAGCTGGTTACCGGATGTCTTTTAATTTCTTCCCACTCATCCTGGGTCAGATCTCCTGATTTATTTAATATTTCTTCGGGAACCATAATTTTGCCGATATCATGCAACACCCCACAAACCTTGGCGTTTTCGATTTCCTTTTCGTCTAATTCCATTGCCCTGGCTATGCGCTCACAATACTGGGAAACCCTTTCTGTGTGAATCTTTTCCTTATCATATTTTTTATTTATATTTATCAGTACAATTTCAATGGTTTTACTTCTCATGGTTTTACCGAACTTAATTTTATCTTCATACATATTGTTATCAGCTATTTTCTGTATTTCCTCTATATCCTGATCCAACCGGGTTTTAACGGCATAACCAATTGCCAGGGATACAATAACTGAGTCCAGCTTAGTAGCCATTGTTGCTGATACTATTCTTTTTTTAACACTATCAGCCTGTTTAGCATCGGTCTTGGGCAGCAATATTACAAACTCGTCCCCACCTATTCGACAGATAATATCGTCTGCTCTGCAGACTTCTATTAAGATCATGGCCACCGCCTTAAGCAGCCTGTCTCCCATTTGGTGACCAAAGGCATCGTTGGTAAGCTTCAGTCCATTTACATCCAACACCATAATGGTGAAGGGGAAATTTCTCGGTGTATCCAGTCTCCTGACAGCATCCTCCATATATCTTCTGTTATATACCCCAGTAAGGTAATCATGAAAACTTAGATACTCCACCTGCTTTTGTTTCTCTTTTTTCTCTGTAATATCTCTGAACACCGCAACAACACCAGTGGTCTTTCCCTTAATATCCCTAACAGGAGCAACACTGCCTTCTATCGATGTTTCTTTTCCTGTTTTTGATATTAATAAGGTGTTTTGGTGCTTGAAGACCTTTCCGGTTTGAATAACCTCTTTCCCTAAACCCTCAGAGGTCTCCCGGGAATACTCATCAACAATATTAAATTTTTTCTCCAAAGGTTTACCCCGGGCCTCTTGCTGAGTCCAGCCGGTGAGTGATTGGGCAATCTGGTTCATTATGGTGATCCTGCCTCTGTTATCAGTGGAAATAACTCCGTCACCTACAGAAAGCAATGTGGTTCTAAAGGTCTCTTTTTCGATAAAAAGAGATTCCGCCATGTTTTTGTTTTCGGTAATATCATTGATGATAACAGCCACTTGCATTTCTTTAGGGGAGTAAGCAGATGCCCTGAACCATTTATCCTGATCCTTTTGATAAAACTCAAATTGACATGGCTTGCCGTCAAAGGCAACCTTCATGCAGGCATCAACCCAGTGCTTGTCTTGGTTTGGGATGACCCGGGAGAGAGTTTTGCCCACCACTTCTATACCCAGCAAACCGGTTTGCTCTTCGAACTCCCTATTAACTCTGATAAACTTAAAATCAACGGGATTTCCGTTGTTATCCGAAATGATTTCATAGACAACCAAACCTTGCTGCATCTGAGCAACCAGTAATCTGTTCTGTTCTTCACTGTCAGATAGCATTCTTTGCAGTTGCTTGCTTTCAGTTATGTCCCTAATAAATTCTACAACGCCTTTTATTCTGCCTGCATTTTGACTGTCCACCAAAGGATAAGTATAGATATCAATATTTTTTTCCCCTTCGGAGGTGTTAAGCAGAAACTCTTTGTGATGTGGCTCCCCTGTAGCCAGACACTCTTTGGCGGGACAGGATTGGCAAATTTTTTCCTTTCCAAAGAGTACTTTATAGCATCGTTTTTCTTCCAATAGCCCCGAACTGTTTTTCCATCTCCTCAGTGTGTCATTCATATACTCCAGTGTATAATCGGAATTAACCACCGCTATCCCTTCCCGAATACTGTTGAACACAGCATCCAGAAGATTTGTTTTTTCAGAAAGAAGAGTCTCTTTTTGTATAAGATCAGAAATATCTATATGGGTACCAAACATCCAAAGAGGCTTTCTATCTTCAGTCCAAGTAAGCACCTTTCCTTTGTCAAATATCCAGACCCAGTGTCCCTCTTTGTGCTTCATCCTGCATTCTATAGAATAAAACGGTTCTTTTCTTTCAAATACCAGTTTCAGCTTTTCTTCAGATTTTTTCATATCCTCGGGGTGTAAAAACTTAAGCCACGTTTCAATACCGGTGGGTGATATTTCCTCCAGTGTATAACCGATTATTTCTGCCCAGCGACTATTAAACCTAGTTTCTCCGGTTTGAACATTCCACTCCCAGGTCCCTGCATTTGTACCATCAAGGATATTTTCAAGGCGTCTTTTGGCTTCAAAAAGCGCTTTTTCATTGCGGGTTTTTTCAATAAAAAGTCCCACCTGGGATGCGTACAGCTCAACAATCTCACTGTTGTTCAAGGTTTCATTTTGCCCCATTATAAGGGTGAAATCCCCTATGGACTTATTTTCTACTAATATTTTGACTACAACAACCTGACCTATATCAAAAAGCTTTTCAATCAGTTGTATGACTTGCTTTGGAATTACTCGGCCTGTCAGCTCATGAAGACTGTCAAAAAAGGTGATATTATTTGGGGTTTTCATTTCTTTGATCGGATCATGCTTCCACACTTTACCTTTGGGATTGAAGCCCAGTAATTCTGCCGATTTTTCTAAATGTGATTGCAACCCTGAAAGACCGACGGTAATAAATTCTCCTCCGTCCTCTTTTTGCACATTAAACCCAACGTATTTTGCACCAGAAATCTCCAGCATGTCATCCGCTATCTTTTGATAATCTATTTCTTTGTTTATGCTATTTAAAAACTCCCTGGAAAAATCAATTATCTTAACAAGCTGTTTTTCTCTTTTGCTTTCAAAACCATCTTGCTTCTTCAAATTATTGCTCAAATATCCGCTCCTGTGCTTTTTCACCGGCATCATCCTTCCATGAATAGCGTCTGGAGAATTTATACCTGGTTTAAGTTTTTCAACAAATTTTCTTGCCTTTGTAAAAAATTTAATGTAAGATAATGATCAGTTAAGGGGAGTAGCAGCCAGAAACACTGGAGTTTCTAGTCGTCATCCCGGCCTTTGCCCGGCTAGAACAGCTAACAAAGCTTTGCCAGACCTTCACTATTATGTGAAGGTCTTATTTTATTTGGCTGATAGTTAATTATAACATATTAAATGCACTTATCATTACTAATAACGACCTTCATAATTACTGCGTAAATATTACATTTTAAAATGAGGTAATTGACATGGACATATTTTTGCTACTGGAATACGGTTGGGTTTTGTTGGTGCTCATTGTGCTGGAAGGCTTACTGGCAGCTGACAATGCATTGGTGCTGGCAATACTGGTAAAGCATCTTGAGGAAAAAGAAAGAAAGAAAGCTTTATTTTATGGTTTGGCAGGTGCCTTTATCTTCCGCTTCAGTTCACTTTTTATAATTTCCTACCTGGTTAACATATGGCAGGTGCAAGCTATAGGGGCTGCATATCTGCTCTTTATATCATTAAACCACATCATTAGAAAATTGGCAATAAAAGGTAATTGTGATGATTCTAAAAGCCCTACTCAACAGCAAAGCAAAAAGGGATCTGGTTTTTGGTTCACGGTGCTTAAAGTGGAATTGGCTGACATAGCATTTGCAGTTGACTCTATCCTTGCTGCAGTAGCTTTGGCAGTTGTCCTCCCGGAAACAGGAATTACCAAGATTGGCGGTCTGGACGGAGGACAGTTTATGGTTATCTTTACCGGCGGATTTATTGGGTTGGTAATTATGCGCTTTGCAGCCATGTATTTTGTCAATTTGCTGCAGCGTAAACCGGGATTGGAAATAACCGCCTTTTTAATTGTGGGTTGGGTGGGAGTCAAGTTAGCTGTATATACCCTTTCTCATCCTGCTCTATCTGTTTTGCCTGAAAAACTTCCCAAAATGCCGGAATGGAAGTTTAGCTTTTATGCCATATTAATCTTAATTGCACTAGCGGGATGGTTTCTGTCAAAGGACAAAACCAACCAGGTCAGCCATTAAAGATTACCACCTTAATCTGTAAAAACGGATTTTATCTTCTTGCCTTCTTTGAGTCCTTCCATTTGCGGATTAAGGATAACTACATCCCCCGGGGCAAGACCCTCTTCGATTACCACATCGCGGTTTGTTTCAAATCCTGGCTGAACCGGCCGAATAACAGCTTTTTTGCCGCTAACCAGCCAAACAGCTTCACCTTCTTCATAAGGGAAAAGTGCAGTTTTGGGAACAACTAAAACGTCACTTTTCTGGTGGGTGGTAAACTCTGCATCTATTTTATGATTGGGGAAAACCGGAATACCCTGTGCATCCTCCCAGGTTATGGTAACCTTCACTCTCTGCTCTTCAAGTCCCAAAGGTGAAACTTTAGTTATCGCAGAAGGAGCTATATTTTTTATGATTCCTTGAAAAACTTGATCTTTATCTTTATTTTCCGAAATCAAGTCAACTTTCATTCCTTGATGCACACTGGCAACATCAGCAGTGAGCAAGTAAACTTCCAGTTGATAGGAAGTGGGCTTGAACACTTGGAGCAGGGAATTCCCGACAATGGCCAGGTCACCCTTCTTCACAGAAATATTACCCACTATGCCGTCAATCGCCGCTGTAACCTGACATTTTTGCTTTTGATATTCTAAGAAATCTATTTGAGCCTGCAGTGCATCTACCCGCCCCTGATAAAATTGGACCATACCACTGCCCGACTTAACTAATGATGTTAGTGCCTGCTCTTGAATGGCAAGATTGTTTTTTGCACTTATGGCAATATGCTGCGCATCTTGGAAATCCTTATCTGATACAGCGCCTGCTTGATGCAAGACTTCCATTCTTTCAAGCTCTCCTTGATAAACAGACACCTCTCTTTCTGCCTGTTCCACCAATAGCTTTTGACTGATGATTTGTGATTCATATGGTTGTTGATAAGTGCCGCTCTGCTCCCCTTTGGTGCTCTTTAGCTGTGCACGCAACTGCTGTAGCTGGGAATCAATTTCTTTTGTATCTAGTGAAATCAACAAGTCCCCCGTCTGCACCTGTTGACCCTCTTCCACCGTAATCTCTAATATTTCGCCGGAATAATGGGCAAAAACATTTTGCTCAACTCCAGAAACCACGATACCTTCTTCTTTAAAGGTACTGGCGATACTCCCCGGCTGAACTTCCAGGACAGAGGCTTCTATACCTTTTAAGCTTTCATATGCCACCAAACCGATAATAAATATAAAAAGTGCTGCAAACAAAATGATTTTCCATTTATTTTTCACATTCTCATCTCCTGTTTCTTAGTCATTGACTATATGATTAATTGCATTTTTACTCAGGGGATTTTAAAACTTCCACCAGACTTAGACCGGCGATTTTCCGAGCTGCAAAACGCTGTGCAATCCAGATGGAAAAACATGTTACTATACCTCCCATTATATAGGATGAAGAAGTAATACTGACCGGCATGGTAAATACATCGGTACTCATTGCTTGGGAGATTGCAGACAGCATTAGGTGAGACATGGGAATTCCTGCCACTATCCCCATTATACCTATACTCCATTGTTCAAAGGTAATTACAGAAAGCACCTCACCCGGGGTCAAGCCTAAAACCATCATGGATGCCAGTTCCCTGCTTCTTTCGGAAACAGTAATAATGGATGAACTATAAATAATTGCAAATCCTATAATAATGCCGATAAGCATATAAATGTAGATCATGCTACCGTATGATTTCATCATTTCCTGCAATTTTTCCATCCGGTGACTCTTCTCATCAATACCGGCAATCAAGTCGCTTTGCAGATAAGTTTCTTGAAAATCCTTGACATGCTCTTGTTCCATTTCCAAAAGCAAGGAAGTCACCAAATCGCCCTGCTTCAAAAAATTCTGGGCGGCACCAAGCTCGATATATGCATTCATTCCAACATATTGAGGAATAATACCCACCACTTCGAGCTGATCTTGGGCATCTTCTTTTAAATACGGGCTTTCAATCTTGATTGTGCTGCCAATCCCTACATCCAGCAATTCCGCTAAGCGCTGGGTTAGTAGAAGGCCGTTTTCCGGCGGATCTATTTTATTATAGTTTTGATCAATAATATTATAAAGACTTCCGTCCTTTGGTATCCCCAGTAATACAGTGTCTTGCTTATGCCATTTGTTTTTTATTGTGATGGGTATCTCTGCCAGTGCTTCAACATTTTTTACCCCGGAGAAAGCCATAAGCTCCCTGCCTGCCCCTTTTTCCTCTATCGGTTTTGCTAGTGTAGCCTTTACATCGTAGGTTTCAACATATTCATATTGGTCGAAAAGCATTTTTTGAAACAATTCATTCATAGAGCCGGTAAAAGTAGTTATCGCAAAACACAGCATAACACCAATCAATATAAAAACACTTCTGGCTTTATTTCTAGAGATATTTCTTACCGCCATCATTCCCTGTACTGTCAGCATATCCCAAACAAAAGATATTTTTTCGATTAAAACTTTTTTTCCCACGACCGGAGCCACCGGTCTCATGGCTTCCGCCGGCTCCAAGGACAGAACACGCTTTGAACCCTGATAACCCGCCAGAATTGAAAATCCAAAAGAAATTAATATCCCGATAAAAAGATATTTGGGGTCGAAGCTGACTTCCATGCCGGGCATATTGAAAAACATTTGGTACATTTCAATAAATGGCTTAGAAAGCATAAAGCCCAGTATAACGCCTACAATCCCACCGGATAAGCCAATAACCAGGGCATAAGACAGGTAATGTACAATCACTTCGGTCTGGGTATATCCCATGGCTTTCAGGATACCTATCTGACCCCTCTGCTGCTCAATCAAACGCTTTAGCACTATATATAAAATCATGGCGGCTATTGACAGAAATAATATGGGTAAAGCCTTGGTCATAGCCTGAAGACCGTCCAACTCCCCCGTCAAAAGAAGATGACTCATTTGATCTTCCCTGGGAAAAATCGCTATTACACCGTAAGTTTTCAATTCATACTCTAAAACAGATTTAAGCTCTTCAAAATCGGTATCCGGTAAGGTATTAAATACCAAGTCATTAAATCCATTTTCCTGAGGAAAAAGATTTTTCATGGTATCCAGAGGAACAAAGGCAATTCCAAAATTTTCAGGTGTGGGGAAAATATCTGCTGAGGATCTTAATGCATATATATATTCTGGAGTCTGACCTACTCCCACCACCTGCAGTTCGTGTTTACTGCCACCGGCAACAACTTCGATTTTGTCGTTCATTCTTAAATCATTGGCATCAAAAAATGCTGTATCTACCCAGATATTTGCTTTACCTTTACTTAAAGGTATACCTTGGTTTAACAGCATGTCATTGATGGGTTTGGCGGCTTTAGGATCGACAGAAATCAAACGCAAATAAGTGTTATCTGTTCTGCCTGGGAATAACACCGTAACATCCTTAACCATACGACCCTGTATCTCAGCTATCCCTTCAATTTTGGAAAGTCTGTCAACTGCCGAATAAGGGAGAGCCCGCACCTGAGCAAAACCGTCTGCAAAGTTTTGATTTGTATAAAAGTTTTGCTGTGATTTTCTAAGATTATCCGACACCATGGAAAAAGAGGTGAATACCATCAACCCGATTATAACAATGACTATGCAGGCAAAGTATGTACCTTTATTTTCCTTTAAATCACGAAAAACTTTTCTCCACAGCATTACCAACTCACCCTCTCAGGAGGAATTGGGTTTTCGTTTTTTTCAATGCGTTCTATCATGCCATCTTTCAGGTAAAACACTCTACGGGCGATTTTTGCAATTGCGCTGTTGTGAGTAATAACAACCACCGTTTTGTTATACTCATAACAAAAATCCCGCAGTAAAGACAACACCACTATACTGGTTTGAAAATCTAGTGCACCGGTTCGTTCGTCGCACAAAAGCAATGAAGGGTTTTTCGCCAAGGCTCTGGCCAGCGCGATTCGCTGCTGCTCACCTCCGGACAGTTGAGACGGAAAGTGGCTTCCTCTCTCGGTTAAACCCACCTTAGCCAAAAGGTCCTCCACTGAAAGGGGATTTTCTGCAATCTGAACAGACAGATTGATGTTTTCATAAGCGGTTAGGTTAGGCATTAAGTTATAGAACTGAAACACAAAACCGATTTCGTTTCTCCGGTAGTATGTGAGTTTTTTGGGATCGGCATGATGCAGAGGTGTTTCTTTGTAGTAGAGCTCTCCGCAACTGGCTTTGTCCATACCACCCACAATATTTAAGAGAGTGCTTTTGCCGGAACCACTGGGTCCTAAAACCACAACAAGCTCTCCTTCATACAGCTCAAAATCAGCACCTTTTAAAGCATCTACTTTAACTTCTCCCATTTGATAGGTTTTGCACAGATTTTTTGCTGTTATAATGGGTTTCATCCAGATGGCCTCCGTTAATCCCTCATGTAATGACATGTCCAACTAGGACAAAAGTAAAGATATGTTATTAAATCATATTCTATTTTGCAGATTATCTACCAT
>CAZHAJ010000027.1:0-16328 GCA_964530215.1 uncultured Peptococcaceae bacterium | reverse complement strand
TGTCCTCCCGCGGTTCCGGAGACATGACTTCCTCGGTGGGACCGTCAATCTGCATGCCGTTATGGTCCAGAAATGCGGTGAGATTGTCCAATTTGTAATGGGCAGAAGACATGGCAGCCTCCCATATTTGCCCTTCCTGTATTTCACCGTCGCCCAGCAAGACATAGACCCGATAATCCAACTTATCCATCTTTCCCGCCAAAGCCATACCACTGGCTGCTGAAAGGCCTTGTCCCAAGGAGCCTGTAGACATTTCGACTCCCGGCAGTTTTTTCATGTCCGGGTGACCTTGCAAGCGACTTCCCAGCCTTCGCAGAGTGGATAATTCTTCCCTTGGGAAAAATCCCCTTTGGGCTAAAGCAGCATATAACACAGGTGCAGCGTGACCCTTAGAAAGAATAAAGCGATCACGGTTAGGGTTGTAAGGATCTTTGGGATCAACCTTCATTACTTTAAAATATAATGCCGTTACAATGTCGGCGGCAGACAACGAACCCCCGGGATGACCTGAACCACAGCCACCCAGCATGCTGATAATATCTTTTCTGATTTCATAAGCCCTGGAAATAAGATTACTCTCCATCTACTACAACCTCCGTTTTAATTTATCTAATTATTTTTACATTTTTTGCCGACATCTTGATGCGATAATGGTTTAAATCCTTCACCCAACACCTCATGGACATTGGTCTGAATAACAAAAGCCTGCTTATCAACACTATGGACCAAATCCTTTAATCTGGAAACCTCTGATCTATTTACCACCACCAGCAAAACATCCTTGTCTTGACCGGAATATGCACCGCTACCCCGAAGCAAAGTGGTACCTCTCTCCAGCTCACATAGCACCGCCTTGGTCATAGCAGCAGATTTGTCGGAAATAATAAAAAAAGCCTTTGCATAACTGATACCTTCCTGAACCAAATCAATAAGCCAAGCCGAAACAAAAATCGTAATCAGCGAATAAAGCGCCAACTCCCAAGATTTAAAGGCAATGCCAGTCAGTAAAACTACTGCACCGTCCATTAAAAAAAGAATCTGTCCCACATTGGCTCCGGTGTAGGTACGAATAATGGCGGCACCCAAATCTGTACCGCCGGTTGTTCCACGGCTTCTAAAAACCAAGCCCAAACCAAGACCCACCAATACCCCTCCATAAAGGCTGGACAGTAGCGGGTCTGTGGTCACAACCGGCACATAAGGCGCCATTCCGTCAATAAATAACGACAAAACCAGCGTTCCGTAGAGCGAACGAAAACCAAATCTTGACCCTAACCGGTAAATGCCCATTAAAAAAAGAGGGACATTTAAAACCAGCATCGTCAAACCAACCGGCACATTTATTACATAGTGCAGCACAGTGGCCAAGCCACTGACGCCGCCTGCAGTTACTTTAGCCGGAATAAGAAAGAGATCAAGCCCCAGGGCAGTTAAAAAAGCTCCCAAGGTTAATCCCAAAATGTCAATAAATATTCTCAGAAATGCGGTCATGACGTCACCCTTTAGTATCATTTCCCATAACTGAAAATGCTAACATTCATTTGATTACTATTTCTTGATGTTTTATATTTTTTCCTTTATTTAGACAAAAAAAAGACCCTGCTCTTGGGATATATGAAGTGTCATTTAACAGTAAAGTTACCCACATCCTGTGAATAACTTTATTGTTAAAATGTTAATTATTTTTTCTGGCGTTTTCCTTTAAATAAGCCTTAATAAAAGGATCTATTGCACCGTCCATAACAGCGGCCACATTACCCACTTCCAGTCCGGTACGGTGGTCTTTAACCAAACTGTAAGGATGGAGTACATAAGAGCGAATTTGACTTCCCCAAGCAATATCCATTTGTTCTCCTCGGATAGCTGAAAGCTCCATCTCTTTCTTTTTTATTTCCAAATCCAGCATTTTAGCCATCAGTAGTTTCATAGCGGTATTCCGGTTAGAAATCTGTGACCTTTCGCTTTGGCACTGCACCACGATACCGGTGGGCAAATGAGTTATCCTTACCGCAGAGTCGGTTTTGTTAACATGCTGCCCCCCTGCACCACCTGCTCTGTAGGTATCGATTTTAAGATCTTCCTGCTTAATATCCAATTCAAAATCATCCTGAACTTCCGGTAAAACATCCACTGAAGCAAAGGAGGTGTGACGACGTCCGGCAGCATCATATGGAGAGATTCTCACCAAACGATGAACCCCCTTTTCCGGACGAAGATACCCATATGCATTCAGTCCCGCAATTTCAATGGTTGCGCTTTTCACCCCTGCGTCGTCACCCGGTAATAAATCTATCACCGTGGCTTTATAGTTGTGCTGTTCTGCCCAGCGCATATACATTCGCATAAGCATTTCTACCCAATCTTGCGACTCGGTTCCGCCGGCCCCTGCATGCAACGCTATAATGGCATTGTTACTGTCATGAGGACTGCTTAAAAGTACCTCTAACTCAATATCCTCAAGCTGAGATACAAGTTCTTTAATCTCCCTCTGAATTTCGACAATCAAATCCTGATCATCTTCCTCCTGCCCCAATTCCAACAACACCCTGATGTCCTCTTTCTTATTGTGCAGGGACTTATAGGAAGCCACTTTATCTTTAAGCACCGACAACTCCTGAGTAACTTTTTGGGATTCCGTCTGATTATCCCAAAATCCCTCGGCAGACATTTTTTTCTCTAAAAGTTTAATCTGTTCTTCTTTATTGCTGAGGTCAAAGAGAAACCCTCAAATCACTAATGCGTTTTTCTATTAACGAAATCTCTTTTTCCATTTCTGAATACAAAAACATCACATCCTCACCAGCTTATTCCGGCCGGAGCTTATATATTTATACTTCCTTGCCACAGCATCTTTTATATTTTTTCCCACTGCCACATGGACAGGCATCATTTCTGCCCACCTTATCCTCCCTGCGCAGCGGCTGCTTTGGCCCCGCATTTTCCGATCGGTTCTCCACAAAACTTCTCTGTTTGGGTCGGTTATCCTCTGACACAAGATTTACCCTAAAGATATTTCTGATAACATCCTCTTGAATGGACGAGATCATATTTTGAAACATTTCATAACCTTCAAATTTATATTCCACCAAGGGATCCTTTTGTCCGTATGCTCTGAGGCCTATTCCCTCCCGCAGCTGATCCATTGCATCCAAATGGTCCATCCACTTATCATCCACTATCTTCAAGGTAACTACCCGCTCAATTTCTCTCAAGGTGTCTTGTCCCAGCTCGTCTTCCCTGGCATCATAAGCCTCCAGAGATTTATTAAGTAAAATTTCTTTTATTTCTTCTTTATTCATATCTTCTATATCTTCTCTTTGCAACACCCCATCACCGGGGATAAACACCTGCCCGGCATAATTAAGCAGAGCATCCAAGTCCCACTCTTCCGGGTGTACTCCTTCCGGACAATAAGAAGAAAGAGCCTGGTCGATTACCTCCTCCATCATAAAAATGATGGTCTCTTTCAGGTCCTCGCCGGTGAGAATTTGATGTCGCTGCTTGTAAATTAGCTCCCGCTGTTGATTCATTACATCATCATACTGCAATACATGCTTCCTGATATCAAAGTTGCGGTTTTCAACCCTTTTCTGAGCAGTCTCTAAGGATCTTGTAATCAGACTGTGTTCTATCGGCATATCTTCTTCTATGCCCAGTTTATCCATTAAGCCGGAAATATTATCCGAGCCGAAAAGTCTCATCAGATCATCTTCCAGAGAACTGAAAAACTGACTGGAACCCGGGTCACCCTGTCGCCCTGAACGGCCCCTAAGCTGATTATCAATCCGGCGGCTCTCATGCCTCTCTGTTCCCATTATATGAAGACCGCCCCGGCTCACCACTTTTTCGCGGTCTTCCTCATTGACCGGGCTGCCGCCTAACAATATGTCGGTACCCCGCCCTGCCATATTTGTAGCGATGGTTACCGCCCC
The DNA here is from genome assembly GCA_964530215.1 of uncultured Peptococcaceae bacterium. Lineage (GTDB taxonomy): Bacteria > Bacillota > Desulfotomaculia > Desulfotomaculales > Desulfocucumaceae > JAAXTT01. The sequence goes on along the minus strand of CAZHAJ010000027.1, from coordinate 12,396 downwards.
AAACCTTCCGGCCTGAGCGATAATCTCAGCTTCTTTGTCATGATATTTTGCATTAAGCACATTATGGGGTATGCCTTTTCTTTTCAGCATATCGCTTATGATTTCAGATTTTTCAATGGAAATAGTACCCACCAAAACAGGCTGTCCCTTTTGATGCATTAGGTCTATCTCATCAACCACCGCTCTGAATTTGGCCATTTCAGTCTTAAATACTACATCTGGCAAATCCTTTCTTACCATGGGCTTATGGGTAGGTATAACCACTACACTCAAATTATAAATATTCTGAAATTCATCTTCTTCTGTGGAAGCAGTACCGGTCATTCCTGCCAGTTTGTTATACATCCGGAAGTAATTTTGAAAAGTAATGGTGGCCAAGGTCTGGGATTCCTTCTCAATTTTAACCCCTTCCTTTGCCTCTATGGACTGGTGCAATCCCTCACTGTACCGGCGACCAAACATCAAACGTCCGGTGAACTCATCCACAATGATTACCTGACCGTCCTTGACAACATAATCCCGATCTCTTTTCATTAAATTATGGGCTTTTAGTGCCTGAATCAAATGATGGTTCAGCTCAATATTGGTATCATCAAATAAATTGTCGATACCCAGCATTTTTTCAACTTTTTTTGATCCTTCCTCGGTAACCGCAACTGAATGGGCTTTCTCATCTACAACAAAGTCTACATCTTTTGCCATTTTGGGCACCAATTTAGCAAATGTGTAATACAAATCGGTGGCCTTGTCTGCTTGACCTGAAATAATCAGCGGAGTCCTGGCTTCATCGATAAGAATACTGTCCACTTCATCGATAATAGCGTAGTTTAATTCCCGCTGCACTAGTTGATCGGGATGAACTGCCATATTGTCCCTAAGGTAATCAAAACCAAACTCATTGTTAGTTCCGTAAACAATGTCCGATAAATATGCAGCTCTTTTTTCATCCCAGTCCATACCATGCACATTCAGGCCCACTTCAAGTCCTAGGAATTCATATACTTGTCCCATCCATTCACTGTCCCGGCGGGCAAGATAATCGTTTACGGTTATTACATGCACACCCCGTCCCGTCAGAGCATTAAGGTATGCAGGCAACGTTGCCACCAAAGTTTTTCCTTCCCCGGTCTTCATTTCTGCAATACTTCCGTAATGAAGCACCATACCACCAATCAACTGAACATCAAAATGTCGCATTCCCAAAACCCTTTTACTGGCTTCCCTGACCACAGCAAAAGCTTCCGGCAGTATTTCATCTAAAGGGACACCGTCAGCTAATTTCTCTTTAAAATAATTTGTCTTGCCCTTAAGCTCATCATCCGAAAGAGCAGATATATCTCCTTCCAATTCATTGATCACACTAACAACCCGAGACATTTTCTTTATATCCCGTGCATTGTTATCCAAAAATCTGCGAACCAAACCTAGCATAACTTTAATCAGTTCCTTCCGCTATTCATAGTAAAAAGAAATCACACTTAATTTTATCAGAGCAGTAAAACTCTTGCAACCGGTACGGGTAAGCAACAGGAAAAAATTAGGAATAATTTAGGGGGACAAGGACAAAACATAGAATCCAGAAGCCAGAATATAACATGTTAATAAAAAACTGTGACCAACTTTTCTATGTCGATCACAGTTTCGATACTATTTACTCTAAACCATTTCTTGAAATTCTGGATTCTGGATTCTGACTTCTGGATTCCTCTGAATTCCTGTTCGGTCACATTATGGGGCCTCCCCCAACAATTAACAGATAGCCTTAAAAGGTTGGCTCGATTAACCCATAATTACCGTCTTTACGCTTATACAATACATTTACCTGGTCTGTCTCATCATTGGTAAAAACAAAGAAACTATGTCCCAGCAAATTCATTTGCAGCAAGGCTTCATCGACATCCATGGGCTTGACGGCAAAACGCTTTGTTTTTACTACCTTAGGTTCACTATCTTCTATTTCTACGGTTTTGTTTAAAATGGCTCCTTTGCCGTTTCGCTTAAGAAGTTTGCCCTTATATTTATTAATTTGCTTTTCAAGCTTTTCTGAGACCAAATCTATCGATGCATACATATCATCGGAGGACTCTTCTCCCCTTAAGATCATACCATTAATGGGAATAGTCACCTCAATACGATGCTTATCCTTAACCACTGATAAGGTGACAAAGGCTTCCCCCAATTGATCGAAAAACTTTTGCAGCTTACCTATACGTTTTTCCACATACTCCTTTAAAGGCACTGTAACCTCAATGTTTCTTCCCCTTACTTGTACATTCATGCTACAACAACTCCTTTCAAGCATATTTATTATCCTGTGGTACATTAAGAGTTGTATTTATATAGGATTTTAAAAAACCCCAGTTCTGACTGGGGTTTGGTTGTTATAGTTTAGTCACATTTGCAGCTTGTGGGCCACGAGCCCCATCCACAATATCAAATTCAACCTCTTGTCCTTCATTTAGAGTTTTAAATCCTTCATCCAGTATGGCTGAGAAATGTACGAAGACGTCTCCTCCATCTTCGCGCTCTATGAAGCCATATCCTTTTTCCGCACTAAACCACTTGACTTTTCCCTGCACAAACATTCCTCCTAAAAATATAAATCTAGAGTCTCTGAATGGTATCATAATTTACTCGATAAGTCAAGCCCTTCCAAGCTTATCGCCATCTTCACAGTACATTCTTAGCTGCATAATTTTCCTTTGCGATATCAGTTTGTGCATTAAATTTCTGTGGATAATGTGCATAAGTTTGTTAATAATACATCTCCCAAGGGTTTGCATTGTGATTATCTTTTAGTGGGTTACCTTAATGTCTTTGAACAAAAAGAAGGAGGATGAGCTACCCTCCCGGCGGCCGCCGCAATACAGATCACGGTGGCTGCACCTCCCTCTATCAACACCTCGGAAACACGATTTAAGGTGGTACAGGTGGTGACAACATCGTCAACCAAAAGAATTGTTTTCCCCTTTATGGGGGAATTATCTGCCAGGGAAAAAGAATCCTCAAGGTTCTTCAGTCTTTTATCTCTGTTAAGACCGGCTTGGGGAAGGGTTTCCTTTACCTTTCTGACCACTGGAAGCATCTCTATTTTCATTTTCTCCGCCAAATAATAGGCCAACAACTCTGACTGATTATATCCCCTATGCCAATATCTCTTATGAGACAAAGGAACAGGCACTATACACTGAGCCTTTAAATACTGGGGATTATATGCAATAACCTGAAACATTATTTGAGAAAAGTGAACTGCTAAACCCTTTTTTCCGGAATATTTGAATCTGTGTACCGCGCTTTTCAGTACATCCTCGTAAGGACCCACCGCTCTGGAAAAACTAAAGAACCGTTTTTCTGACGCACAGTCACAGCATAATATTGCTTCATCCATCAACAGCGTGTTTTCACTGTCTATGCCCTGTTGAAAATATCTGCCGCATAGAAAACATACGGGCTCCTGTCGGAACAGATAGAAATTTTCCAGGCATTGACCACATATTTCGCTATGCTCCTGGGGCACAGAGCAAAAAGGACATTGTTTACGGGGAGGAAATATCAGATCAATCAAACCTGCAATGATACTCATGTCATCCAGTCACTCCTGCCAGATAAACGCCCCTTTAGATCGGTGGCTGTTACTATTTGATCTCGACCGTTTTTCTTAGCTTTGGCTAAAGACTTAGCTGCAGACTTAACTAACCGATCAAAATCTTCTCCGTCTTCAGGCGCTACAGCCATTCCTATACTGAATCTAATCCTCAATAAAGGGTAATTATCCGAGAATTGATAGTCAGACAAATCTCTCCTTATTTTTTCAAGCAAAGCATAAGCATCTTCCTCTGAGTAACCCACCAGCAGAATAGCAAATTCATCATCTCCGAAACGACCCACAGAAATATCCTCGTCCTCCAAGGAACTTAACAGATAACCCAGCCGCAATATCATGGAGTCTCCGGTTTCCTGTCCCCAGCCTTCATTTATGTGTCCCAATATATCAATATCCAGCAAGGCTAGAGCAACCTGCCCCTTTTCCAGCTCATCCAACTGCTCAACTGCCTGCCACCCTTTATGGTAAATTGTGCGTCGGTTCAGTAGCCCGGTAAAGGGATCGCGCTTACTGTACACTTCCAATCTATTCATTAGGTCTTTATTTACCAATGACACCGTTACCCGTGCACATATGGACACCGCTACAGTTAAGTCCAGCTCAGTAAAGCTAAGCTCTTTTTTTTCACCCACAACCACCAACCCCAAGACACCGTCCTCTCCCACCATAGGAATAACCAGCATCGAGCGAAACACCTGGGGCAGGCCTTGATCATTTTTTACCCTGGGATCTATCCTGGAATTAAATATAATTTCAGGCTCACTGTTATTTATAACCCAACCCAGAAAACCCTCTCCCGGGATGAGCACATCCTTTTCCAATTGCTCCTGATATGGACCGTAAGCGCCGGCACACCTGAAATGATTGCTGTCCGGCTGCTTCATATAAACAACACCGGTATGAAAGGTAACAGCCCGCCGCATTTCCTTTAAAAGTATATACGGAATCTCCTCCAATGTTCTGGAAGCATCCAATGCCTGGTTAATTTCATATACCGCCCTTAACTCCCTGTTTACCAGTTCCGTTCGGATATATCTTCTTAAAATCAGTTGCACCGTTAAAACCGGTATCACCATCAGTAGCATAGATTGCAGTCCAATCAAGTGATACAAAATTCCCATGATTACCCCAAAAGGCGTGGTGAAAAAATAGCTAAAGGCATCCCAGCGCAAAGTATCCTTCCAAGTATGCATCCTTAAACCCTGCCTGCCGGGAATTGTATATATATATACCAGAAGGTGATTAATTGTATAATATAAGATAATTAAGCTAAGCAGGTAAAGGGTTCCCATATATGGGGATAACAGCAGATATGAGGCGTTAATATCCTGACCCCAAATATACCTGGCGACATACACAGCACCATAAAGAGATATTATCTGCTGAGACATATTGAAGGCAGTGGTTCTCAAGGAATTATTCTTGCTTAGAACCCCGTTGCCGATAAAAAAGGCCACTGAGCTTATCCACACAGAGGCATTGAGATTGTATATGAGCAAAGAAGAAATAATTATCGAGAAGGTACCTGTCAAACGTCCCAACGGAAATTCCACAGCAATTAACTCCATAATTATACCCAGCAGGATTAAAACAAAAAACTCCGTGGACTTATCAAAATCCAAACCGGAAAATAGAACAGCCAACAAAAACAGTCCCACCAGTATAATTATAAAAGAATAAACAGTGTGAAGGATGTTTTTTCTAGCTGCTACCTTCATCCCAATTCTCCCCCTTTGCTATTAATTTTCGACATCTCGGGGGAATTTACCTTTTTTTACTTATAGTGCCCTCAAGTACTCCAAACTTGTATTCAAGGATGTTTTTGTATTTAATTCTTTTAAGTCAAAACAAAAAACATTTTTCCATTTATTCTTGTTAAGACTCTGTTCCAAATCTATCAGAATAAAATTATATTTTTCCGACATTATTTCTGCAATCCGGAGGGTGTCATCAACATTATCCTCGACTCTCACCGCCAAATCAAATCTTCCCAAGGCAATTCCGTCAATAAAGCATATTGACATCAATAACCACTCAGCTATCTCCTCTTGATTTCCCAGTGTCAGGTGCACCAAGGCCCTGCTATTATTTTCCCACTTGTTGCAATACAGGCAAATCCTATACATTACGTATCCCAACCAGAAAACCATCGCAGCGACAACAATCCACAATTCGGCCATCCACCTCACCCCGCTGCTAAAAGATATGCATCTATAAGCTTATCGGTTACCCGTCAAAAGAGAGCAGAAAAAAACTGTGATTAACATTTTTATGTCCATCACAGTTTGATACTATTAAAATTCTGCCCTGAAAATATAAGTTCAAAAATGGCTACCAAGTCCCTGAACTGGGCACCACATCCATTTTCGTTTAGGTTGCATGTGGGTCTGGATTCTGACTTCTGTATTCTGACTTCTGACTTCTGTATTCTGGCTTCTGGCTTCTGGCTTCTGACTTCTGAATTCTGTATTCTGACTACTGACTTCTGGCTTCTATATTCCTGCATCTCCCCGCAAGTCTTCTGCCTTATCGGTTCTTTCCCAAGGAAGATCTATGTCAGTTCTTCCAAAATGTCCATATGCTGCCACCTGCTTGTAAATTGGCCGACGCAGATCCAGTGTTTTTATAATCCCGGCCGGTCTGAGATCAAAATGCTTTTTGATAAGATCCAGCAATACTTCATTTGTAACCTTGCCGGTATTAAAGGTATCCACCATGATTGATACCGGCTTGGCCACCCCTATCGCATAAGCCAGCTGTATTTCGCACCTGTCGGCAAGTCCGGCCGCAACAATATTTTTTGCCACATAGCGGGCTGCATAACTGGCAGAGCGGTCAACTTTTGTAGGGTCTTTACCTGAGAAAGCCCCTCCGCCATGGCGTGCCATACCTCCGTATGTATCCACAATAATCTTTCTACCGGTTAGTCCGGTATCTCCCTGGGGGCCGCCTATAACAAATCTTCCCGTGGGATTTACCAAAAATCTGGTTTTGTCATCCATCAAATTTTCCGGAATAATAGGCCTGATTACTTTTTCAACAATATCTCTATGTAAATCTGCTGAGTTAACCCGAACATCGTGCTGAGTTGAAATAACCACAGTATCAACCCTTACAGGTATATTGCCGTCATACTCTATCGTTACCTGAGACTTGCCGTCCGGTCTCAAATAGTTAAGTTCCTTGCTTTTCCTTACCTCAGCAAGTTTACGTACCAATCTATGGGCCAAAGCAATGGGCATAGGCATCATTTCCGGGGTTTCGTTTGATGCATAGCCAAACATCATACCTTGATCACCGGCACCGATGGCATCAAAGTTATCGTCATCAGTTTTTCCCTCTCTGACTTCCAGGGCATTATCAACTCCCATTGCTATATCCGGTGACTGCTCATCTATCGAGGTTATAACAGAACAGGTATCACAGTCAAAACCATATTTAGCTCTGGTATATCCTATGGACCTGACGGTTTCCCTGACTACTTTCGGGATATCAACATAGCAATCGGTAGTAATTTCCCCTGCCACCATTACCAAGCCTGTGGTGCAAAGGGTCTCACAAGCTACCCTGGCGTTAGGATCCAGGGCAATTATCTCATCTAAGATGGCATCTGAAATTTGGTCGGCTATCTTGTCCGGATGCCCCTCAGTTACCGACTCAGAAGTAAAAAAAACTCTGGACATATACAACACTCCTTTAGACTATCAATACTAAAAGAAAAACAGACCCCTTTGAGGTCTTTTGAAGACAAATCATGGCTAACTCTTGTAACCCACGACATTTTAACATTTTCACCCTTTATTTGTCAATCTTAATACGTTTGCAGACTATTTAGTAATGCAACACATCTAATTCCACCAAAACAGTATCAACACCCAGCTTTTTAATCTTTGACCAAGGTACTATTACATCTTTGCCGGCAAAAAGAAACTTAAAACGTCTGGGGCCATACAAAACAAAAGCAATTATTTTACCTGTTTCCGGGTCTATTTGGATGTCCTTTACTGTCCCCAGCTTAGAACCGTCCATCAAGTTAACAATAACCCTTTTATTCAAATCAGATATTTTAAACATAGCCATTCCCCCCATAGGGACTAATGCGTAAAAATATGTCCTGCCCCCCATTTTAGGTTTTCATTATATTCAACCCAAACCGAAATGGTTACAGGAATGGCTTAAATTCCGCCAACTCTAAAAGTCGGCAGACAAAACATCTTTGTGTCATCTTGGTTAAAACTGTTCTAAAGTGGACTTAATTCCTTGGGTCAAACTGATTTTGGGACGCCATCCCAGTTCATCGGCCACCCTAGAATCTGTCAAAAAGCTATCCTTTATATCCCCTGCTCTGGCAGCCTGATACACCGCGCTGCTTTCAAGTCCCGATTCCTCTTGGATTATTTCGTAAAGCCTTTTAATGGTGGTGGGTTCACCGGTTCCAATGTTATAAGTCATACCGGATCCCTTTTTTAGACATTGCAAATTTGCATCAACCACATCCAGAACATGTATAAAATCCCTGGTTTGCAGACCGTCTCCATATATAATGGGTTTAATTCCCTTTAATAATGAATAAATAAAGATTGCCACCACCCCGCCCTCAGCTGCTGCCTGCTGCCCAGGGCCGTAAACATTGGCATATCGCAAAATGGTATAATCTAAACCATAAATCTCATTAAAAATCTCAATATATTTCTCTGCAGAATACTTGGCTAGTCCATAGAAGGACAAAGGCTTTACCGGATGCTTTGGGTCAATGGGCAGATAGCAGGGACTGCCATATACCGCCGCTGAAGAAGCATAAATAATTTTTTTTACTCCTGAATCCAAGGAGGCTTCCAACAGGTTTACCGTCCCCAATATATTCACCCCGGCATCATGAGCTGGATCCGCCAGTGATTTATATGCACAGGATTGGGCGGCCTGATGAATTATAATGCTGGGATTCTCAGCAAGAATCGTTCCCCTTACAAAATCCTTATCCTGCAAGTGACCATAATATAGCTTAATATTTTGCTTAATATTTTCAATCCTGCCGGTGCTTAAATCATCCAGCACCGATACCTCCAACCCTTTCGAGCATAATGCATCTACAATGTGAGAGCCTATAAATCCCGCACCCCCGGTAACCATCACTTTCATATAAATCCCTGCCTTTAAAAAAAGATAAACAACTTTGTTTATCTTTATGCCGGTATTGAAAGCGGGATTATTAATTCAACTGTTAGATGGTTAGCTTGTTTTGTTTTAACAGCTCCACCAGATAATCATAAAACTCCCCGGAGAGATCCTGTCTGTCCAAAGCATACTCCACTGTTGCCTTAAGGTAACCCAGCTTGTCTCCCACGTCATATCTCTTACCGGAAAAAGCAAGCCCGGTCATTTTTTCTCGGCGGCACAATACTTTTAAAGCATCGGTGAGCTGTATCTCCCCGCCTGCTCCGGGGCCGGTTTTTTCTAAAACATCAAAAACGGCAGGATTAATAATATACCTTCCCATAACTGCCATTTTGGAAGGAGCATTTTGGGGCGAAGGCTTCTCCACTAAATCTTCTATTTTGTAAACTCCCTTCCTGATCTCTTCGGCTTTTAAAATACCGTATTTAGAGACCTCTGCTTCGTCAACTTCCTGAACCGCCAGCACCGAACCTCCTGTTTCTTGAAAAACCTCAATAAGCTGCTTCAGACAAGGGACATCGCTTTTTATGAGGTCATCCCCCAATAGCACCGCAAAGGGTTCATTGCCCACAAAACTTCTGGCACATAAAATAGCATGGCCTAAGCCTTTTGGTTCCTTTTGCCGCACACTGTGAACATCCACCATTTCTCCTATCTGGGTGACCACTTCCAAAAAATCCATCTTTCCCTTTTCCTTCAAATGGGCCTCCAATTCCGGCGATCTGTCAAAATGATCCTCAATGGATTTTTTATGTCTTCCGGTAACAAACAAAATGTCCCGGATGCCTGAAGCCACTGCCTCTTCGACAATGTATTGAACCGCAGGCTTGTCAATAACGGACAACATTTCCTTTGGCTGAGCTTTAGTTGCGGGCAGAAATCTTAAACCCAGGCCTGCCACCGGAATAACAGCTTTACGAATACGCACTTAACAACCTCCATTTAAAAGGGCTTTAATGTATAGATTTAAAGCCCACTGTATAAAACAGCAGGCTTTATAATATAATCTTTAATGACTGCAAAGTATATATAATTTAACTCAACTTCTGACTTCTTACTTCTGTCTTCTGTCTGCTACCAACAGGTTTAACTCTGATTTTATTAGCAGCAATAATAATCAAAGTTGCCAGTATAAACAGTAAAACCATGGACTGATTAGGCGTCAGCACACTCATTACCACCGCGCTGGCTCCCATTATCAAACCCACCCCGTAAATAACCAAAACAGCCCTTGGGTGGGACATGCCTCGATCCAGCAGTTGGTGATGCAGATGCTCTCGATCCGGCTGGAATATCGGTCTTTGATCCTTATATCTTCTGATAACAGCCATGAACACATCCAAAAGAGGTATTCCCATCACCACCACCGGAATAATTACAGAAATGGCTGTGGCACTCTTGGTGAGACCCATAATGGAAATAACCCCTAAACTAAATCCCAGCAGCATAGATCCCGAATCCCCTAAAAATATGCTGGCGGGATAAAAATTAAATTTAAGAAAGCCCATTATTGCTGTGGCCAAAATCAAGCAAAGGAAAGCTATTTCCAACTGTCCCAAATCACCGTATGTTTTAAACTGAAGATAAGCTATTACCGCCATGGTTAAAGCAGATATACAAGATACTCCTCCGGCCAATCCGTCCAGACCGTCAATTAAATTAACTGCATTGGTAACGGTCACCAGCCATAAAACGGTAACGGGAACAGCCAGCAAGCCTAAGTACATCAACTCACTGCTTAATGGGTTGGTAATAAACTGAACTTTTACTCCAAAGGGCACCACTGAAAGAGCCGCCAAGGTTTGACCGGCCAGCTTGACTCTTGGTGATATACCTTTGATGTCATCTACTACTCCCAACAATAATATAAGGGTGGCTCCAAATGCCAAGCCCAAGACAGGCAGGCTAAAAGAAGAGCTAAACACTGCCACTGGGATAAATGCCAAATAAATGACCAAACCACCTAAGCGAGGCATAACTCCCTGGTGAACCTTTCGTTTGTTTGGGAAATCCACTGCTCCCCAAGCAACAGCCTTCGAACGAATCAACGGTGTCAAAACCACCACCAAAATGAAGACCATCAGGAGAGGCAATATTTTAGTCAAATTATTTACCCCCGTAAATTGTAATCAGGCCATATATCACCTAATTTTATCATTTAGTTAGTTATTTTAACAAAGTGTAAATTCCAGACAAGTATTGGTAAAAAAAGGGCAGCAGCTTAGAATATCTTAACTAAAACCCATTATACGCACTTTTTCATGATGTAACGCCATATTAATCCTTTTTTTGCCCCTGCAAAGCAAACATTAATTCTGCTTCCGCCACCACTTGACCCTCAACGGTAGCCAACGCCTTACCTTTTCCTATGGGACCCTTAACCTTTGTAATCTCCACCTCAAGTCTCAGCTGGTCCCCCGGCAGGACCTGCCTTCTAAAACGGGCGCCGTCTATTCCCGCAAAAAGTGCAATCTTACCCTTGGTTTCAGGCATCATCAACATGGCCACCGCCCCCACCTGGGCCAAAGCCTCAATAATCAGCACCCCGGGCATAACCGGATGTCCCGGGAAATGTCCTTGAAAATAAGGCTCGTTGCCGCTGACATTTTTGATACCCACCGCTCTTTTGCCGGCTTCCACCTCCAGGATTTTATCTATCATTAAAAAAGGATAACGATGCGGTATGATCTGCATAATTTCGTTTATATCCAATGCTCCACCTCCATAGACATTCTCCCCATAATATCTTGACAAAATAATGCTTCTATAAACACTAATTTTCTATGCTTAAACTATTAACCCTTTTACAAAATATATAACCAATTAAAAAAATTACATAATACTTCTTCTGCCTTTAATTTTATTGACCTATTAAAGTAAAAAAATTATACTTTTTAAAGTGGGGTATTCATTATAACGCAAAAGGGGAAGAAAAAATGAAGTTAATTAATGATAAAGGCAAAATTTTTGGACTTATTAATATTATCGATTTAATGGTCTTGTTGCTGGTGCTTTTGGTGGCAGTCGGTGCGGTTTATAAATTTACCGGCACTTCTCAACAAGCCCAAGCAGTTACCGTTGAATTTCAGGTTATGGTTCCCCATATAAGGCCGGAAATGGCTGAAATCATCAAGGTAGGGGATAAAATGGTCCAAGGCAACAGCTATACTCCGGTTACCGTTAAAGAGGTTAAGCTGGAGCCCGGCTACTCAGTTAATGTAAATGCCCAAGGTCAAAGGGTAGAATCCTTTGACCCATATCTGGTGGATATTTATGTAACCAATACCGGACAAACCACCCTGTCATCAGCCACCATTAGCATGGGCGGACAGGATATTCGGGTGGGCAAAGAGTATTATGTCAAGTCCAGGGATTATGAGTTTAAAGGCACCGTGGTCAAGGTGGAAGTGAAGGAGTAGGAAAGCGATCAGCGAACAGTGTGCTGATAGGCATTTCTTATAGGTCAGAATTCAGAATCCCAAAAAATACAGAAGCCAGAATCCAGAATACAGAATTCAGAAGAAAAACAAAAAATAAACAGAACATAAAATCAGCCTATAATGCTTATAGCTTATAGCTTATAGCTTATAGCTTATAGCTTATAGCTTATAGCTTAT
>CAZHAJ010000026.1:0-17228 GCA_964530215.1 uncultured Peptococcaceae bacterium | reverse complement strand
CGAGAGGAGTTTGTTATGTACTGGGATGAGGACTTTGAAACCATGCCTAGGGAGCAGTTAAAGCATCTGCAGCTTAACCGCTTAAAGGCTACCCTGGAGCGAACATATAATAATGTGCCTTTTTATAAAAAAATTATGGATGAGCATGGTTTTCGGCTTAATGACTTGAAGAGTTTAGAGGACCTTAGGTTGGTGCCTTTTACAGTTAAGCAGGACCTGCGGGACAATTATCCGTTTAATCTTTTTGCGGTTCCCATGGAGGAAGTGGTTAGATTGCATGCTTCTTCCGGCACCACGGGGAAGCCAACAGTGGTGGGGTATACCAAGAATGATATTGATATGTGGTCAGAGCTCATAGCCAGATCTTTAGCTATGGTGGGTGCCACAAAAGGTGATATGGTTCAAAACGCTTACGGATATGGATTGTTCACCGGTGGCATGGGAGTCCACTATGGAGCGGAGCGCCTGGGAGCTTCTGTTATCCCCATCTCCGGAGGAAACACTGACCGTCAGTTAATGATAATGCAGGATTTTGAAACAACAGTTTTGACTTGCACTCCTTCCTATGCATTATTCCTGGCTGAAGAGGGAGAAAAGAGGGGTATAGATTTCAGCAAACTTCCCTTAAAGGCTGGTATTTTTGGTGCAGAGCCTTGGTCTGAGAGAATGCGCCAGGAGCTTGAGTTGAAGCTGCATATAAAAGCCCATGACATATATGGTCTTAGTGAAATAATCGGACCCGGTGTGTCAATGGAGTGTGCTGCCCAGGAAGGAATGCATATATTTGAGGATCACTTCTTAGCCGAGATCATTGATCCTGATACAGGTGAACAGCTTCCCTTCGGTCAGCAAGGAGAGTTGGTAATTACTTCGCTGACTAAAGAGGCTTTCCCAATAATTCGCTACCGGACCAGGGATATTACTGTGCTAACCGATGAACTTTGTTCTTGTGGACGTACCCATGTGCGTATGAAGAGAGTAACTGGGCGAACTGATGATATGCTAATAATTCGTGGGGTTAATGTGTTTCCTTCTCAAGTTGAGAGTGTTCTTTTGGAGTTTGGTGAAACAGAGCCTCATTACTTGCTGGTGGTGGATCGAAAAGGCAATCTGGATAATCTGGAAATATGGGTTGAGCTGTCCGAACAATGGTTCAGTGACAGGGTAAGCCAGTTGGAAGATGTGGAGTACCGCCTTAAACATCGCATTGCCAGTGTTCTTGGTATAACAGCCAAAATTAAGCTGGTTGAGCCAATGACTATTCCCAGAAGTCAGGGCAAGGCTCAGCGAATTGTAGATCGCCGGGAAATTTAACCTTATATAAAGGGAGGTTTTATACTGTGAAGATAAAGCAAATATCAGTTTTCCTAGAAAATAAATCAGGAAGATTAGCAAAAGTATCTCGCGTTTTGGGAGACCATAATATCAATACCAGAGCTTTATCCATTGCTGATACCACAGATTTCGGGATTCTTCGTCTGATTGTGAACGAGCCTGATACGGCATATAGAGTGCTTAAAGAGGCCGGCTGCTCCGTGAATGTTACTGATGTTATTGCAGTGGAAGTTCCTGATGTGCCCGGCGGATTGGCAAAGCCTATGGAAGTATTAAGGGACGCAGGAATAAATATAGAATACCTGTATGCTTTCCTTACCAGATCAACTGAGGCAGCTTTGGTAGTTTTTAGGGTTGAGAGAATAGATGATGCCATTGATGCATTGCAAAATGATGGAATTAGAGTCTTAGGCGACTCCGAAGTGTATGCCTTATAGATTTATGAAAAGGTAACTATTAATTATCTAGTGCTTTAACTGGGGGAATAAGCTTGGGGCGGAACAGAGATGATATCAGGCGAAGTGTTTTGTTGGCCAGAAATAGTCTTGATGGGAATATTGTTGCAAAAAAAAGCAGTATCATTATAAAAAAAATAATTGAGTCCGGAATTTATCAAAAGGCAAATTCATTAATGGTTTATGTTAACTTCAATAACGAGGTCCAGACAACAGAACTAATAAGTAGAGCTCTGGAAGATGGTAAATCGGTTTCGGTTCCCATAACAAAGGTGAAAGAAAAAAAATTAATTCCCTCCAGGCTTTTAAACTACCCTGAAGATTTGACTCCCGGTGTGTGGGGAATCATGGAGCCTAAAGCTAATTGTGTACGACCCGTTGATCCCAAGGAATTGGATTTGATTGTAGTGCCCGGGGTTTCCTTTGATGATAAAGGTAACCGATTGGGTTATGGTGCAGGCTACTATGACCGTTTTTTGATTAGAACTAAGGAAAAGGCTGTTTTTGTTGCTCCTTGCTTTGAGTTGCAGATGACGGATAGTGTGTTTCCTGATGACCATGATGTTCCGGTGCACTTTCTGTTTACTGAGGAAAGGACTATCAAAACACCCCAGTCAATTTGGTTTGAAAATGAGGAGGTTTGCAGTGATGACGTGTAGATGTATGAACGAGGAGGGGGAGCATAAGCAAGCTGAATTGCTAGGGTTGTTGGAAAGATACAAAAATGTGAAGGGCTCTCTGATTCCGGTGCTGCAGGAAGCTCAGGAAATATATGGATATCTTCCCAAGGATGTTATGAAGCAGATTTCAAAAACTCTGGGTATCCCTATTAGCAAAACATATGGAGTGGTTACATTTTATTCTCAGTTTCACTTAAAACCCCGAGGAAGGAATATTATCAGAATCTGTCAGGGAACTGCCTGCCATGTTAGGGGTGCCGCCAAAGTTTTTGATGCGGTTTCAAAAAAGCTTGATATAGTTAAAAACGGCACCACCGGGGATCTTCGCTATACGCTAGAGACTGTGGCGTGTCTGGGAGCCTGTGGTTTGGCTCCGGTAATGATGGTCAATGAGGATACCCACGGACGGCTAACTCCGGATAAGGCCGGAGGAATCGTTGAGAAGTACCAGTAGGGAGGTGTCTGACAATGAAGGATTTAATGGATAAGTGCTGTAGTCTGTGTGTTCATACACCTGACAGTCCATGTAAGGATTATATTGTGTGTCGTACCCAGGGGCCTTTATGTCACAAAGATGAGGGCTGTCACGATAAAAAAGTAGATCTTATCAATTCCATTATAATTCCCCAGGATGGCTCAAATCGGGAAATATTAATTTGTGCAGGAACCGGATGTACTTCTTCCGGGGCTGTCCGGCTTGTTAAAAAACTTGATGAGGCCTTGGAAGCAAAGGGGCTTGCCGGTCAGATCAGCGTCAAGATAACAGGCTGTCACGGTTTTTGTGAGCAGGGACCCCTGATGATCATTGAACCTGCAAAAACCTTTTATACAAAGGTGCAGGAAGAGGATATAGACGAAATAATAGAAAAAGATTTGCTGGGCGGAGAGGTTGCTCAGCGTCTTCTTTACCATGACCCCATAACGGGTGAATATGCAGGTACCTATCAAGAGGTGCCATTTTATGCACGGCAGCAGAGGCTGGTGCTGCATAATTGTGGACATATTAACCCGGAGGAAATATCTGATTATATTGCCAATAAAGGATATTTGGGGATAAATAAAGCTGTCTTTGAAATGACCCCTCAACAGGTTGTGGAAGATGTTAAACTTTCTGGGCTTAGGGGCCGGGGAGGCGCAGGGTTCCCTGCAGGTGTAAAATGGGGATTTGTAATGCAAGCGACCGGTGATAAAAAATATGTTGTGTGCAATGCCGATGAAGGTGATCCCGGTGCCTTTATGGATCGAAGTGTGTTAGAGGGGGATCCCCATGCGGTATTAGAGGGCATGATGATTTGCGGTTATGCAGTTGGAGCGGATGAGGGCTATATATATGTGCGGGCTGAATATCCCTTGGCTATTCAACGGCTTAAAATTGCCATTGCTCAAGCGGAACAATGGGGAATTTTGGGGAACAACATTTTGGGTTCCGGCTTTAGTTTTCACATTAAAATTAAAGCCGGAGCCGGGGCTTTTGTGTGCGGAGAAGAGACGGCATTGCTGACTTCCATTGAAGGCAGTCGCGGTATGCCCAGGGTTAGACCTCCTTTTCCCGCTCAAAGCGGCCTATGGGGAAAGCCCACCTGCCTTAATAATGTGGAGACCTTTGCCAACGTTCCTATGATTCTTCGCAATGGAGGTGTCTGGTACTCATCCATAGGTACCGAAAATAGCAAAGGTACCAAGATATTTGCTTTAACCGGTAATGTAAACAATACTGGTTTGGTAGAAGTGCCCATGGGAATAAGTATGAGGGACATTATATTCAGTATAGGCGGCGGTATAAAAAACGGTAAAAAGTTTAAGGCTGTACAAATTGGAGGTCCTTCCGGCGGTTGCTTGCCGGAAGAAATGCTGGATTTATCTGTAGACTACGACTCCCTTACTTCAGCAGGTGCCATGATGGGTTCCGGGGGACTGGTGGTTATGGATGAAACCACTTGTATGGTGGATGTTGCCCGTTATTTTCTTTCCTTTACCCAAGCGGAGTCTTGCGGAAAATGTACCCCGTGCAGGGAAGGAACCACCAGAATGCTGGAGATACTTACCAGGATTTGTGACGGTCAGGGTAAGATGGAAGATATAGATACTTTAGAGAGGTTAGCCAGAGTTGTAAAGAACACATCACTGTGCGGACTGGGGCAAACGTGTCCCAATCCCATCATATCCACTTTGCGATATTTTAAAGATGAGTACATTGCCCACATAGATGATAAGCATTGCCCTGCAGGGGCATGTAAAGCTCTGTTGGAATACCGTATCGATCCCGATAAATGCAGAGGCTGTGGCTTATGTATTAAGGTTTGCCCGTCTGATGCTATTACGGGAGAAAAAAGACAGCCTCATGGAATTGACCCCCAAAAATGTATTAAATGCGGCAGCTGCATGGCTGCCTGCAAATTCGGGGCGATTTTTACTGGCTAAAGATAGAAAAGTGGGTAATTGTTATTCACAATTACTTTGAATACTAATTAGTTTTTGTCTAGCTTTTTCGCTTTCTGATAATCCTCGGGAGTGTTGATATTTAAGATCTGTTTATCAAAAGAAGGTATTTGTGAGGGTGAGAATACTACCGATTTCCATTTAACCAGGGAGAGGGCATTCATAACCTTATATTTACCTTCTTTTATGGATTTTTCGGCGGCAGGAATAAATTTTTTGCTGTAGACAGAGAAAAGAGGCTCATAAAAATCCCTGTGTTTCATAATTGCAGCATCGAAACCTTCAGCTTCATTAATTATGCGCCTAATAATGACGGAGTCAATAAAAGGTGTGTCACAGGCCAGGATAAAACTATAATAATTGCTTGCCGCGGATAATCCTGCATGGATTCCGGATATTGGACCACAGTTAGGATATATGTCTTGTACAACAGGATATCCAAGAACTCCCAGTTCCTTTTGGTTGCCTCCGGCTATAATGATCTCCCCGGAAACTGGGGAAAGAATGTCAGCTACTTTTTTAATCAGCCAAAGGCCTCCCAAGTCAAGAAAAGCTTTATTATATCCCATTCGGCTGCTTTTCCCGCCGGCTAAAATTATACCGGTTATTTGCATGCTGATAACTCCCGTCGAAAAAATATCACTTCTTGCCAGCCGGGGTATTGTTAATAACGGTTATGATTGAGGCTGAATTATGGAATATATGACTTTAGCAAACTCTTTCAGAATGGGTATATACATTTAACCGGTTTTCCCGAGCAAATCCCACCACTGTAATTCCCAGTTCATCAGCCAGCTGCAATGCCAGATAAGTGGGGGCTGATCTCGAGATTATTGTCGAAATACCCGTTCGTGCTATTTTGAGCAGTATTTCTGAAGATATTCTTCCGGTAATGGTAATGACTTTATCGGACAGATTTACTTTGTTTATCAAGCAGTAGCCTATGATTTTATCTACTGCATTGTGACGGCCTATATCTTCAAAAAAGGCGACGATTCCTTGGTTATTGCATAATGCTGCTCCATGAGCACCCCCGGTGGATTTAAATAGGTGTGATTTATCTTCCATGGAATCCACCATCTTTCTTATTTCTGGCGGTGATAAGGTGAGTCCCTGTGTGCTTAGCGGAGTAATGTTTTGGGCATCATTTACAAAATAAAAGGAGGGTCTTCCTTTTCCGCAGCAGGTGGTAATATATCTCTTAAGAAAACTGTCGGCAGCAGGAGTGGGCTGATGTGTATCAACCCAGATTAAACCGTCCTGTTCATGTATTTTTATCTCCTTTATATCTTGGCATTTCGTTATAATACCATCACTATACAAAAAACCTATGGCTAGTTCTTCTAGGTTTTCCGGGGTGCAGACAAGGGTTGCCAGCTCTTCATCGTTTAAAAAAATGGTAAAGGGGGCTTCTGTCACAACACGGTCTTCTTGGGAACTTGATAATTCTCCGGAGTATTTTTTTATCCAAACATTTTTTAGACGTTCCATTTATGCCTCCATAGGTATTCTATATAATTCTAATAATAATACCGTGCATAATGCAAATCAACAAAATCAGGGGGTTTTTTAATGTACAAAGTAGGCGTTTTGACTGCCAGTGATAAAGGGGCAGCAGGGCAAAGGGAAGATATCAGTGCCTCGGTAATAAAACAGATTATTGCTGAGGTGGGGTGGGAGATATCCTGTTATAGATTGGTGCCCGATGAATTTGACATCATTGTGGATAATCTGGTGTATATGTCTGATGATAAAAAAGTCGATTTAATTTTAACTACGGGAGGGACAGGTTTTTCTCCCAGAGATATAACTCCTGAGGCAACCAAAGCTGTTATTGACAGAGATGTTCCCGGTATTCCCGAAGTTATGAGGGCGATAAGTTTGCGGTATACACCCAGGGCAATGCTCAGTCGCGCAGTTGCAGGGATTAGGAACAGTACTTTAATTATTAATCTGCCAGGAAGTCAGAAGGCAGTAAAAGAATGCTTGGAAGCTATTATGGATAGTCTGCCCCATGGTTTGGAAATGCTCAGCGGTAAAGCGGGGGAATGTGGCAATAGCGCAGAGTAGAGATTTTCCTCTCTATGTATCAAAGGCTAAGCTTTAAGAAGTATAAAAGTTTTGATTAAGGGGGAAAATATTTCTAATTAAACGAAAGAAAATTAACAGTATTACTAATTGCGGAATAGAAGGAGAAATATTAAGCTATATTGATTTGTTTTTGCTAAATCACCTATACAGGTAATTTTTGCAATATAGTCATGTTTGCTTTGAAAATTCTCGTTCAATTATTATTATAATTGACAATTAGCACTCACTTGCGCTGAGTGCTAACAAATAAAATGAAATTTAATTTATTAAAGGAGGTTTTTTTATGATCAGACCTTTAGGTGAAAGGGTAGTGGTGAGACCCTTACCCGGTGAAGAGGTTACCAAGGGAGGTATTGTTATTCCTGATACAGCTAAGGAGAAGCCCCAAGAGGCTGAAGTAGTTGCTGTTGGTTCAGGAAGAATTTTGGATAATGGGTCTAGGGTGCCCATTGATTTAAAAGTGGGTGACAGAGTTTTATTCTCTAAGTATGCTGGTAATGAAGTGAAAATAGATGGTGTGGAATATCTCATCATGCGTGATGCTGACGTTCTTGGGGTAATCGAATAAAAATATAAGTTCTTGGATTAAAGTGGAGTAAGTATTGAGGAGGGTTAAAATATGATAGGCAAGGATATTGTGTTTCAGGAAAATGCGCGGCGGGCCTTGGAGCGTGGTGTAAACGCCTTGGCAGATGCTGTTAAAGTAACTTTAGGGCCCAAAGGCCGTAACGTAGTTTTAGAGAAGAAATATGGTGCACCCCTGATTACCAATGATGGTGTTACTATTGCCAGGGAGATCGAATTAACCGATCCATTGGAGAATATGGGTGCACAGCTGGTAAAGGAAGTTGCCATTAAAACCAATGATGTAGCGGGTGATGGTACCACCACGGCTACTGTACTGGCCCAGGCCATCGTTCGTGAAGGTATTAAGAACGTGGCTGCCGGTGCAAACCCCATGATTCTTAAGCGTGGTATCGAGAAAGCAGTTGAAAAAGCAGTTGAAGCCATAAGGGATTTTGCTAAAACAGTGGAAAGCAAGACTGCCATAGCTCAGGTTGCTTCGATTTCCGCAGGTGACAAGGCCATTGGTGAGCTGATTGCGGATGCCATGGAAAAAGTAGGCAAAGATGGAGTTATAACCATCGAAGAGTCCAGAGGAATGGAAACAGCCTTGGAAGTTGTAGAAGGCATGAACTTTGACCGCGGCTACATTTCTCCATATATGATGACCGATACCGATAAAATGGAAGCTACTTTGGATGAACCATATATACTTATTACCGATAAAAAAATCGGTGCAATACAAGATTTGTTGGGAATTCTCGAAAAGTTGGTTCAAGCCGGAAAGCCCTTGCTGATTGTATGTGAGGATTTAGAGGGCGAAGCCCTGGCAACCTTGGTATTAAATAAGCTGCGCGGCACCTTGAACTGTGTTGCAGTTAAGGCTCCGGGATTTGGTGATCGCAGAAAGGCAATGCTGGAGGATATCGCTATACTTACAGGCGGTACTGTTATTACCGAAGATTTAGGGTTCAAACTGGATAAAGCCACCATTGAAATGCTGGGTCGTGCTTCTAAAGTCAGGGTGCGTAAAGAAGAAACCATCATTGTGGGTGGTGCAGGTCAACAGGACCAAATTAGTGCCCGCGTAACCCAAATTAAAAAGCAGATTGAAGAAACTGACTCTGATTTTGATCGTGAAAAGCTGCAAGAACGTTTGGCAAAAATGGCAGGTGGTGTGGCAGTGATACAAGTTGGTGCAGCCACCGAAGTTGAGATGAAAGAAAAGAAACTGCGCATAGAAGATGCTTTAAACTCTACCAGAGCTGCTGTGGAAGAAGGTATTGTCCCTGGTGGTGGTGTAGCCTTCGTTCAGGTAATCAATGCACTGGAAAGCCTTGAAGGAAGCAATCTGGATGAAAAGACTGGAATCAATATAATTCGCCGGGCATTGGAAGAGCCATTGCGTCAAATTGCCAATAATGCCGGCGTGGAAGGCTCCGTCATTGTAGAAAAAGTTCGTAATTCCGAGCCGGGAATAGGTTTTAATGCCCTTGACGGTACTTACGTAAACATGATTGAAGCTGGAGTAGTAGACCCTGCTAAGGTTTCTCGTTCAGCTCTGCAGAATGCGGCCAGTATTTCTGCTATGTTGCTGACCACCGAAGCTCTTGTAGCAGAAAAACCCTCTGACAATAAAGATGCTGACATGGGTGCCGGAATGCCTCCAATGATGTAGAAAAACCCCAAAAGACCTCTGCTTTATGCAGGGGTCTTTTTTATCGCTATCTATACATCAGTGATATTAGGCTCTCTGTCAATCGGTGGGGTAGACCCCATAATGGGAGAGTAAATGGTTAGCCCATAAGCTCCCACTAAAAGCCGGATAACAACCTGCGTAAAATGTCCGTCCTAAAATGTCCTCCCCCCTTCATGCAAGAGTTACCTTTCTAAGCTGACATCCGCATCTAAAGTTTTTGTAGTATAATATTAGCAGCTAAAACCTTTAGGAGCTGCTATGGAGAAAAGGATCATTAAAACATCTATGGGCTATTGTGGTGCTGCCTGTTCCCAGCTGGGGTTAGCAGTGTTAAACCTGCCGGTTGCGGATATTCTTACAGCAAGAAATAGGCTGGATGACAGTATAAAAAGCCTTAAATTCAGAACACCGGTTGCCCAACCAGAGCATATTGTTGATCTTGACAAGTTGAATCAAGAGATAACAAATTATTTTCAGGGGATAAAGACGGAGCTCAATTTTCCTGTTGACTGGAGATTTTATACCCCATTTCAAAAAAAAGTTTTACAGAGAGCCTGTAACATACCCTGGGGCCAGCTATCTTCGTATGGACAGTTGGCTGAAGAAATAGGAAGTCCTCGAGCAGCAAGGGCTGTGGGCGGAGCGCTAGGGGCAAATAGTGTTCTCCTAGTAGTTCCTTGCCACCGGGTAGTGGCTAATAACGGTGCTTGGGGAGGTTTTGGTAGCGGCTTAAATTGGAAAAAGAAACTGATAGGCTTGGAAAACCTGTAAGCTTGTAAACTCAGGCACAGATAACCAATGCAAAGTAATGTTGCTAGGGAATTTTATAGATAGGTTTTGCTGGTGTGGCGCAGTGGTAGCGCAATTGATTCGTAATCAATAGGTCAGGGGTTCAAATCCCCTCACCAGCTCCATAATTTAAAAACCGTACAGCTACGATTCAATGTCGATAAGCGTACGGTTTTATGTATTATTTAAGATTATCTAATCATTGTTTAGTCGCCAGTTTTTCCTGCTTTGGTTGGTGTCATCAGCAACAAAGCCAAAATAACTACACCAAATACTCCTACTACCATCAATGTAGTAACCATATTAACCCTCCTTATAACTTTATAATATTAAAGCTAGGCAGGTTTCCCTAGGTCAACTCCTTTCCGTAAAATCTTAAGTTTAATATTATATTAAATTGATTATATTCTTAAACAGGGTAAAAATTGTATATAATAATTCAGCCTACTGATAAAGAGAGTATAAAAATTTGGGCAATACAATAGCAAAAGAAACAGCCCGGCAGTTAAGCAAAAAACCAGGCTGTTTCTTTTTCTTAGACTGTTTTAAAAGGGGAGCTATCTTTTCCTGGAGCGAAATAACAGCATACCCGCAAATATCCCTAATAAAAAAACTACAATTGCAGCTTTTTCCATAATTTTATCCCTCTTTTACTTTTTAAACATTATATCACAGCAGCATGAAAGGATGTAGAGCAGAAAAACAAAGAATATTTCCTCTTATTATATTTTCATTTACAGAGATAATATAGAATGCGAAGTGTATAACAGACTGTTGGATGGAGGGTGAAAAATGAAAAAAATATCAGTCTTTATATTATTTATCCTGCTGGTTATTTGTATGGCTCCCTGCTGCTATGCAAAACAGGGAGATTTAAAAGGCTATATAATAGTTTTAGATCCCGGTCACGGGGGTTATGATCCCGGCACAATTAAAGATGGGACAATGGAGAAGAATATTAATCTGCAGGTAAGCTTGAAGGTAAGGAAGCTATTGGAAAAACATGGTGCCACAGTGGTAATGACCCGAAACAATGACGCTGGTTTGGCTGAAAGAGTTGATGGTGAAAAATCACAGAGACTGGAGCTGGGCAAAAGACTGGATATAGCTAAAGCTAATAATGCCGACCTATTCATAAGCATTCATGTTAATGGTGTTCGACTTGATAGCTGCAGCGGCGCAGAGGTATTTTACAGTCCAAGGTCGGAACGCAGCAGAGCGTTGGCTGAGGAAGTTCAGGACCAATTGCTGACAATACCCCAAATGACCCACAGATATCCAAAACCCAGTGATTATTTTGTGTTGGAAAATTCTCACTGTGTTTCAATATTAATAGAGTTGGGATTTCTCAGTAACCCCATTGAAAGAAGTAAGCTGACTGATCATAAGTATCAGGATTTATTGGCCGAAAAGATTGCAGCAGGGATAAATATTCATTGCTCAAAATTAGGATAATTCATCAGGCATAATGATCCACGCCGCAAGGTAAATAATAATTCCTGGAAAAGCTGCAGAAAAAACTGATATAATCACATATATGACTCGAACCAAGGAAGGCTCTATATTGAAATATTCAGCTATTCCTCCACATACTCCAGCAATCATGCGGTTTGAACCGGAGCGGTAGAGACGTTTTATCTGTCTTGCCAAAAAAAACACTCCCTCTTTGAAGATGATTTAGTATTATTATACAGAAAATTAATGGTTAGGTGAATAAGAATGGTGATAGGTGTTTTAACCTTGGAGTTGTTTTTATCGGATGCTAGCTCTTTAAAATGTAAAAGAAGAATTCTAAAAAGCCTTCTGGATAAGATTAAAATAAAATTTAATGTAGCTGTGGCAGAGATAGATAAGCAGGACCAGTGGAAGCTGTCTGTCATAGGGATGACCTGCATAACTAACGAATCAGCTCATGCTCATCAAATGTTGTCTTCGGTAATACGATTTATTGAGCAGCAGGGTACTGTGGAAATAACCGCTATCAAGACAGAATTGCTATGAGTTGTTGAATCATTAAAACTAAGCTTTTTGAAAAAAGGATTAGACTGTTTGATATAGAAAATATATTATTATAAACGTAAGGAATGATGGAGCGGAGGAATGATCCAGTGGACAATATTGAATATCTTAATCCCATCTTTATAGATGCCCATAATTTACCGGATGCGTGGTTTCAGCTGCAAAAAAAATTATGGGAAATAGATGCCTATGAGTATCCGGTGGAATGGGGAAGTTATCCGGGACAGATTAGAAGAGAATTTGATTTTGCTTGCTGCCGCATAAGACACCCGGGGTTAAGGCCTCTCTGCGATGAAATACCACCGGGACTTAGTATAGCACCTCCCACCACAATTGACAGGATTGAGGAATACTTCCAGACATATATTTTGGGTCCGGGTAAAGAGGAAGGGCAAAAATACACCTATGGGGAGCGTATTTGCCTTCAGATAGATCATATCATTAACAATTTTAAAGAGCATGGTTTTGGACACGTCAAATCATGTGTTGAGATAGCAAAACCGGAAGACTTGGTAGACGGTAAATCCCAGCCATGTTTGAGGCTTATTGATGTGAAAATAAGAAAAGACAGAATTGCCAATGTTTATAGATTGCATTTTATTGTGTATTTTAGAGTCTGGGACCTTTGGGGTGGATTTCCCGAAAACTTAGGGGGATTGCAGATGCTGAAGGAGTGGTTGGTTGAGCAAATAGGGCCCAACCCTAAAGACGGTCTTCCTCTGGAAGATGGAGAGATGATTGTTATGTCCAAAAGTCTTAATGTGAGAGAGCATATGTTTGAATTATCAAAGTCCAGAGTGTATCAAGGCAGTAAAGTATAATAACACAGTAACTAAAATATAATATACAGGGGATTAAAGAAGCGATGGTTGTCATATAAGTCAACCACCGCTTCTTATTTTACTACTAAATGAGTAAATTTTAGTTCTAGATTTTTTAAAATTATGGCTTCTGAATTCGGACTTTTGTATTCCTCAATCCTTCTCCTTGCCCCAACATGTATTTGAGCTTACTTCCTACCAGTTCCATTCTCCGTTTGGTGTCCATCTAGTAGGCAATGGTTTTCTCAATCCTATTTTTTCCAATAAGTAGCTGGTCAAAGATCTGTATTGCTGCTTAAAATAACCTCGTTCCACACTGTTTTTATCTGGTGTGTAGTTTAGTTCGCGAACCTCATTTAAAGTGAATGCTTTTAAATTATTGGTGTTAATTCCCGTCTGTCCATCTGGTGCATTATCAATATACGGAGGAGCGTAATATATTTCAGTTTCTTGGTCCACGTATACAACGGCATTGTCCGGAGCGGAAATTTTTACTGTATAGATGGATCCAAATAGCACAATAGAAATAATCAAACCCACTATAATAGCAATGATATCCTTTTTTATTGTCATAAATAATCACCTTTGCAGAATTGTTAAAAGATATACAATGCTATTATAACTGCCCCAATTATTTTTAACAACCGGTGAGATCCCTTTATTCCTTTGCCTGGGTCATTTTAGTTCTTAGAGTATTTTTGATATCTTTATTATTTGCAATGCTTCCCGGGTAAGATCGTCAGCATTATTTATCGGGTTGCAGATTAATTCGTCAATAACTGGGTCATTATTCTTTTGCAGTTGAACAAAACCCTTGACCACCGTCAGTTGATTCCTAATATCTTCCAAAATCAATTGCAGTTCGTGCAAGTTCTCACTCCTCCAGTAATAAATAACTACTGGTACAATTATTAGACATAACTTATCCTTTTCCTTTGAAAAAAAAACCAATTATACCAACAATAGTAGTCAATATTCGAGTTTTATCTAGAAGATTAGAGCCCTTTCTGGGAAAGGTGTTTCATAAGTGCGGTATGGTATTCTTCTAAAACCTGAGCAGTTGTAATAATTGAGCTGTTTATCATTACATTCAAAATATCACTGAAATTGTTATTGCCCGCTTCTTTTAATTCATTTAAACGCTTGTTTGATTCTTCGGCTACCATAGCACTATTTCGGACATATGCTTCTTTGAAGTCAAAATCCATCATAATAAATCCCTCCAATATTATAAATTATCCAGATTCAACAATTTAGCATTCGACAATTTAGCTGGGAAT
The DNA here is from genome assembly GCA_964530215.1 of uncultured Peptococcaceae bacterium. Classification (GTDB taxonomy): domain Bacteria; phylum Bacillota; class Desulfotomaculia; order Desulfotomaculales; family Desulfocucumaceae; genus JAAXTT01. The sequence continues at coordinate 3,056 of CAZHAJ010000026.1, read as the reverse complement.
CCTGTAATAATATTGTTAGTTTGGAATAACATATTTCTTAAGGTTCTGTTTAAATTTAATTTTAAAATTCAGGCTTGTGACTTTCTGACCTCTGTATTCTTAGAAATTTTTTTCAATCAGTAATAAAGCAGTTTTGGTGCGCCTAATGATGTTTTTAGTCAAAGTGAGAAGGTAAAACAATTGACAGGTGAGAATTTCTATCCAAAAAATAAGACTGGTAGGTGTAAGTATGTCAGATAGTTTGTTGGTCTACTACGAATCTTCTATTACAGCTAGCGGAGGATGGAGACTAGTCTTTCCAGAAAAACTAAATTTGACTATTTGTTACACTGATAATGTTTGGAAGTATTTGGATGTTGTAGATTGGTAATTATTTTAAAAAGCAAAGCCTTCTTATTAGGGGCTTTGCTTTTTTAAATTTATGCATTTTAAGTCAAGCTTTGAATTAGAGAGATACATGTAGAGCATTATATGCTAGAGGAGGTGAACAAATGTGCCGTGGGTTGTTACTTTCATATTTTCCTGGATCTTATTTTTTATTTTTATTGACTTTAAGTCATTAAGGGTTAATACGGCAGGGGGATTGATTTCGGTACTATTGGCAACACTGGTGGACTGGGGAGGAGGCCAATTGAATTTGTATCACTTCCATGACGTCATAATTTCTTGGGCAGGTTGTTCTATTTTTTACAAGTGGGGACCGGTTTTTACCATGGGCACTTTATTTGTGCAGCTTGTTCCTTTGGATAAATGGCTTCAGATGGTCCACGTACTTGTCTTTTCTTTATCTTATATAGCAATGGAGATTATGATAGTTTACTCAGGGGCTGCCTGCTACGAACACTGGCACTGGCTGGCCAGTTTTTTTATAAATCTAATTGTTTTTAGCACACTAACTTGGATAACCTTACTCTTTATCAGAAAAAGCATTATAAGTGTTAATAAAAACTAATATCTGTCCTTTAGAACCTTCTTCCCAGAAATTGAATATCTTGTATTAAAAAGCTGACTAACAGGAGGTCTAATATAATGAGTGGGTATAATGGCAGCAGATTTGACGGGAGTTTTATCCTTTTTTTGGTTTTGATATTGCTGGTGCTTTCATTACCTTACGGTGAAAATAACGGTTAACCAAATAGAGTCACAAGCCCCGGATTGGAGAAATCCGGGGCTTGTTTTTTGAAAGCACTTATATGAAATTATTGTAAACTATTGTCTAATTCTGTAGTATAATGAGTTCACAAGAGATCTCTTCCCTTCGGTAATTTTTTTAAATATTTACCAGACGATGGTCTCTTGTTTTATTTATACCTATATATAAAAACCAAATCTTGTCATAACCAAGGGGCAGGGCAGATACCGCAGGGTATTGAAGGAGAGATATTTATGAGAAAGCTTATTGCCTTAGTGTTTGCATTTTTATGCGTTACCGCAATCACCACTGCTCCCTGCCATGCGGTGAGTGCCGAAATTAGTTTAACCCAGGACGAGATTTCTTTTGTTGATAATCATCCTATAATCAGGCTCGGTGTGGATCCGGGTTTTGTGCCCTTTGAGTTCATTGATAGGGACGGTGGGTACAAAGGTATTGCTGCTGATTATCTTTCATTAATCAGCGAAAGAACCGGTATTCAATTTGAAATTGTAAATGATCTGAGCTGGCCCGAAGCCTATGATAAAGCTTTGTCCGGTGATATAGATGTGCTACCTGCAATATCCAAAACTGATGAAAGGGAGAAGTATTTTCTTTTTTCCGAACCATATTATTACTTTAAAAGGGTTATTGTAACAAGAGATTCTGATACTGATATTTCCGGTATTGCAGACTTAGAAGGTTTAACTGTAGCTGTGCAGCGAAACAGTTCGCATCACAGCTACTTATTGTCTAACCCTAAAATAAATATAAGTTTGTATGACTCGGTTGAAAATGCCCTTACGGCAGTAGCAAATGGCTCGGAGAAAGCCTTTGTGGGAAATCTGGCCACAACGAACTATATAATTCGTTCAAACGGGCTGACAAATTTAAAGTTTACCGCATTCGAAGCTGAAAAACAGCAGGCATTATATTTTGCTGTTCGTAAAGACTGGCCTGAGTTAGTGAGCATTTTTAATAAAGCTTTGGGTACCATTACCGAGGAAGAAAAAATTGCTATAAATAATAAGTGGATTGATTTGGAACAAGATACAGACTACGGACCTTTCATTCGGACTGTTTCAATTATTGGTGCCTTCATGGCTGTGGTAATAGCGGTTTCATTTTATTGGATAGTTCGCTTAAGGAAAGAAGTTGCCAAGAGAAAACTTATTCAGATGGACTTGGAAAAAGCAAAACAAGAGGCAGATGAAGCCAACGACTTTAAATCCAGTTTTATGGCAAGGATGTCTCATGAGATTCGAACTCCCCTTAATGCAATTACGGGAATGTCTTATCTTCTAAAAAAAACCAACCTCACTTTGACTCAAAAGATGTATACAGATAGGATTGCCCAAGCATCCACCAATATGCTCAGCATAATTAACGACATTTTAGATTTTTCCAAAATTGAAGCGGGAAAAGTCGAGTTGGAGACTACTTCTTTTAGCATGGACCAGGTTATACAGAACGTTGTAAATATCGTGTCCTACAAAATCGAAGAGCAGGAAATAGGATTTAAAATATCCAAAGATCCCCTTGTTCCCAATTGGTTTTTCGGTGATTCAAAACGAATCGAGCAGATACTCCTCAATATTTTAAATAATGCTGCAAAATTTACCAATAAAGGAGAAGTTTCTTTAGACATCCGACTTATAGCCAAAGAAAATGATAAATATCATTTGTCTTTTTCAATAAAAGATACCGGTATAGGTATGACCGAAGAACAAATACAAAATCTTTTTGAGCCTTTCACTCAAGGAGATATCAGTATAAATCGACGTTTCGGGGGTTCCGGATTGGGATTGTCCATTGTCAAAAATCTCATAGACATGCTGGGAGGACAAATCCAGGTTTTCAGCACTCCGGGGGAAGGTTCGACTTTTATAATTCACTTATCGTTGAGCATGGACAAAGAAAGAGA
>CAZHAJ010000025.1:0-17373 GCA_964530215.1 uncultured Peptococcaceae bacterium | reverse complement strand
AAAGAATTCCCCAGTTGGAAGCAACCCTCATAAAAAAGGAAGAGCATATTGAAGAGTTAAATAATAATAACACTGAGCTGAGGGAAAAATTATCGGGGCTGCAAACAATATTGGAGGAAGAAAGGAAAACAAACACCGAAAAACTAAACCTGCTTAATGAAGCACAGGAAAAGCTATCTGATGCCTTTAAAGCGCTATCATCAGAAGCATTAAAAAGTAACAATCAATCATTTTTAGAACTGGCTAGAGCTACCTTGGAAAAATATCAGGACGGTGCAAAAAGTGAATTAGATGCCAGGAAAAAAGCAGTGGATGAATTAATTAAACCCATGAAGGAATCCCTGGAAAAAGTGGACGGAAAAATTCATGAGATAGAAAAGGTCCGCATTGATGCTTATGCTACCCTCACACAGCAGGTGGAATCTTTACAGAAAACCCAGATACAGTTACAGACAGAAACATCCAATCTGGTAAAAGCACTCCGCACTCCCAATGTGAGGGGCAGGTGGGGAGAAATTCAATTAAAGAGAGTAGTTGAAATGGCCGGGATGCTGGAATACTGTGACTTCATGCAGCAGGAATCGGTGGAAACCGAAAGCGGCAGGCTCCGTCCTGATATGATTGTCCGACTGCCCAGCAATAAAAATATAGTAATAGATTCAAAGGCTCCCATCCTTGCATATCTTGAATCACTGGAAAGCCAGGATGATGATACAAGGATTGCCAGACTAAAAGATCATGCCAGACATATTCGCAGTCATTTGTCCAAGTTATCTACCAAATCTTATTGGGAGCAATTTGATTCATCACCTGAATTTGTTGTTTTATTCTTACCCGGCGAAACTTTTTTCAGCGCAGCCTTAGAGCAAGATCCCAGTTTAATCGAATTTGGAGTGGAACAAAGAGTGATTCTTTCCACTCCCACCACCTTAATTGCCCTGCTCCGTGCTGTCGCTTATGGTTGGCGTCAGGAACAAATTGCCGAAAATGCACAGGATATTTGTAATTTAGGAAGACAATTATACGATCGCATTCGTGTACTGACGGATCACTTTTCAGACATTAAAAAAGGGTTGGAACAATCAGTAAAGGCATATAATAAAGCGGTTGGAGCTATGGAAAGCAGAGTATTGGTAAGTGCCCGTAAATTTAAAGAACTGGGAGCTTCAACAGCAAATGACATTGAACCTTTAGACGTAGTTGACAGTACAACCCGAACGATACAGTCCAAAGATATCAACTTACTTAAAGATTCCGATTAGCACATTTTTATAAAGGATAATTGAGATGGCTAAAAATAAAAAAACAATGACCCCGGCTGTCAGAGTGCTGAGTAAAGAGAAAGCAGACTTTAGTGAACACTTCTATGAATATATAGAGCATGGTGGAACCGAAGCATCATCCCGTCAATTAAATGTAGAGGAACATGCAATAATTAAAACATTAGTGATGGAAGATGAAAAGAAAAACCCGATGATTGTATTGATGCACGGTGACCTCAGTGTCTCCACAAAAAATTTAGCTCGCTTTATCGGGGCAAAAACCATAACTCCGTGCTTGCCCGATACGGCAACAAAACATACAGGATACCAAGTGGGAGGAACATCCCCCTTTGGCATCAGAAAAAACATGAAAATTTATCTTGAAGAATCTATACTCACATTACCCAAAATATACATTAATGGAGGGAAAAGGGGTTTCCTGATAAGCCTTGAGCCTAAGGAACTATTAAGAATACTAAAACCCATTATTGTAAAGGTGGGAATAGGTAAATAATAATTTATTGCTGATCCTTTTGACGTGACTGAAAAATAAGTCTGAGGGCACTTAACTCCACCTCAGTAAACCCAATTTCATGAATATCTTTGGCAAACTCCAAAAAAGGCACACTGTCTTCTCGTTCGATAAATTCCTGAATTTCGGCATCCAGATGATTTGTAGCAACGGTATCATCATCTAATGATATTGCCTTGATGTCTCCAAAGAAATGCGTGGGATCTACATTAAGAGCATCTGCAATTTTTCTCAGTATCCTAAGGGAAGGGTTAGCCTTACCGGTTTCAATCTTAGACAAATGGCTTTGAGTAATACCTACTTTTCCGGCCAACTCATTTTGCTCCATAACCCTGGATAACCTTAATTTGCGTATAGTCTGACCTAAGTTTGGCACACCTTTGCTCAACGAAGTCACCTCAGTTTTAAACTCATATAAAGATTAAATCAATACATATTTAATATATCATAATTTTCCAAATATAAAAACATTTATACATTTAAATATGAATCAAATTCATTAAAGGCTGTTCCTACAAAATTCTTTTTATACTTAATAACCGACCTGGTTATAACCGGCCGGTCTTAAACGCATAAAACTGGATATCCCATCATTATGGTACGCCCGGCAGGAATCGAACCTGCGCATCTGGCTCCGGAGGCCAGCGCTCTATCCCCTGAGCTACGGGCGCTCAACTAGGTCTAAAGCTCATTATATCTAACGGCCAAGTAAAATGCAACACAGAGATAAGACTGTTACAAAGCAAATTCTCTGGCTATTCCCGTTAGGATATCGGCAGACGCCTTTAGGGCTTTAGATTCTTCATCATCAAGGGAAACGGTAATCACCCTTTCTCTGCCGCTTCTGTTTATTAAAGAAGGTACACTTAAACATACATCATTAAGACCATACTCACCCCTTAGCAATCCGGACACGGTGAGAACGGAATTTTCATCCCTCACTATACTTTCACATATTCTGTGAACAGCCAATCCGATGGCATAATAGGTTGACCCTTTACGCTGTATTATGTCATACCCGGCTCTACGCACTTGCTGGGAAATCTCCTCTTTGTTTATGTATCGGGTTCCATATTGACAGCAAAACTCCTCCACTTTAATACCGGCAATATTTGCCAGGCTCCAAAGGGGCACTTCACTGTCCCCATGTTCTCCTATTACATATCCATGAACATTTCTGGCTTCAACCCTGCACTGCTCACTGATTAAGAATCGGAAACGGGAACTGTCCAATACAGTGCCGGAGCCGATAACTCTATCCGGAGAAAGACCTGTAATCTTCACTGCTGCATAGGTTAAAACATCTACGGGGTTAGATACCATCAAAAGAATAGGATTCCTACCTTTATTTATGACTTCCGGGAGGGTATCCTGTAATATTCGGAGGTTTTTTTCAATCAAATCTAATCTGGTTTCACCCGGTTTCTGGTTAGCTCCGGCAGCAAAAACAATAATATCTGCATCGTGACAGTCTGTATGAGTTCCGGCATAAATACTGATGGGACTGACAAAAGAGGCGCCATGCGCCAAATCCATTGCCTCTCCCTCGGCCTTATTGCCATCTATATCATACAATACCAGTTCCCGGACCAGACCACTAATCATCAAAGCATAAGCTATTGTGGAACCCACCGAGCCTGCACCCACCACAGCAATTTTCTCGGTTCCGGAATCCTTCATATCTAACATCACCCTTCTAATGTTAACAAGTATGATTTACAAAAATACCCTTCATCCTTTGCAATAGACTCTGGCAGCCTATTAATGGTTTAAGTACAGCCACATAATTAGTGCATCTTCGTTATTATCAGAATAATATCTCCTGCGAACACCTTTACCCACAAATCCCAGAGAAGCATACAAATTACGAGCCGCTAAATTTGACATTCTGACCTCAAGGGTCAGCTTATCTGCCCCCTGCATAGCTGCCCTGCTTATTAGTTCTGCCATCAACGCCCTGCCCACACCGTATCCCCTCAACTTTGGGTGAACAGCCACATTGGTAATATGTCCCTCATCAAGAACAATCCATATTCCGCCGTAACCAACCACTCTATCCTGAAATAAGGCAACAAGATACAAAGCAAAGTCATTTTCAGTAATTTCAAAGGTAAAAGCTTGTCTGGACCAGGGCATAGCAAAACTAAGCTTTTCAATACCTGTTACCTGATCTAAATGTTCCGTAAAAATGCTTGAAAACTGTAAATCTAGTTTTTTGTCTCCCACTGTTTCTGTCGCCATTTAACTTCCGCCTCCGATAAGCGCACATAATTTGGGGTCAGATCAACCGGATTTACACCTTGCCCCGCCTGTAGCCTTATAAAACCCAGTTCGGCCACCGACGAACCCCTGGGCAGATTCACTGCAGCAGGGGCAAATACTGCTTTATCTTTTAATAAATCCTCAAAAATTTCGTAATATTGATCGACACCGTCACCCAAAAAAGTAAATGCTCTATTGGGCCATTGCATCAATAACTGAACCAAATCCCCCGGTTTAACAGCCATGGGTCCCGTCAGATCAACTAGAGCATTATTGGCTACATCATATACTGCTGTATAGACCTCATTTTTTCTGGCATTAAGCACCGGACAAACTAGATTGCGCAATCCACATAAAGGGTGGACCAATGCGTCCAAAGTACTTACTCCCACCAGGGGAACACCCCAAACCTGAGCCAGTGACTTTGCAGTACTCATACCAATCCTGAGTCCGGTAAAAGAGCCCGGCCCCGAAGACACAGCCACTGCACCGATATCACCTGGTTCTATTCCGGCCTCCCCTATAACTTCCCTAATCATAGGCAGCAAATGGCCGGAATGAGTCTTCCTATTATTAATCAAACGCTCCGATAATATTCTGTCCTTCTGCATTACGGCAACACCGGCCACAGGGGTTGCCGACTCAATTCCCAGCAGGTACATTTTTCTTCAGCTCCTTGACTAAACGCAGATATCTTTCTCCCAAAGGGAAAAAGTCCAACATCCTGCTATTGTCATCAGTCTGTGTGATTATGATATCCAGCCTCTCATCCGGCAGAACTTCCTTCACTGTTTCTGCCCATTCCACCAATGAAACACCTTGACCGTAAAAATACTCTTCATACCCAAGATCATACATCTCATCAGCATCATTTAGTCGATATACGTCCATATGATATAGGGGCATTCTGCCATGGTGTTCATTTATCAAAGTATAAGTAGGACTTGCCACCCTCTCTGTAATGCCCAAACCTGCCGCAAAACCTTTGGCAAATACAGTTTTTCCAACCCCCAGCTCACCATTTAAACAGACCAAATCCCCGGGTTGCACCAATGTGCCCATGACCTTACCCAGCATATATGTTTTTTCCGGTGAACCGCTAAAGTAATTCCATGCCGATACCAACGGACTATAAGACCTCCATTGCAAATAAATTTTTAATAATTATCACTTAATAATTCAATACTATCTCCCACCCTGACGACACCTCCCCGAAGAATTTTTACAAATATACCTTCTTCGGGCATAACACAGTGTCCCGCTTGATAATAGATAGCACAACGACTATGACACTTCTTGCCAATCTGGGTTACTTGGGCTACACACTGGGTTCCTATTTTTAATTTGGAATCAATTGGCAGGGTGGTTAAGATGATACCTTGGGTGGTTAAATTTTCTGCAAAATCACCTGGTCCCACCTCTAATCCCTGTCTTCTCATTTTTTCAATACTCTCGCTGGCTAAAAGACTCACTTGGCGGTGCCACGGTCCCGCGTGTGCGTCACCTTTTAGGCCGTGGTTTTCCAGCAATAATCCTTCACCAATATTCCTCTTACGTGTCCCTTTTTGGGAACTTGAGCTGACAGCCACAATTATTCCCAATTTTCATCTTCATCCTCTCTGCGATAATATCCGCTTTTACCACCGATTTTTTCTATTAATCTGATATTGCCGATAATCATACTTTTATCCGCCGCCTTACTCATATCATAAACCGTCAGGGCAGCCACTCCCACTGCTGTAAGAGCCTCCATTTCTACCCCGGTTTTACCAGTGTTAGAAACTTCGGCCTCAATAACCACCCTATCCGGCTCCCTATACCCAAAGCGAATACTTACAGCATCTAAATTCAGTGGATGAGCCATGGGAATTAATCTGCCCGTTTCTTTGGCAGCCATTATACCGGCTATCCTGGCCACCCCCAGTACATCTCCTTTTTTAGCGCCACCAGTTCTAATCAACTCCAAAGTCTCTGGCTTCATAATTACCTCAGCCCTTGCGGTAGCTTTCCTCGGGGTACTTTCCTTTGCTTCGATATTAACCATACAAACTTTTCCCCTTATATCAAAATGGGTCAGCTCTTTTGTAGATTTATCCAAAACATTAACCTCCGATTTGGGTCATAACACGACCGTTATCGTTCCAGCCTTGCTTCATATTATGATGCTCAGGCTTATCCTTCAAAGCCTCAATAAAAACGGAAGCAAGCTCATCCTTCCCGGCACCCCTTCGCAATGGTGTTTTAATATCAATCTCTTTACCACCATAGAGACACTGTCTTATCATACCGTCTGAGGTCAGCCTTAACCTATTACATAAATGACAGAAGCTGTGACTCATTGGACTTATAAAACCGATGGTTCCCTCTGCTCCCGCTACGTTATAATAATTAGCAGGGCCGTTTCCTGATGGTCTCCGGGTTTTCTTTAACTTGCCCAGATTATCCTCTATAACAGCCTTTATCATTTTAAACGGAACCAGTTTGTTTAAAGTCCACTGATTGGCGCCACATGCGGGCATTAACTCGATAAATCGTATGTGTAAAGGGTATTTTAGAGTTAACCTCGCCAAATCAGCCACTTCCAGATGATTGACATCCTGTACCACCACTGTATTAATTTTAACGGGATGCAGCCCCACACTCAAAGCCTTGTCAATACCTTTCCAGACCCGATCAAGCTCGTTCCTTCCGGTAATCTGTCGGTAAACATTGTTTTTTAGTGTATCAAGACTAATATTAACCCTTTTTATACCTGACTTTTTAAGTTCATCTGCCATCTCCCACAGTAAAACCCCATTGGTGGTAAGGGCGATATCGTCAACTCCTTCTATTTGTCCCACTGTTTGAACTAAATCGACGAAGCCCTTGCGCACCAAAGGCTCCCCTCCGGTAAATCGAACCTTTTTTATTCCTGCACAAACAGCTGCTTCCACAAGTTTGGCAATTTCTTCATTTCTTAATATTTCTCCTCTGGGCACCAACTCTATTCCATTAGGAGGCATGCAGTAAACACACCGTAAATTACAGCGATCTGTTACAGATATACGTAAATAGTTTATCTCTCTTTGGTGAAAATCCCGCATGACAGCACCTCTTTTTAACATTATCTATCATCTGTCAGATTTATGGAAGGATTATAGTATATTTTATAGAAATTAGAAGAATATATTTCCAAGTATAAAGCTGAATTTGTAAAAAGCTAAAATTTTTTGGGAGGATAACTCTCCATGACAAAAAAAGTCTTGACGATTTTACTCATATTAAGCATAACCGCTGTTTTAGCGAGTTGCGGTCAAAAAGAAACAGATACAAACCAGAATATTATGCAATTAGTTCAAGGTTATCAGCAATCTGTTGTGACTTTTTTTGAATTGAAAAATCTCCAAGAGAATGAGATGCTGGCGATAGATATCAGCGACAAAATGTTTAAAATGGAGGACAGCCACCAAAAACTGGAGCAAATTAGCGCACTTATTGATGGCATTAAAGACCAACAGATTAAAAAAGAGCTGACAACCTTGGTAGAAATAAACCAAGAGAGAGAAAGACTTATTCTTATGTACTTAGATGATATCCGGCATGACCTGGATTATCAACTGAAGAACCCTGAAACAGTTGTGGATATAAATGGGTACATTGTTCGGATACCCAATACTCTTATGGAATTGGAATATAAAGCAGAACAATCCGGAAAGAGACTGGAACAGCTGTTGAAGGATTAAAGGGATTTATTACTTTCAGTGAGATATGGAATTACTTCAATCTGACTGCCATCGCAATAAAAAACCACCAAGCCATCTTGATCTGTCCTATAAACAGGGCCAGTTAGATTACATTGCTCCACAATTTCAGCAGCCGGTTGCCCGAAAGAATTCCGTCCCACAGAAATTACTGAATAGTCAGGTTCAACCGTCTCTATAAATTCCGGCAGGGTGTATTTACTTCCATGGTGGGGAACTTTTAACACATTGACCTTTTGGTGAACTAGTTTTTCCATCACCTCTGTCTGCCCATCAATTTCAATGTCACCGGTAAGCAAGAATGATTTCACCCCGTATTTTATCAGCATAACCAATGAATTATTATTAATGTCAGATGACGTATCCCTTAGCAGGTTAAGATCGGGTCCCAGTATCTCAACATAAACATTAGGGTCTAAAATCACTCTATCGCCAGAAAAAAGCTCTTTTATAGGCACTCCCTTTTTTTCTATCTCAGCTAATAATCTCATATAAGACGGATCAATCTCATCAACTATCTCAGGAGATGTCGTAACCGGTGAAACTAGTAAGGCATCAATCTTAAAACGCCTATAAAGGTAATATGCACCGGCACAATGATCTTCATGGGGATGAGAGAGTACCAAGGCGTCAAGCTTATTTATCCCCAGACGCCTAAGATATGAACCCACAACCTCCCCTGCACCTCTGCCCCTATCAAACTCTCCACTCCAGCCTCCGGTATCCACCAACATATTGTCACCATTAGGAAAACGAATTAAAATACTATCTCCTTGCCCTACATCTATCACGTGCATCTCAAAATTATTATTGCCCCATCTGATACCTGTAAGCATTAAAATAAATGATATCAAAAAAATTGCTGATAAAGACATAGATACCCATTGATATTTTTTTAAAATGCTCTGTCCATCGCTGAGCATAAGAAATAAACTCAGATAATATATTACAATTAATATAAACGGAGGAACCGATACATAAAGCACTCCGTTAGGTATGTTGTGAATTGTATCCACAATAAACATCATTAGCTCTACAAAAAACGTATTAATATGATTAATTAGTTCGGCAGCCTTTAAATGCAACAGCCCCATAAGAGATGCCGAAATACCAAAGGGAAGAATCAAACCCACCAAGGGAACAGCCAGCAAATTTGTTAATATTGAAACCAGTGAGAAAATATTAAAATGAAATATTATCAGGGGCAACGTACCTAGCTGAGCCCCTAAAGTTACCCACAAGCATCCCCTTATCCACGGACTCCCAACACCCAAACCTTCCAGCTTTCTATCGATAAACGGACCTATATACAGTATCCCCCAAGTAGCCGCAAAAGAAAGTTGAAAACCCGCTTCAAAAAGGGAACCCGGTGAAAATGCAAGTATAATTAAAGCAGCTACAGCCATAGTTGTAGGCCAATCTCTGTCCCTTCCCAGTTTTTGTCCATAAAAATAAATCCAGGACATTATGGCAGCCCTCATCACCGCGATACCCATTCCGGTGATATAAGCATAAACAATAATGGCAACAGTCACAGCAGAAAAATTTAATCTTCGAACGTTTAATATCCCCAGCAATCCCGTAACTCCCGCAGCCACTAAACCCACATTCAAGCCGCTGACAGCAAGAATATGAACAATTCCCGTCTCATTAAATACCTCGGTTATCTCCGGGTCTATCTCTCCCCGGCTTCCAAAAACAATTCCGTTAACAATGGCAGCATGGGTTGGCTCCATAGTTTTACGATTAACCTCCAACAACTCCTGCTTAAGATGCATAGCTGCCCCGGCAATGGGATTTCCATAGCCAGATCCGATTTTTTCTATATTATCTTCTTTAACGGACAGTAATGCCCAAATACCTTTATCCCCTAAATATCCGGCATAATCAAATTGACCCGGATTACCTGCTGCCCCCGGTCGATACGGAACTCCTTTAGTCCGAACATAGTCTCCGTAGCCGTAAACTTCCTTAGGCTCAGAGACATTGACTAAAGCTCTGGTTCTAATGACGGCAACCTCATCGCTGCGGATGATCTTTTCCACTTTTAGCTCATAGACCACCTTATTTCTTTTATGGTCGTGTTCCCTGGATATATATCCCTCAACAACAACCTCTCCACCAAGGAACTTGTCTCCAATATATAAAGCATTTTTACTATCAAAAGCCCCTAAAGCAGCTCCTGAAAACAGAAAAACCGCCAGAAGCACTAAAAAAACTTCCCTGCGGTCTGCAATATAAGCACTCACAGCTATTAACGCCGTAATTGCTGCGGATACCAGCAAAATCCTAGGCTCTATATTTACCCAGTTAGCTGTCAACAGTCCGGAAACAAAGGCCAGCGTTATATAGACCAAGGGCCTTGATACCACGAATAACCCCCCCGGATAATCGATGGACAGTTAGATAATCAAACTATTCCCCCACCCACAAGACCATTAATCTTACTTATATACGATAGCGTTTCCCTGTATGGTGGAACACCCTGATAACGATCAACCGTGCCTGGCCCGGCATTATATGCTGCCAATGCCAGTTTAATACTGCCATTATACTTTCCCAGCAGTGACTTTAAATACTTTGCTCCGCCTTCAAGATTTTCCCTGGGGTCAAAGGGATTCACCACCCCTAAATATTTTGCGGTATCAGGCATCAACTGCATTAAACCCATGGCCCCAGCATGAGATACAGCATTGGGGTTAAAGTTTGATTCTGTCTTTACTACCGCCCTTAACAACTTTGGGTCCAATTGATAATTTTCCGCTACTTGCTCCAACAGTAATTCATAATCACCGGAATTATCTGTTTGATTTATTTTTAAAGTGCCCTTTCCCTGAGTCCCATATATGTTTTTAATGACACTGGCTTTAATATTGTTCTTAATTGAAGTCTTGATATTCACAATATAATCAGAGGTTGCCAATGTCCTGATTCTGGGGATTACATCTACAGAAGTGCCCTGCCTGCCTGAAGAATCTTCAATTGCGGCAGAAAGAATACTGCTAAAATCTTTGCTATTAACCCCTGCTTGATTGGATTCACTGTTCATTGTTGTCTGGGACAACTGCAGTTTTAATACCTGAATCATCAGCTCTGTATCCACAAATACACCCCACTAATTTACAGTAATTCTGTCTTTAATTTTTTCATAAGTTTTGTCACCGATTCCCTGCACACTTTTGATATCTTCCTCCGAAGTAAACATACCCTGGGTTTCCCTATAATTTATAATGCGCTGTACCAGTGTGGGGCCAATTCCCGGCAATTTTTCCAGCTCCTCTGCATTGGCACGGTTAATATTTACCTTGTTGGATGAACCGGTAACTTTGGAGCTGGCCACAACCGTTGCGCCTTGGGAAATTTCTTCCCCAACCAAATCATTACTGTTAGGATAATCTTGCTCTAAAGGTATCACCAGCTTTTGCCCATCCTTCAAGGAGGCAGCTAGATTCAATCCCTGAATATCAGCTTCCGGCAAAGGAACTGCCTTATCCACCGCATCCTGTACCCGAGAGCCAATGGGCACCTTATATAATCCCGGCTTTTCCACCGCACCTGAAATATGTACAGCTATCAACCTTTCGTCTTGGTCTTGTTGAGAAGCAATGGTCAACAAGTCTTGTTCCTGCCCTGATTGTTGCCAGCTTGAGAACTTATAGCCCGTGAAAAAAATAATCACTGCTGCTAAAACAATCAGAACCAACTGCTGCCGCTTATCCACATTAAACAATTTGGCCGTCACCCCGATTTAGTAGCATAATTCTACCAATTACTGCTAAAACCTTCTTTTTTCAGGCCTACGAAAGACTTTTTCAAACACATTTACAAGTTGGTTATTCTAAAACTATCCCGGTTCATCTATACTAATATATATTCGTCCGTCTTTATCAACAGTTGCTAAAAACACCTTTTTGCTCTCCAAGTTTAATTCATCAAGTTTATCCTTAAGCAACTGAGAATTCAGACCATTACCTTGCTGGGTACAGATTTCACCATCCATTATCAACACAACAGGTAACCCTTCATAAGGAGGTGAGAAACCCAAATCATCCGGGGTCAATGCCCTTTTATCAGCCTTTGGTACCACACTTATACGACCTGAAGTTTCCAATACCGCTGCCTCTATATCCTCAGGTCTGGGATAACCACTTTCCCTAAGCTGAGCCAGCAGGTCATCCAAATTATATCTGGCCCTTCTAAGTTCTTTTTTTAATATCTGCCCGCCTTTAATCACCACCTGGGGTTTTCCGTCCAACACACTTCTTAACCAACGGCAGTGAAGTGCTGCGAAGCTCAGGATAATCTCCAGAAATGCCAATACTGCCAAAGGAACAATGGAGTGCCACAAAGGAATAGATGAGACCAGCGGCATGGTTGCAATTTCTGCCACAATAATGGCTACAACAAAATCGAAAGGAGAAAACTGACCTATCTCTCTTTTCCCCATTAAACGCACTATTGCTAACACCACTAAATATATGAAAATTGTTCTTAAGATCAGCTCCACCATTTCCGTTAACACCCCTTTTAAGACCGTTCCCGTATTAACTTTTCACTTAAGAGCTACAAAAATACCTTTTTGCCGTCGGTCCAAATTCAATATCAGAAAAACCCATTGCGACTCTATACAACCATTTAATCCACCATTAAACCAATCAGCAGAATGTTTTGCCTTAAAACTAGTAAATCTAACATATCCTCTGCACTGTTAAACCAAAAAAAAACCTTTAATGAACATTTCCTTCCACTTAATCAAATAAAAAGCCGCACAAACAATGAATATTGCAATTAGACAGAAAATTCTTAACTGTCGGAATTTACTATAGTATAAATATAACAACTTAAATTTTGCATCTGAAAAACAAATCCAACACAGAAAGGAGGCTTCTTTTTAATCGGCTAACTCGTTCTTTATTTATTGTTTATGGGATTTAATGATTTTATTGGAGGTGTACTTATGAAGCCTGAGTATCAAGCATACTGGAGAAAAAATCTAAATCTAATTATCAGCCTTCTGATTGTATGGGCACTGGTATCCCTGGTGGGCGCAATTATTTTAGCTGAACCCTTTTCAAAAATTTCTTTCTTTGGTGTAAGTCTGGCCTTCTGGCTCGCCCAACAAGGTTCAATTATCGTTTTCGTATGTCTTATTTTTATCTATGCTGTTAAGATGGGTAAATTGGATGAAGAATTTAACAAATCAATTGAAGAGCCCATAGATGGGTCAAAGGGGGTTCCGCAATGAGTGTAGAAACTATAACAATTATTATGGTAATTATCACCTTTGGCCTATACCTTTACATCGGTTGGTGGAGCAGAGTTAAAAGCACTAAAGAATTCTATGTAGCCGGCCAAGGTGTTCCGGCGGTGGCAAACGGAATGGCAGTAGCCGCCGACTGGATGTCAGCTGCTTCCTTTATATCCATGGCAGGACTGATTGCTTTCTTGGGCTATGATGGTACAATATACCTGATGGGCTGGACAGGGGGATACGTTTTATTAGCCCTTTTGCTGGCACCTTACCTGCGTAAGTTTGGCAAATACACTGTTCCTGATTTTATCGGAGATCGCTACTATTCAAATACCGCCCGTGCAGTGGCTGCGGTAGCCACCGTATTTATATCCCTTACTTATGTAGCTGGACAGATGCGTGGTGTAGGTATTGTATTCAGCCGCTATCTGCAGGTTGATATTGTTGTAGGGGTTCTCATCGGAATGGCAGTTGTAGCCTTCTTTGCTACATTAGGTGGCATGAAGGGAATCACCTGGACCCAGGTTATCCAATACTGCATTTTGATTGTCGCTTACTTGATTCCGGCAGCAGCCATTGCATTTAAGCTTACAGGCAACCCTATACCTCAGTTGGCTCTAACCTTTAGCGACGTAACTACACGATTGGGAGAAGTGCAGATCGCGGTGGGCCTATCTGAATATATTCAACCCTTTGCCAATATGTCAGCCACCAACGTGTTTGCTGCAACCTTGGCTCTAATGATAGGAACCGCCGGATTACCACACGTTATTGTACGTTTTTATACAGTGCCAACAGTTAAGGCAGCCCGTTGGTCTGCAGGTTGGGCGCTGCTCTTTATAGCATTGCTGTATACAACCGCCCCTGCAGTGGGAGTCTTTGCCAAGTACAATCTCCTTAACACCTTGCATGATAAACCATTAGCAGAAGTTCAGCAGATTGACTGGGCAAACAAATGGGCTTCCACCGGATTACTGGGTTTGGAAGATAAAAACAATGACGGCATCCTATCCTTTTCTAAGGATACCGATACCAACGAAATAACCATTGACCGAGATATTATTGTTTTATCAACACCTGAAGTTGCTAACTTAGCACCCTTTGTTATTGCCTTGGTGGCAGCCGGCGGTTTAGCAGCGGCACTATCCACTGCATCGGGACTACTACTGGCCATGTCCAGTGCGGTATCCCACGACTTATATTATCGAATACTTAGAACCGGTGCCTCTGAAGCCCAACGTTTAAAAGTAGCTCGTATCACTATTTTTGTAGCGGTTTGCGTGGCTGGATACTTCGGGGTTAATCCTCCGGGCTTCGTTGGAGAAGTGGTTGCCTTTGCCTTTGGTCTGGCAGCAGCCAGTTTGTTCCCCCAAATATTCCTTGGTATATTTGACCAGCGGATGAACAGAGAAGGTGCTATCTGGGGGATTATAACCGGTCTATCATTTACCTTCGTAATGATTATATGTATGCAATCGGTAAAACTGCTGGGTACCCCTGAGCCCATTATCAAAGAGTTCTTGGGAGTTAATGCCCTTGGCATCGGTGTTATCGGAATGCTGTTAAACTTTATAGTGGCTTTTGTGGTTTCCCGCATGACACCACCACCGCCCCAGCACATTCAGGACATGCTTGAAGACATACGTCTTCCTGAGGCAGCGCTGGAAAGTGGTGTAGCAGGTAGCTCCAAATAAACTAAGAAAATGGTGATAAATAATGAGCTGGACTCTTATCCTGGCATCTATAACAGTAATCCTATATTTTTCACTGCCTTATTTGGATGGCAGGGTCCTGCGCAAAGCTCTGGGTATAGCATTTTTTCTGGAACTCTTCTACCTTGTGGGACACTACTTGGCAAGCTGGCCATTCCCAACACCCCTAGTGATATTTCAAATTGCCATCACTGTGGGATTGGGGGTAGCTTTAGGGGTTGTTTACTCAAAAATCTGGCCCCTTACCTCAAAGGTTGGATTTGAGCGAATCATAAGAACACTATTAATTGTAATACCTTCTTTGGGATTGGGAATCGGACTTCAGGTATTGTTGCAAGGAAAAGAAGCAAATTTAGCTATTTACTTGATTTTTGCACTATCTACTTGGCTGGGCTCAGGGCATTTCATAAGATCATTGCAAAGTAACTAAAAGTACTAAATGCAAGCGGAGTGAAGGATTTAAGCATTATTCCTTCACTCCGTTTTTATGTCTTTTTCCAAAAACCGTTTAACCCTGTTTTTCAACAGCAAAACTCCCGCTACAACCTCTAGACAGAAAAATCTTAACATTCAAACTTATCTGAAGTATAACTGATTAGGGAAGAACCCTTATAAGATTTTAATCTTTAATACCTATAATGGAGGTGAATCAAAAGAAATTTTTCACATACATATAAGGAGGTGTTAGACCGTTGCAAACCAATAAAATTGATGAAATGCCGGAATTTAAAAGTTTGGTAAAACGCAGATGGACCATTGCCCTTATCTTAACCTTTTTGACTTTTGTTACCTACTATGGTTTTATTTTGGTTTTAGGATATTCTAAAGAAACCCTGGCCTTAAAAATCGGCAAAGTTACCACCCTAGGCATTCCGGTGGCTATGCTGGTAATTGTTATCTCATTCATACTTACCCTTATTTACGTAGTTTGGGCAAACAATACTTATGACGCTTTAGTATCAAAAATTATTAATAAAAATAAAACAGATTAAATATCGAGGAGATTGTATATGCAAACAAGTTTAGGACAACCAACGCCTATGGCAATTGGATTTTTCCTTTTTTTTGTAGTAGTAACTTTAGGCATTACCTACTTTGCCGCAAAAAGAACTAAAACCACCAGCGAATACTATACCGCTGCCCGAAGTATCACCGGCTTCCAAAATGGACTGGCTCTTTCCGGAGACTATATGAGTGCAGCTTCATTTTTAGGCATATCAGGCATGGTGGCCCTGAGCGGTTACGACGGTATGATTTATGCAACGGGCTGGCTGGTTGGCTGGCCGGTACTACTGTTTCTCATTGCCGAACCCCTGAGAAATATAGGTAAATATACCTTCGCAGATGTTCTTGCTTATCGTCTGCAACAAAGAACCATTAGAATAGCATCCTCCATCGGAGGTCTTTCGACACTAATATTTTACTCAATTGCTCAAATGGTGGGAGCCGGAACATTGGTTAAGCTGCTTTTTGGTTTAAATTATGAACTGGCTGTTATTATAGTGGGTCTGGTTATGTTAGCTTATGTATTATTTGGTGGAATGATTGCCACAACTTGGGTTCAGATAATTAAAGCGGGATTATTGCTAAGCGGCGTGACCATATTGGCTGTTATGGCTCTTTCCCACTTCAATTTTAGTCTGGGCGAGCTCTACTCCTCTGTAGTGGCGGAGTACGGTCAAAAAACGCTGGAGCCAGGCGGACTCATCAGCAATCCCCTGGATGCGATATCCCTAGGATTAGCCCTTATGTTTGGATTATTAGGATTACCCCATATTTTAATGAGGTTCTACACTGTACCTGACGCAAAAGAAGCACGGAAGTCCATAGTTTATGCCACAGGTTTTATCGGCTACTTCTATATTATTATTCCCATAGTAGGATTTGCTGCCTCAGTTTTAGTTGGTAGAGATATCATCATGGGAATAGACAAAGGCGGTAACATGGCTGCACCTCTCTTGGCAGAAATATTGGGAGGCACACCTTTCCTAGGTTTCATTGCAGCAGTTGCATTTGCTACCATTTTAGCGGTTATGGCAGGACTGACTCTGGCAGGTGCCTCAACCCTTTCACATGATATTTATGTTAATGTTATAAAAAAGGGTAAGGCCGGAGAAGAAGAACAAATGAAGGTAGCAAGGGTAGCAACACTGATATTCGGAGGGATTGCCATTGTCCTAGGAATAATGTTTAAAGGTCAAAATGTGGCCTTTATGGTGGGTCTGGCCTTTGCTGTTGCAGCCAGTGCCAACTTCCCCACCATCTTACTGACAATTGTATGGAAAAAGCTAAGCACTACCGGCGCTGCAGCTTCTATCATTACCGGCGCTCTGTCTGCTGTTATACTGATTTATTTAAGCCCCACCATACAGATAGATATATTAAAAAATGAAGCAGCAATATTTCCGTTAAAAAACCCTGCGATTATCTCAATGACCTTAAGTTTCATAGTGGCTATTGTTGTTTCTTACTTAACACCGGACAAGGAATCGGAAGAAAAATTCCAGCAAGGCAAAGTCCGTACCTATCTGGCCATTGGTTCAGAATAAGATAACCGTTAAACTGTCCAGTAAACATATAAATCTTTTTATACTACACTTAAACAGATTTTACT
>CAZHAJ010000024.1:0-17402 GCA_964530215.1 uncultured Peptococcaceae bacterium | reverse complement strand
ATGACTTGGTAAAACTACTGGAAGATTTGGCTGTCGATAAAAAAGAAGCTGTTCTGTCAGGTATGAAGTATGAAGAGTCCAAAGCTGTACAAGACCTAATGAGTTACCCGCCCGAAACTGCCGGAAGATTAATGACCAACCGTTACGTTAGTATAAGTCATTATTTAACCGTTAGGGACGCTGTGGATAAGCTAAAAGATTTTGCAGAAATTGCAGAAAGCTTAAATTATTTATATGTTGTGGATGAAAACAAAAAATTGATCGGTGTGGTATCTTATCGCGATCTAATATTGGCTGAAGCAAACGAAAAAATTAAAGATATCATGTATGAACGGGTAATATCTGTTTCGGTGGACACAGACCAGGAGAAAGTTGCCGGTGTTATAGAGAAATACGACTTTATGGCAGTTCCGGTTGTTGAAAAAAATGATGTCTTGGTGGGTATTGTAACTATTGACGATGTAATCGACGTTGTTATCAGTGAGGCCACAGAGGACATTGAAAAGCTGTCCGCATCAGGAAAATCGATCGATTTTGATACAAAGGCTTTTGTGGCTGCTTATCGTCGGCTGCCTTGGCTTATTTTGCTGCTTATGATTGGAGTGGTTTCAGGTACTATTATCAGCAGTTTTGAAGAAACTCTTCAAAAAGTCGTTGCATTAGCATTTTTTATGCCAATGATTGCTGGTATGACAGGGAATACCGGTACTCAGTCCCTTGCTGTAGTGGTTAGGGGCCTTATAATGCGGGATATTGATAAAAAACTTGTTTATCGAGTAATAATGAGGGAGCTAAGGGTAGGAATTATTATCGGCATTGTATGTGGTTTTCTGATTTCTATAATAGCCTTTATCTGGCAAGGTAGTGTCATTCTGGGTTTGGTGGTGGGCAGTTCGTTGGTTATAACTTTAATGATCGGTACTTTGGCGGGAACAGTTATACCCCTTGTATTATACAGGTTTAATGTTGACCCTGCAATTGCTTCCGGACCCTTGATAACAACGCTTAACGATATTTTATCTTTAACCATTTATTTTGGAATTGCTACAATGTTTATTTCTTATTTATTATAAGATTAGAAAAGGTGGGGTGGTGATGAGCAAGCATTTCAAAAAATTAATAGCTCCCATTATTATAACAATAATCACAGTAATTTATTTGTGCTTTATTATGATGGTTTTCTTGTTTAATTCGGTTTCAGGGGGCGTTATGCTTTTAGGTGTTGTTATTTTGTTGATACTAATATTGGTAAGTGTATATGTTTTGATGGAAAGAATAAAAGAAATAAGGAGTGGTGAAGAGGATGATCTTGGTAAATACTGATTATATTTCCGGTAAAGAGTTCACAATGCTGGGTGTTGTAAAGGGTAGTACCATTCAAAGTAAAAATATCGGTAGGGATATTACCCAATTATTCAAAACTCTTGTAGGGGGTGAGTTGAAAGCCTATAACGAAATGATGAATAATGCCCGTGCTCTTGCAACCAAGCGGATGGTGGCGGAAGCCGAAGCCATGGGAGCTGACGCAGTGGTAAATATCCGTTATGTTTCTGCCACCGTTATGGCAGGGGCTGCTGAGATATTAGCATACGGAACGGCAGTTAAGTTTCAATAAAACTTGATAAGAAATAAAAAGCCCCAAAAGGGGCTTTTTATTTCTTGATTTTTTAGTATTCACCTGATAATACCTGTTGCTCTGTGGGAATTTCATAGATTATATCGTGATTTGGTTTATCTTTTTCTTGGGTCATTAGGCTGACAGGTATCATGACCAGTAAGGACACAACGGGGGGGATTAATGTATCTAAACCACTTAAGTGTGCCGGTATGGTAAAATACAGAATTAATCTTAAGGCTGAACCGGTGATTATCGCTGCCAAGGCACCGGAGGTATTTGCCTTTTTCCAGTATAAACCTAATGTAAGTGGGACAAAGGCTCCTGCGAAAACCACATCAAAGGCCAAAACCAGTAAAATTCCGGGCTCCGGCTTAATAAAGGCTAAAATCATAGCAACAATCATAACCGGGATTCCGGCCAATCTAGTGGCATTAAGAAGCCATTGATCAAATTTCTCCCTTTCTTCTTCTCCCATTTTTTTCATTTTCTTAGCAAAGACATTTCTTTGCAGAATGTTTCTTGAGAAAACAGCACTCACAGCCAGTAATCCACCGCTGGCGGTGGATGCTCCTGCACCAATAACTCCGGCCAAAATGAACAGCCCCGCGATAAAAGGTACCGCTTGAGTTGCTATCTGGGGCAGGATATTTCTGGCATCAGCTATTTCCGGGAAAAGCGTCAAACCAATTAATCCCAGCATTGATGCGCTGATACCTATAATTAATGTAAAAACTGCAGCAATAAAACAACCCTTTTGCGCTGTTTTAGGACTGTCGGCACAGAATATTCTTTCCATAAAATCCAATGCCACCACATCTCCAAAAGCCAACGCTAAAAGGGCTGCCCAAAAGGTGAGAGCACCATGCTCGATGGATGTAACGCTACTCATATTTATAAAGTCAGCAGGTATTGAAACAGCGAAGGTATCCCAGCCATGTTTATTTATTAACCATATTACGCTTCCTGCGAAAGCGATTATAGCTGGATATAACTGGATTACGTTAGTAGTAACGCTGGCAAATATACCACCTGTGACGGTATAAGCAAAAACTATGAATGCCATGATCAGCATTCCTTCCACAAAGCTGATGGGGAAAACCCAGGATGCTATCCAGCCCACACCTGCAATGTTTCCTGCAACTAGTATAACGTAACTGATGGTCATCAATATACTAATTATAATTTCAACAGCGTTTCCGTACCTTCTGAAATAAAAATCCGGTAAAGTTATTAGGTGCATCCTATTTAATGGTTTAGCGTACCATATTCCTGTCACTATAAGACATAAAGTCAAACCCAATGGAAACACAAAACCGGCCCAGAATCCGCTTAAGTAACTTGAGGATGAGTTGCCTAATGTAGAGTTGGCATCTACCGCTTGTGCCATAAGCATTGTTCCCACCAGAACTAAAGGAAGACTTTTTCCTGCAACAATGAATTTTTTTCCGCTTTTCCCCACGAATACCATTGAGGCTATTCCTATAGTTGCATAAATTAAGGTAATAGTAGCTAAGCCTATTTGCATTCCTAAACCAATTTCCATGCTATTATTATTCTCCTTCCGATTTCAACTGCTAAGTACAGTTTTATATTTGTCGGGCTTATAAATGGTTTTTAAATCCCCCCAATCTCAAGCATTAAATTTACCCTCAAGCAAAAAACGACAATATCCCCCCTGATATGCCCTTGTTAATTTTACATCATGAAACATACCGGCCATATTGGGAGATTTCTTATTTTAACGGTGGGCAATAACCTTATAAATTAGCCATTAATCCCTTAATGTTTGTTTGCTGCTTTCTTATTACAGCTTCTTAAGATAAAAAAGAGATTAATATAAAAATATTAATCTCTCTGGACAGGACATATTTATGGTTGTATTTTATATTAGTATATAGATGTCAGACCTTCACGAATAGCGTATTTAATAAGGTCAGCCATGTTGGATATTCCCAGCTTATTGTATATTTGACTCCTATGCACCTCCACAGTTTTTTTACTGATGTTTAGGCAGGAGGCAATTTCGCCCACGGTTTTTCCTTCAGCTATCAGTTGTAATACTTCCCGTTCCCTTGCCGATATTATTTCTTTTAATGATTCTGAGCTTCTAATGGTGCTCACGTATTCTGTGATAATTGTACCGGACAAATCACTGCATAGATAAAACTCATTGTTCATAACGGTGTTTACTGCTTGTACTAATTCTTCGAAGGCGGAGTTTTTTAATACATATCCTGATGCCCCTGCTTTAATCATCTTTTCCAAAGACCACTTGTCTGAGCAAATGGACAAGGAGATGATTTTAATCTTTGGGTTGTCAGCTATAATTTTGCGAGTAGCTTCAATGCCATTTAAAGTCGGAAGCCCTATGTCCATGATTATTACATCCGGATTGAGGTCCTTTGCTAATTGTACGGCACTGATTCCGTCATCTGCTTCTGCAATTATTTCTATATTGGGTTGCTGTTCAAGCAGATTACGCAGCCCATCCCTGATAATTTTATGGTCATCCACCAATATTATTTTCATAACAACACCTCACTGGGAACCGGTTCCAATGGTACTTCCATTGTTATTGCAGTTCCGGAATTTGGTTTTGAATCAATTTTCATGGATCCTCCAAGATGCTGTAATCCTTCACTGATGCTAAACAGTCCAAATCTGCCATTCTCGTTAAAATAAAAGTCTTCTAATTGAGAGATGTCCATACCCACTCCGTCGTCTTTTACAACAATAATAATATTTTTTTTATTATTCTTTACTTTTACAAGCACCTGCTGTGCATTTGAGTGTTTTACTACATTATTTAAGAGTTCTCGAACAGCCCTCAGAAGAATAATTCGGGCATTTTTATTAATGGGTTTATTGTAGAGTTCGTTTTCAACTTTGATTGGTAACCCATGATCTTTTTGGAATTGCTGGCAAATCCATTTTAAAGCTTCGGTAAATTCGATATCATAATGAGTAGGCAGATTTAGCTTAAAGGTTAATCCTTGAATATATTTAATGGCTTGATTGACGAAGTCTCTAATCTGCTGAATATTAGCCTTATCTTCAGTGGAGGTCATGGACTCCCCCAGCATTCCCAGTTTTATTTTTACAACGGACAAAGACTGCCCTATATAGTCATGTATTTCTGTGGATATTAACCTTCTTTCATTTTCCTGCACTTTTGATAATTGAGCCCCTAGAGATCTTAAATTTTTCTGATATTTTTTGGCTTGTTTTTCCCAGCTTTTTCTCTCACTTATTAAAAGCATACCTATAATTATACTAATTGTGGCTGTAATCAAACCGACCACAATGGCATGTCTTCGTAATTCCGAGCTTTTTTGGGCATCATTTTTGGCATGATCGATAATATATTGTTTCTTGCCATCAACGAAATCTTCCAGAATATTTTGAAGCTGAGTCC
Organism: uncultured Peptococcaceae bacterium; assembly: GCA_964530215.1. Taxonomy (GTDB): domain Bacteria; phylum Bacillota; class Desulfotomaculia; order Desulfotomaculales; family Desulfocucumaceae; genus JAAXTT01. Next base: position 12,369 of record CAZHAJ010000024.1, on the reverse strand, counting down.
TCAGCAAAGAGTACTCTCCTTTATATATTGCTATGGATTCTTCAGGTGATGTCTTGGCTTTACTTATCATCAGTGATTCAAGTTCAAATAGTCTTGCATTTAAATTGTCTATAGTATTGAAGGTTTCAATGCTGTCAGGTTCTATCTGTTTCATCTTTTTTATAGAATCGTTAATTTTATAATGGTAGGCATCGTAAATATCTAAATCCTGTCGGCTAGAAGGGTTTATTATTAATCCCCTTATGGCGTCGGTTAATGTTAGATCCTGAAACTGTATGTCCTTTGCCAGTGCAAGGATTTCAATGTCTTTGCTTGCTAATTGTTCCAACATATCCACTGTAAAATTCAAACCACTAAAGGTTGTTATTATGGCAGCAATAAACAAAAGTATGATCAAGCCTATACCCAATATAAATCTGTTGCTTTTTAACAATTTTTAATTCCTCCATAAGAAATGCCTTATTAGGGTTTAAAAGTATCTTAACATAAAGGAATCTCATGCAGAATAAGGCAAAGCCTTATTTGGGGCAACAAATACCCTTAGTGATGGCGAAAAAATGCCTTAGTTGACGGGTAATTATTCTTTATTTCATCCAAATCAGTGTTATAATTAAGTTAGTGAAACGCCTGTGGCATAGCCTCAACAAATAATATCCTATATTCTTTTCACCTCTAAATCAAACATTTGTTATTGGTAATTATTTAAATAATAAGGAGGGGTTTTATTGAATCTCTGGCAGAAAATCTGTGTTGTTGTAGGTGTACTGGCAGTTGCTCTTGTTTATACCGTGTTTCCGGTTGAAGTTTCGGCTATTGGTTCAGGAAATGAGATAATAATTAGTACACATTTTCCGGCCACTACCATGAGAGCCATTGCTGTAATTGCAGGGACAGCTGCAGTTGCCACTTTGTTGGGGATCCTACCCCAGAAGACGGTTAAAACTTTCTAAACTTACTGATTATAATACTTACAATAAGCACCCGGAAGATATAATTCCGGGTGCTTATCTTTGTATACTAATATAAATTAATGCTTTTAAAATAAGAATTTTCCTAATATCCCTGTTAAGTCAAGTCATATATAATTAAATGCATCCAATAATAACACCTTTTTTCTATTGCCCCCTTTAGGGGCTTTTTTTTTTGAAAATAATGAAATGAATTATTCCTGTTGTGTTGCTGGTCTTTATCTGAAAAAGCAACTATAATGAAAGCATAGTTGTTTTCCGAGGTGGTTATAGATGAAGCAAGTAATTATGTTTACAACAAGTACCTGACCATATTGTACGTTAGCGAAAGAGTTTCTTTCGCAGAACAATATTCACTTTGTGGAAAAGGATATTAATCTAGATGAAGCAGCTCGTAATGAGTTGGCCAGAAAAAATATCAGCGGAGTACCTGCTTTTTTCATAGGGCAGGATATCGTTGTTGGTTTAGACAAGGAAAAGATACTTGGATTGGTGGACCATCGTCTTGTTGATTGCAATAAATGCGGAGCTAGATTGCGTCTTCCGATAGATAAGGGTATCTTAAAGGTTACCTGTCCTAAACGTAAGAACATTTTCAGTTGGACATCCGGCAAATAACACTTGGCGAGCTTGTGATCTTCTGTGGGGGTGATCTGGTTGGGTATTTTCAGCAACTTTATCGCTAAAAACACCAAAGATATAAAACCGGTGTGTAATGTCGATCTTAGAAGATATACCGGTGTGTGGTATGAGATTGCCCGTTTCCCCCATTCCTTTGAGGAGGGGTTGGAAAATGTTACCGCAACCTATAATTTGCTGAGTGAGACAAAGATGGAAATAATTAATGCCGGTTTTAAAAACGGAAAGAAAAAAACTGCAAAAGCAGTTGCTTGGGTTCCGGATAAAAATTGTACCGGCAGACTCTATGTAAGTTTCTTCAGGCCTTTTAAAAGCGAGTATAAGATTATTTTGCTTGACGAAAAAGATTATAAGTATGCCGTGGTAACAAGTGGTACGATGAACTATTTATGGATATTAAGCAGAGAGCCGATAATCGACAAGGATTTATATGATGATATAATGGGATTTGCATCTTCAAAGGGTTTCGATGTTTCAAAAATAGTTAGAGTTGCTCAAAACTGTGTTTAATAGAATTGATTTGCCATCATCCGATATCAGAAAAAAGTTAAGCCCGGAGATTTTTGTAGCATAGGGAGTCGCAAAATGAATTAAAGAGGTGGGCTTTAAATGGATATGGAAAAAATAGATGGCATGTCTAAACAGGAGTTAGCAGCAGAATTAAAAATGCTTTCGGCAGAATACAAGGCATTTTTAGAGAGTGCCCGGGCAATTTTAAAATATCAAGATTTTGAGAAATCAGCCCAACAGATTTTTACTTTGTGTAAAAAAGTAACAGGTGCTACTTCTGGTTATATTGCTCTTTTGAGTTCAGACGGTGCAGAGAATGAAGTTCTCTATTTAGACTCCGGAGGCCTTTCCTGTGATGTCGATAGAGACTTGCCAATGCCCATCAGAGGATTAAGGGAAACAGCCTATCAAAATCTTATAGGAGTTTTTGATAATGATTTTGCAGAAAGTCATTGGGTGAAATTTCTGCCGGAAGGGCATATGCGTCTTGAAAACGTAATGTTTTCCCCGCTAATTATTGACCAGAGGGCAATTGGCCTTATTGGTTTAGCCAATAAGGAGGGAGGATTTACTCAAAGAGACATTGAATTTGTCTCATCCCTCGGAGATATAGCTGCAGTAGCCCTTAGGAACAGCAGAAACCTGGAATCCCTAGAATATCTAAGCTTCCATGATCAGCTGACGGGTCTGTATAATCGTCACTATTTTGAGAATGAAATAAAACGTCTGGAAGGCTCAAGGGAATATCCCATTGCAATTATTTCAGCTGATTTGGATGGTTTGAAAAAGATTAATGATACCTTTGGACATCTGGAGGGCGACCGATATATAAAAAATTGTGCAGATGTACTTAAAGAATCAATAAGAGCTTATGACATACTGGCGAGAGTTGGGGGAGATGAATTTGCCTTGGTGCTACTCCGGACAGATGAGGAAACCGGCAATGGAATCATTAAGAGAATTTGTCATAAGATTAATCAGCATAATAAAAAGAGCACATTGACCCTCAGTATTTCAATGGGATTAGCCATCAATGAAGATGGCTCTCAATCTCTTGAGGAGACTTACCATAAAGCTGATAGGCTTATGTACAGTGAGAAGCTAAAGCGCAAAAAACTGAACCAGTCAACATAGACAAAATAATTTATAATAGCCCATGAAATTTTTACATTAAAGATAAATAAATAGTGAAGCTATTAAGCGAACAAGAAGCAGGGCAAGGTCAGTAATAGATACAAATACATCAATCCTAGATGATTGGTGCAAAAGGTGTACTGTAAATATGGGCTGGGTTGTCATTTCTTAGCAGGAGTTTGAGCAAAGAAAAGCAGGTGCGACCTACAGAAAAGGGTCAAGGGCAGAGAACCACTGAAATCTATATTATAAAAAATCTAATTTGCTATATTGCTAGATGAGTTATCCCATATATTCATTATTATTCTTGTAGTTTTTTTACTAAAAGGTGATCTTGCAAGAGGAATTGTCAGGATATTTGCTTTATGAAATGTGTCATAGTCATCATTAAATGATTTTAACTCATTTTCGGTTTGGACTTTTATTTTACCCGTTTCATATAGTTTGCAGAACATGTTTAGGATAGAAGGGTCAAATTGTACTGATTTGTCTTTTAGATACTGTAACGCTCGTTGTGGACTTAGGGATTTTCTGTAGGGTCGGTTACTTGTTAAAGCTTCGAATACATCTACTACCGCTAAAATCCGACCAAATACAGGAATTGAATCTTCCTTTAATCCATAAGGGTAGCCAGTACCATCCCATCGTTCATGATGGGAACAAACGCCAGCAGCAATCTCTTTAAAGTCATTAGAAAGAGACATTAAAATGTCTGAACCAACTTCAGGGTGTAGTTTAATAATTTCGTATTCCTCAGAAGTTAGTTTATCAGCTTTTAATAGGATGTGTTCTGGGACAGCTATTTTGCCAAGGTCATGAAGTAGCCCAGCCCAGTATAAAGTTTCTAAATCATTTTTTGATAAGTCAAGTTCTTTTCCTAGAACAAGTGCATTATGAGCTACTCTTTCACAGTGTTCTCCAGTGTATTGATCACGAAGCTCAACGCTATGAGCAAAAGTCTTAAGAGTTTTTGCATAGTTAATTGAAACCTTATCAACTAACTCAGTTAAGGAACTTAACTGAAAGCTAAGCAAAGAGGCCAGAACACTAGTAGTGGTGCCAACAAGAATAAAAAACATCATTCTGTATAACCAAGAAACTGTAGATTGGGGTATGTTGTTTTGAACTTCCAGTGGCATAAATGGACCTAAAATTAAACCTGCTGCAATTGAAGTAATAATGCTTCCAGGAACTCTAAAAGCAAAGGATGCAATTATTATAGGCAAGTACATGAAGTGTGAGTAAAAATATTTTAACCCACCTGTTATGTACACCAATAATCCACCACAAAGCAGCAAGCCTAGTATTAATAAAATTACTTTGTACTTTGTAGTCCCTTTAGGATTGAGAAGTTTATTGATGCTTATAAAAATAGGTCTGTGAAAAAGGTCAAGTCCTTTAGAGATACCCAACATTTCTATCACCTCTATATTTATGATTCTTGATTAGGGCACTTAAAAACCTTCTGATAGAACGGATGTTGACTAAAAAGATAGAAACAGGGTTTATATTGCTAAAATATTGGACTAAAAAAGATTTACATGTACGAGATTCGTAAGATATTAATTGAATTGTATTGATGTGGCTAAGGTAACTTAGAAATGAGATAAATGAGGGGGTGTAGGTTTGAAATTGAACAAGTATATTAAGGTTGGAGGTTTTTTAAATTATTTCTAACAACAAGTATCTCATTAGATTTAGCACAGATACTGTTAATACAGGCAACAACAAAGACACGACCAAGGGTGCCTGAGGGTACCTGCCAAAGTATCTCTGCAACTCCAGTCACGGCACTTGGACAATCAATGCCTATTAGTTGTGCAAGTTCACAAGTTTCCGTGCCGGTAGGTTCCAGGAAGAAGAAAGCTCTTGAGACAGGCTGGTTAAATGTTGCTCTAATAATTACACGGTCATTGAGTTGAATAGTTCCGTTAGAAGTTGAAAGGGGTTGACCTGTTTCTGAAAAGAATCTTAGTGAAAGGACGCGAAGTCCATCATTTGGTGTAGGTATTGTGTTAGGAATGCAGATTATTTGATTTACAAAAATGATATTTGGATTAATAATCTGTGGGTTAGCATCAACAATTTGCTGGGTAGTTGTTCTGAATCTATTTGCAATAATAAAGAGTGTATCTGAAGCCCTAACAGTATATAACTGACCAACACAATTTTGAGGTGGAGCAGGTGCTTGCCCTGCTGTGGCAGGGTTTATAGCTCTTGCATATCTATCATCACTCAATTACAGTATCTCCTAACTATTATTTTTGATATAGTATATGAGTTGAATTGGTATGTTGGGCTTGTCTGACTGTTACATTACTATGGTAGCAAGCCGGGGTTGGATCCATTAATTAATATTTGGCAGCAAATAGGCACAAAAATCAAAAATCAAGGTTTTCAGTGAAAGCTGAAAGCCTTGATTTTTGTGGCGTCCCAGGAGAGATTCGAACTCCCGGCCTACGGATTAGAAGTCCGTTGCTCTATCCAGCTGAGCTACTGGGACATTTTAAACTGATAAAATTGTTTAGTCTGACTTTTGCGCAAAACAAATTTTATCAGAAAGGATGCACTCTGTCAATAAACCCAAGGTTTAAGCAATTAAAAATGTTCAATCCTTGTGTTGTTTTTCCAGTTCACCAAAAGCACAACTCAGTAGGTGGCTGGATTTGTCGATAGCCTTGACTATTGCTTCGTGGTACTCCGTTGGTTCGATTCCTTCGACTATTTCTTCTAAAGCTGTTAATTGATTTTTTAACTTTTCAAGAATATCATGCAATTCAACTAGGTGGCTCATAAATCACCTCCATTTTAAAGATTATTCCCAATAATAGAATTATTACAAATTATTTGATGATTTTATCACTTGATATGTTATTTCGGTAAAAAAGATAATAAACATATTTTGTGATAGCTAAAAAATACTTTCCGAATTATGCCGGAAAGTATTTTTAGCTAAACATGTTTATCGCCTGCTACGTTTTTTATTTTTCTTATTTCTTTTAGTAGGAGTTTGAGTGGTTTTGTTAGCAAAAACTATAAGTACCGAAGTTATCAAGACTACTCCGGCGGCCCTGAAAGTTGTAGCTTTATAATCCGGAACCTGGATCGTTAGCTGAGTTGCCGGGTCCACCTGTTCTTTTGTGGCAGGAAAAGACACAAACATAAAAACCAATATAAAAGCTGCGATTATGCCTAATAGCGTCTGTAGGGCAGTAAATTTTTTCATCCTTTCACCTCTTAGAAAAATCTTATTATTTCATCAATGCCTCTTTTTAGTTTGTCTGCATTTTCAAAGTATCTATTGATGTTTTCTTCAAAGGAAGTTTTTAGGCTGGAATCAGGAAGTGGTTTGTCCACCGAGTTGACAACACTTTCGGGATAACCTTGAGTGGCACCGATAAGAAATTGCTCGATATCATAACACATGGTTGACATATAATTGATTTTCCAAAAGGAAGCACTGTTAATAGCAAATCTGGATAGCTCAGCTTTGTCTTCATAGAATTTAGTTTTAATATCTGTAATTTTTTTATGTTGTCCGTTTAATTCAGCAGAAAGCTGCTCTCTGGTGATTTCACCGGATTCCCATCTTGAATAGTCATTAATTATTTCGTTGACTATAGGGGTCAGTTCCTCAAGCATGGCAGTTTGTTTGTGAGCCATTTCTTTTACCTCACCGCGCGATGCACATCCCATTAGCAGAGAAAGAGATAGTATGAGAATTAATAGGGATAACTTTTTCAATTTGTGATCCTCCTAATAGCTGTTTTTGCTTGCAATCAATTAGTTCTATATTAACATAACATTTTTAATTGGTTTGGAAAAGATATAAATGGTATGTTTGTTAAGACTGAGATGCATTTTTGCCTGCAATTGCTCCTGATGACCATGCCCATTGCAGGTTATAGCCACCGCAGGCTCCGTCAATATCCAATATTTCCCCAGCAAAATAGATGCCGGGTACTAATTTAGATTCCATAGTTTTTTGGTTGATAGTTTGAACATCTACGCCACCTGCTGTTACTTGAGCGAATCTCCAGGAATTGGTTCCCACAACATCAAATCTCCAATCTGTTAATGTGGAAACAATGCTTTTTCTCTCTGTTGAGGTAATCATGGATGCTGGCTTGTTTAGGGCGCTGATTCCCGCCTCTTTAAGTATAACGGGTATTAGTCTTTTGTTGATAAATCCTACCATGCTGAAGGAAGCACTTTTATGTGCTTGTTTATTCAGGCGTTCTTTTAGGTATTTGTCTAGCTCTTCTTGTGTTTTGTCATTTATTATTGAAATTTTAAGCTGAAAAATTTTCTGTTTATTTAATAATTCTGAAGCTGTTCTGCTAAGGGATAGTATCGGTGGACCCGAAATTCCATAATCGGTAAATAGTATTTCACCATAAGTAGTTTGAATAGATTTATTGTCAAAAATAATCTCTGCAGTTCCTATAAACTTAACTCCTTTTAGTGCTTTTAAAAATGGAGATTTAAGCTTTAACTGTACCAGAGCAGGAAATACTTCCACTGCATGATGTCCCAGTGCTTCGGCCAGAACATAACCACTGCCGTCAGAGCCAAGATTTGGAGCAGCTTTACCTCCGGTCGCGATAATAACTTTATGGGCTTTCAGCTTTTTTCCGTTGCTAAGAGTCAGGGCAAAATTTCCTTTAGAACCAGAAATGCTTGTTACTTTGGAATTGCAAATTATTTCAGCATTTAAACGCTCAAGCTCATAGCGAAGTACGTCCAGTACGCTGGATGCTTGGTCTGAAACAGGAAAAACCTTTCCGTCTTCTTCCACCTTATGTGATACTCCCAGCTCTTCAAAAAAATTCATGGTTTGTTGAAAGTCAAATTGTTTTAGGGCGGAAAATGCAAACTTTGGATTGCTTCCGAAATAATTGCTTATGTCCAGGTTTATGTTGCTTAAATTGCACCTTCCGTTACCTGTGGCAAGTATTTTTTTGCCCACACGATCCATTTGTTCCAATAAGGCCACCTGGGCTCCATGGTAACGGGCAAAAATTGCAGCGGTAAGTCCTGACGCACCACCTCCAATCACTGCCACTTTAATAGGTCTATTCAAGTGTTCTCTACTCCTTTGGTATTTAAATTTGTAAAGGCTTAAAGTTCTTGATTATTTGCTCTGCTACCTTAATCCCGTCTACTGCGGCAGATACTATGCCTCCTGCATACCCTGCTCCTTCACCGGCTGGGTAAAGACCTTCGATATTGGAACAATAATTTTTATCTCTGCAAATCTTAACGGGGGAAGAGCTTCTAGTTTCGACTCCGATTAATACAGCATCTGGCATTGCAAAGCCCTTTAACTGGCGATCGAAGTCGAGGATTGCTTCCTTTAAGGTGCTAATTACATAATTGGGAAGACATTTTTTTAGTTCTGTGGTTTTTAGGTTACCTGTAAAAGAAGGAGATACCGTTTTAAAGGATTGGGAAGGGGTATCATTTAAAAAATCTCCCACCAGTTGTGCCGGTGCGCTGTAATCACTCCCGCCCAATTCAAAAGCCTTTTTTTCCCAAACCCTTTGAAAATCCACTCCAGACAAAGGTTTGTCACTGCCGTAATCATCGGGGGATACTCCCACCAAAAGGGCGCTGTTGGCATTCTTTTCGGAGCGAGCGTATTGACTCATTCCATTGGTAACAACGCAGCCCTCCTCCGAAGCGGCGGACACCACACTGCCGCCCGGACACATGCAAAAAGTATAGGCTGATCGACCGGTAGCTGAGTGATATGCCATTTTGTATTCTGCCGGGCCAAGTTTTTTGTGTCCGGCAAGCTCTTTGTATTGGGCTTGGTCAATGACTTTTTGAGGATGTTCGATTCTAACGCCGATGGAAAATGCTTTTGGTACAATTTTTATATTTCTTTTAACTAGTAATTCGAATGTATCTCTGGCACTATGTCCAATTGCCAGTATCAAAGTTTGGGTGTTTATTTTTTCAGAATTATTAATCGTGATACCGGATATTTGATTGTCGTTGCATATAAAATCAGTAACCTTGCTGTTAAAACGTATATCGCCACCCAAATGAATAATTCTTTTTCTTATGTTTTTTACTACTATTCTTAGAATATCGGTGCCCACATGAGGTTTGTTTAAGTATAAAATTTCTTTCGGTGCTCCTGCCAGAACAAGTTCTTCCAATACTTTTCTACATCGGGTATCTTTGATAAGTGTGGTTAACTTGCCGTCAGAAAAAGTCCCTGCACCACCTTCGCCGAATTGAACATTACAATCTTGGTTTAGTTTGCCTGTCTGCCAAAATTGATGAACAATTTGAGTGCGGGTATCAACGTCTGCACCTCTTTCCAGTAAAATAGGCTTGTAACCTGCCTGTGCCAGAATTAAACCTGCAAACAAACCTGCCGGGCCTGTGCCCACAATCACCGGCGGATGTTTTAATGTTTTTGAACCGGGCAAGATATTTTTATAAGATATGTCCGGCGTTTTAATAATATCTTTACTTTTATTCTTTTGTAAAACCAGTTGCTCGTTATTCACCTCTACATCAAAGGAATATACATAGTGTATTTTTTTACCTTGCCTTGCATCCAATGATTGCCGATGTATACTGTAGCTTATTATATTGTCCTTGTTAATTCTCAGTTTTTTGGCGATTTTATTAACAAGCGTAGCTTTATCTTCATCAATATTAAGCTTTATATCTGACACACGAATCATGTTTGTCTCCTGATTTAATATAATTACGTTCTATTATCTTATCATTTTACTCTTTTATATGAAATATTAACTGCAAACAGAAAAACCTGCCGAAAGCAGGTTTTTCTGTCTCAGTGGTTTAAAGCTTAAGACCACCTCATGCTATTTAGGTTTTCTTTAAGGGATCCTTTTTTGTTCATAGCTTTTCTTACATCTTTTTCTGGAATTTCTTTACCGCCGTCACCGTAGTTTGGGGATGCAGTATTTGTGCTTTGGTCTTTGGAGAATTTAGCCATATTCAATCCCTCCTTTGATTTAATTCTAGTATTCTACAAAAGATAGAGAGATATAATATGATGATATTGTGTTATTTGTAATTATAAACAATCATTAGAATTAACTAGTACACCTTGAACTTACGCAAAAATTATTAATTACTTATAGTATAATAATAATCAATAAAATTTTAGCTGAATGTTTTTTTCTTGAGAATATATGGCATTTGATGTCTGTGTTTTTTAGAGTATAGTCGCCCGAAGGGGCGTATTTGTACATTTGGGGGAAGTATATGTCAATTAAAGTTTTATTTATCTTATTATTTATTTTTATTTATATTTTTATTAATTACTGGATTTGTGTTCGAGGTTGGCAATTTTTTGGACGACACATACCCTTTGCAAGAAAAATTTACTGGCCTTTGTTTTGGTTTTTGGCGTTATCATACTTTATCGAAAGATTTTTAAGGGATTATATGCCTGTTGAGCTAGGTAAAGTAATCTTATACATAGGCTCATTCTGGCTAGCTTTTATGGTTTATTTTGCTTTGACTTTAACAGTTTTAGAGCTTTTTAGATTATTTAACAAGAGATATAGAATCTTTTATTCCTTTGATGAAAACCCTTTGGGAGGCATTATAGCAACATTGGCGGTTATTATGCTGGTGTCTGCAGTTGTCTATTATGGTTGGTGGAATGCCAGGCACCCACAAGTAACCCAGTATAACATTAATATTGCTAAAAACGCGGGAAATTTTGATCGGTTGCGGATAGTGATGGTTTCTGATATACATTTGGGAACCATAATCCATAATGGACGTCTTGTTAATCTGGTTAACATGATTAACGCCCAAAATCCGGATATAGTTTTATTGCCTGGAGATGTTGTGGACGAGCATCCCGACCCTTTTGTAGAGCAGGATATGATATCCACCTTCAGGCAAATTACAGCTAAGCATGGAATCTATGCGGTGCCAGGCAATCATGAGTATATTGGAGGGAAAAGTGAGGAGATATTTAAATATTTGCATAAAGCAGGTGTTGAGACCTTAAGGGATCAGGTGATTAAGATATCAGATAGTTTTTATCTTGCGGGTGAGGACGATTTATATAACAAAAGAACAAAAGCAGATATTGCCAGACCTGAGTTTCTTGAAGAGCAGAACATTGATTATGCATATCCGGTGATATTAATGAGGCATCAACCGTTACGAAGGTCCCAGCCTTTTATGACCGAAAATATTGATTTGATTTTGTCTGGCCATACCCATAGGGGGCAGTTATTTCCATTTAATTTTATTACTGAAAGAATGTATAAAACTGATTGGGGGCACATACAGGAGGGCAATACTCATTTGATTGTGTCTCAGGGATATGGTACTTGGGGTCCTCCGATAAGGGTTGCAAACACCCCGGAAGTAGTTTGTATAGACATACATTTCAAGGGAAATTAATTATATTGCAGGAGGGATTTTGTTGAGTGAGGCAATAAACAGAGTGGCAAAAAAAGATGCTCTGGCAAAGCATCTAGGGATAGAGATAGAAGAGGTCAAGCCTGGTTATGCTAAAGCCACCATGGAGGTAAGGCCCGAGCTGTTAAATGGGGTTGGGGTCACTCACGGCGGTGCTATCTTTACTATGGCAGATATTGTTTTTGCCGCTGCCAGTAATGCTCATGGCCCAATAGCATTGGCGTTGAATGTAGATATTAAGTTTTTAAAAACTACCACCGTGGGAGAAGTTTTGACAGCTACTGCTGAAGAAGAAAACTTGACAAGAAAGACGGGATTGTACCGCATGGAGGTAAGGGATGGTAAGGGTGAACTGGTGGCATTGGCTGGGGGATTGGTTTATAGAAAAGTATAGAAGCAGATAATTAAAACAGAAATAAGTGGAATATGTAATTCACTGCAGGATATAATATGGTAAAAACATACTGTTGACTTTCGATGCTGCAAGTAGTAGTATTACATATTGTCAGACGGAAAAGGACATTTCCAAGCAAGCAATTAAGCTAGTATAATTAATGACGCGGGATGGAGCAGTTGGCAGCTCGTCGGGCTCATAACCCGAAGGTCGCAGGTTCAAGTCCTGCTCCCGCAACCACTCATATTTACGCCCCCGGTAATGATTATTTCATTATTGTGGGCGTAAATTTTT